>JALHMA010000021.1:23786-32361 GCA_022844265.1 Saprospiraceae bacterium | reverse complement strand
GGTGCTGAAAGCGGCGATAGATGCCAAAGCCGCAGCCTTTATCGCCATTCACAACCACCCCTCCGGCAACCTGCAACCCAGTCAGGCTGACATCGACCTCACCCGTAAGCTGAAACAATCGGGCGCTATGATCGACCTGCCCCTGCTCGACCACCTGATTATTTCCGAGCGGGGGTATTACAGTTTTGCAGATGAAGGGAATTTGTGAGGGAAATGTTTTGGTGTTTTGGTGTTTTAGAATGGAAACGATATTTGTAGATTCATTTTGATAAAAAAATGTGTCCTTTGTATGTAGGTATTCTATTTTAAGAAGGTGTGCAAAATCAGTTAGTAATGCGAATCATGGGTTCAAACCAATCAAAATCGCCAAGAGTTAATTGAATTTGTCCCTAAACCGGGTGTCATCCTGAGGCGGCACGCCGCCTTCGGCATCGATCAAAACGGAATGAACCGAAAGCCTCGCGCAAGTGTGGCGGTGACTGGCAGTCACCGCCTCACTAAAACGGGCGGTTCATTAGCAGCGCAGCGAAGGATCTGCCCAAGAAAAAGTGCTAATATTGCTTTTCACGCTTGGCCAGATCCTTCGCTGCGCTCAGGATGACACCCGGGTTGGAGTAATTCTAACTATATTGTGGTGATTTTGATTAGTTTGAACCCATGATTCGCATTAATACCAAATCTTCTGCAACTCATTGATTTTCAATGCTTTTTGACTTTTATAATTTTGCCCTTTTGACTTTTGCTGATATGCGTCTGCTTCTTCTCACTGTTCTACTTTTATCATGGGGCTGCGACGATCCGCCTGCCGATACCCGTATTGACAGAATAGCGAAGGCCTTTTGCGAGTGTACCGGCCCTTTGGTGGCGCTGAACCAGCAAACAGCCCGATTGGCTGCCGATACCACGGCGCAAGTCGGTTTTCAGGAGAATCTTCGGAAAATACAGGAGGAATACAACCGCGCCAAAGAATGCTCCGCTACCATCATCGGGCAATTCGGACGGCTGAAAAAAGAAGAATTTGCACTGGTGGAAAAAGCGCTTAGCGGCAAATGCCCTGATCTGGCCACGCAAAGGGACCTGCTGCGGGAGATGCTGGGAGAGTAAAGAAGAGGTGAGAAGTGAGAGGTGAGAAGTGAGAGGGTGAGAGACATCCCGTTTGGCGGCTCGTGTGGTTTGGGGATGTATTTTTCAGGCCTGTAATCGTGAGTAGTGAGTGGTGAGTGGTGAGTAGTGAGTGGTGAATCGGGAGTTGGCATCCCGTAAAAAAGATGGAACTCAATATTTTGAGCACGGTGTTTCAAGCCTGTAATCGGTATTATTAAGTAATCAAGCAAAATTAGTTTTGGCTAAATTATTTGCAAATGATTGATTATCAGCACTGATAACTGATAACCAATAACGGATAACTACTTATAAAGAAATGCTAAAATCTTTGGGTATCCGACTTCGCACTAACGACTTCGGACTTACAATGACTTCGCACTTCGCACTAACGACTTCGGACTTAACATGGCTTGGATAGCACTGGAAGGTATGCGTTTTCACGCTTATCACGGCGTATATGACGCTGAAAAAGCAATTGGTACAGAGTACCTCGTTGATGTGTATGTAAAAGCCGGCATCGCCAAAGCGGCTGCCACCGACCAGGTAGAACAGACCATCAACTACGAAATCATTTTTCGGATATGCCAGTTGGAGATGGAGCAGCCGCGCCACCTCATCGAGACCGTGCTGGCAGGCATCATCGCCCGCATGAAACACCAGTTCGTCACTTTACAGGCCATCCGGGTCAGGGTGCGCAAACTGAATCCTCCCCTCGGCGGGCGCGTAGCGGAAGCCTGGGTGGAAGAGGAAGCCGACTTTGTAGCCTCGTGTCCGCGCTGCAAACGCAAACATATCTGCTACAGCGACAACAATTGCTGGTGCACAGAAATCAACTTACACCCGGCCACGAAAGAAACGCTGGTGCGGCAGTTCGGAACGACCTGTCTGTGTGAAAGCTGCGCGAAACTCTACGCGGGTTAGGTTATCAGTTATCTGTTATTAGTTATCAGGGTGATAGTGGACCATCTGTACAAAAGCCAGGCATTCCTTATCGTGTAGCCCAACATTTGTACAGATGGTCCACTATCACCCTGATAACTAATAACAGATAACCGATAACTAACTGATAACCAATAACGAATAACTAATAACTTCCTATGGAAAGCATCACCAGCGTGCATCCTTCCACCGTCTCAATACCCTGCGCATTGGCCAGTTGCAGCAGTTCCGGATTTTCGGTTCCGGGGTTGAAAATCAGCCTTTTCGGGTGCAGGGAAAGGATATAATCGTAATAAGGCGGCTGCCGCTCCGGCCCCACATAGAGCGTTACCGTATCTATATCGCTTACGGCGGGGGTGCCGTGCAGGATATCCAGGCCTTCCACCTGTCCGTTGCGGATACCCACAGGAACCACTTCGTGACCATAGCGCAACAAACGCTGCACGGCTAAAAAGGCATAGCGCGTTGGATTATCGGTGGCGCCGAGGACAAGGGTCTTTTTCATATTTAGTTATTCGTTATCCGTTATTTGTTATCGGTGGTGTTTCAGGCTGGGAAGGGTCGGGAATTTTACCTGCGTTTCCCTTCGGTTTAAGTTACTGGTTATGCGTTGCGATTGATAAGGGAATAAAAATGTTCCGTTTTTTATCATTTTCAACCTTAAACATCACCAATAACCGATAAGTAACGCTTAAAAAACAAGTTCACGATTTGAATAACCCCCGCGCTTTAGCCGGGGGTATCGAAGAAACCAAACCCAATGGGGTTTTAACCCTAAACCACTCATTTTGGGTTAAAACCCATCTGTGTTTGTCCTGTTCTTTTCCCCCGGCTAAAGCGCGGGGGTTATTCAAATCGTGAACTTGTTTTTAGGGCGTTACTAACCAACAACCGGCGCGGCAAAAAGTTACCCGGCTTAAATGTGCGTTGGATTCTTTTCAAATGCTTGATTATGAACACAGATAACCAATAACTAATAACGGATAACTACATACTTTTGCGCACTTTTTTGCCTCCAAGGAAAAACACCGCAATAAAAATGATTCTGACTGATAAAAAAATTCTGGAAGCCATCGCGCAGCGCATGATCGTGATCGAGCCTTTTCGTCCCGAATGTCTGGGTACCAATTCCTACGACGTACACCTCGGCAAGTACCTGGCCGTGTACCGCGACCGGGTGCTGGACGCCAAAAAGCACAATCCCATCGACCTGTTCGAGATCGGACCGGAAGGTTTTGTGCTCGAACCCGGCACACTCTACCTCGGCGTGACGGAGGAATATACCGAAACGCACCATTCCGTACCTTTTCTGGAAGGCAAAAGCAGCATCGGACGGCTGGGTATCGACATCCATGCCACCGCCGGCAAAGGCGACGTGGGTTTTTGCAATACCTGGACCCTGGAAATTTCCTGCGTACAACCCGTGCGCGTCTACGCCGGTATGCCCATCGGACAATTGATCTATTTTTTGATAGATGGCGATATTGAAAATTACTATAACAAAAAGCAAAACGCCAAATACAACCAGCGCACGGATAAACCGGTGGAAAGTATGATGTGGAAGAATTTTTAAATAGAAAATGAATTTGTCTTATAGTCGAACTTGATTGTTCAACCGAATAACCACCGCCCGGCATGAAAAACGCCGCTCCCATACTTACATTTCGCCACCCTGTCACAGTGCTCCGCTACTTGAAACAGGAAAAACAGTGGAAAAAAGCCGAATACAGGGCGCTTGCTACCCGTTTACCTGCATGGGAGCAAACAACGGTACTACACAATGGCTGCGTCCGCCAGGGTCAATTGTTATTGCACCACGATCTGCTGCAAAAGGCAGAAGGAACGCCTACTGATGTATTGTTGTTAAGCGGTCCACAATCCGTTAACTGGATATCGCTCACCGCTTCCCACAAATTGCCTTTTTTCCTGAACCTGCATCCGAAAGATGGTGAAATCTGGGTGGAACTGCTTGACAATTACTATCCCAACTTCGGCTCTAAAGCCCGGGATCGTTTCGATCTTCTACCCTTGCCTCCCGGCAAAAGTGCTGCCATTCATATCAACGCCCGCTTCTGGCATACCCTCGCCGGCAGTGGTATGGACACGCACTATGTGGAAAATTACCTCTACCTGGAAAATCTTGGTGTCTTCGGACAAGCCACGCTGGTGGAGAACTTGTCAGAAAAACTGGTTTTTGAGCCGGAGAAGGAAGTTGATCTGAGGCAGGTGATGTATTAGTCTCACAACCTCTACAGCACAATGTCGTTGACTTAGCGAAGAGGTGTCATTTGCGACGCAGGAGCAAGTGGCATCTCATAGCGAGATTTAACTAGAAAACCACCGTTACGAGATGTCACCTCCTTCCTTCGTCAGGAGATGACACCTCGTTCACTACGCTTAATACTATTCCAATACAACTTTCCGCACTACCATCTCCGCCCCACTCAACACCCGCACAAAATACACCCCCGGCGCACTCCCTTGTAAATCAATACTTTCGTTCAAAAAAGCCGACTGGAAATTTTGGTTCAACACCGTCTGCCCCAGTACATTCAGCACCTGAACGGAGCCTTTTCGGTTTTGGTCGAACAGCGCGGAGACCTGTACCAGTCCAGTTGTGGGGTTGGGCATCACCTGCACCGAACTCGCCCAGGATGGCGGCTCGTTGGCGCGCAACACCCCGCATTCTTCCGCTGTCGGGTAAGGTTGATCGCAGGTCCAGATCGTATCTGCGTCCGCCAGGTATTGCTGAAAAACGGGATCGTCACAGGTTTCACCCACGATCGTGATAAGGCATTGGCCGAGGTAAGTGCCGTCACAGAGATAAAACCGGGTGAATTCAAAATCAGCGCCGATCACATAATCCAGCCCGATGACCGAGCCGTTGTTCATGACAGTAACGGCAGAACCATAATTCGGCAAATTACAATCCGGGAATTGCTGCTGGTAAAAAGCCACCGTATCGCGCAGCCAGTCGAGGCAAAGCGGCTCGGTAGCGCATTCGAAACTGTTGCTACAGCTGATTTCCTGTGTCAATGCATTGCCTGACACGCCCAGGAACTGTACGCCGCAACCTGTTTTTACAAGAAACTTCCAGTTCCGCTCAAAAATACAACCTGCCGGGCAGTCGCCCCAGGCCACCGTATACGTCATTTCAACATCTCCTGTCAGGGTTTCCTGCAACTGAATATTGTCGCCGTCGCCAAAAACGCCATCCAATTCGGCGAAATTGACGCCGGGGATTACCTCGAACAGGTGGATCAACGCGGTGGGATTCAGCGCAACGTCGGTTTCGAGGGTTCCATACAGGGAATTGCCGATCTGGAAACTACCGGCTTTGCTTAGGTGGTACTGGCTCATCAAACCGTCGAAAGCCGCATTCCCGGTAGGGAACACATTGTTGTTGAAATTCTGAACCCAGGTTTCATCCAGATTCAGGCTAACCAACACACTGTACGGCCAGATGCTTGGAAACGTGTGAATCGCCAGGCACTCGACCACCGTATCGCGCTCCGGGAATTGTGTGGCATTGTACACTGCCAGCAACATGCTCATGGCTCGCTCATACAAGACATCGGGAATGGCGACCGAATCCTGCCATTGCGGGTTGTTTTGCATCATACGCACGGCTAACTGGCGGGCGTCGTTTTCATAAAATGCGCGCACGGCAGGCGGGGCGTCACAGAGGTTCTGGGCATGAGCGGACAAGATGCCTGCGCACCACAGCAATAAGGAAAGGGAGAGTGTTTTCATGTTTTTACGTGTTTTTGTTTTTGTGTGTTTTGGTGTTTTGGTGTTTTTGAGGTGGACGCTCTGAACCTGGTCGTACGGAAGCGTAAAACCGGGATAATCAGGTACGTTAAACGTCATGCTCATAAAGATTCAGAATGATAGTGTGGCGCTGCCAAAGTGTACAAACACTTATGCAGAACCGGCTGGATGCCAGGAAAACATCCATACCCCACAGACAGCGGGGCCGGGCGCGAGCGTTGAGTCGCTGGCGCATTTTTAGAAAACTATAACACTTGATGTGTTTGGTGTATAGTGTTTAGTGTTTGGGGCGCTCTGCCCTTGGCGACAGTGAGCAAGGGTCTAAACCCCACACTGTCGCCAAGGGCGGAGCGCCCCAAACACTAAACACCAAACACTATACACGAAAAACTAAATTTTCCCCAGCGTCGCCTGCACAAACCCCGTCAGGGCTTCGCCGCGCAGCATACCCTGTTGCAGCAGGGCCAGGTTCAGCAGGTATTTCGACATCTGCTCTTTCTCCGCCGACTCGCTGATTTTCAGCAACTTATTGACGATAATCGGGTGATTGGTATTGACCACCACATTGTAACTGTCCGGAAAATCGCCCATGCCGCCCATGCCCTGCATACTTTGCATTTCCTTCAGGCGGCGCATAAATTCGGGGCGCGTAATGAGCACCGGCGCATCGTCGGGCGCCAATGGCGACAAGGTGACGGAAGCGCCAACCTGCCCTTTGACGGCCGTTTCAAACAGCGACTTAACGTCGTTTTGTTCGGCTTCGGAGAGTATGGACTCGCGTTTTTCGTCTTTTTGAACCAGGTTGTCCAGGGTCTCGGAATCGACCCGGACGAATACCAGGCCCAGTTGGCCTTGCTGGTATTCGATGTGCTGAATCCAGTGGTTGTCGAGTACCGTTTCGAGGCGCAGGACATCGTAGCCCCGGCCGGTTGCGGCGGTAATCTGTGCATTGTGGGCTTCCGGGTCGTTGGTGTAGATGACCACCACTTTCCCGTGTTTGTCCGTCTGGTTGGTTTTAATTTTTTCCTTGTATTCGTCGAGCAGGAAGAAAGCGCCCTGCGTGTTTTCCACGAGGGTAAAATTCATGGCGCGCTCTTCAAATTTTTTATCTGAAATCACACCGTATTTCACAAAAACACCCAGGTCGCGCCATTTTTGTTCGTAAGAGGGACGGTCGTTTTTGAACAGTTCGTTCAGTTTGTCCGCTACCTTGCGGGTGATGTACTCGCTGATTTTTTTCACATTGCCATCAGCCTGCAGGTAAGAGCGGGAGACATTCAACGGAATATCCGGCGAGTCGATGACGCCGTGCAGCAAAAGCAGCCATTCGGGCACGATGTCGCGCACGTCGTCGGTCACAAAAACCTGGTTGGAATACAGGTGAATTTTATTGCGCGTCACCTCCATCGCGTTGCCGAGTTTTGGGAAATACAGCACGCCGGTCAGGTTGAACGGATAGTCGATATTAAGGTGAATCCAGAACATCGGCTCCGGAGCCATGGGGTGTGTCTGGCGGTAAAAAGCCAGGTAATCGGCATCCTGGAGGTCGACCGGCTGTCTTTTCCAGAGCGGGTTCGTATCGTTGATGATATTCGGAACCTCAGTGCTTTCTTCTTTCTGCTCCTCGCCTTCTCCGACGGTTTTGTATTCGGTTTTGGTGCCAAACTGGATCGGAATGGGCAGAAATTTGCAGTATTTTTCCAGCAAACCTTCGAGGCGGTGCTGGTCGAGGAAACTGTTGTTTTCCTCGTTGATGTATAAAATAACGTCGGTGCCGCGCTCCTCTTTTTCCACTGTTTCAATGCTGAAAGAGGGGTCGCCGGCACAGGTCCAGCGCACTGCTTCGGCGCCTTCCTGCCAGGAGCGGGTCACCACTTCCACTTTATCGGCCACCATAAAAGCCGAATAGAACCCGAGGCCGAAATGGCCGATAATGCTGTTGTCTTTGTATTTTTCCAGAAACTCGCCCGCGCTGGAGAAAGCAATCTGGTTGAGGTATTTCTGCACCTCATCCGAAGTCATTCCGATACCGCGATCGCGGATGATGATGCGTTTTGCATCGCTTTCGCAAATCACTTCGATGTGCGTATCGCCGATTTCGCCTTTCACTTCGCCGCTGCGGGCCAGTGCCTGTAGTTTGGTGGTAGCATCTACGGCATTGGATACCAGTTCGCGCAGGAAAATCTCGTGATCGGAATACAGAAATTTTTTAATGATGGGAAAAATGTTCTCGGTCTGGACGGAGATCGTACCTGTTTGCATATACTTTCAGTTTAGAGTAGTTTAAATATTAGGGATGAGGAATGAGGAATGAGGGATGGACGCGCTCCATAATCATGGTCATCTCATAATCCTGTAAATCATGGTCAAGACAATCAAGATACGTAATCAAGGTACGTGCCACCCCCGAAAAAACTGCCAAAATGACGCTGAAGACCGAAAAACCTGTCAACAATAGACACTTTCATTTCAGGCATTTTTTCACAAGCAAACTTTTGTCTGAAATAAGCAAAATGAGCGACGAGTTTGGCATAGTAGTTGCGTCTGTTAATTCTTGAGTTGTGCTCCTAACAATTTATTTTGGGAAGTTAAGCGACTTAAAAAAAAGAAACGGTCTTAAATCCGTTAAAAAATTAGGGTCGAATGCGACCTTAAGCCCGTGGGCGAGGGACCAGTCCATTTTTGGGGGGTAGGGCTGGTCTCCTCACCACATTTGCGGTAGCGCCGAACCCTGAAAGGCTGTAAGCAGCCCCCCCGCTTG
>JALHMA010000021.1:0-23776 GCA_022844265.1 Saprospiraceae bacterium | reverse complement strand
GCCGAACCCTGTTCGGCGATGGCCGCCGAACAGGGTTCGGCGCTACTTTTTCGTCGACTCCACTGCTTTCCAGCCGAACAAGTCCCTCATTTTCACATAAATTTCCGTGTTATCATACAAACCGCCGAACAGTTCGGCGCCAGGCCCGTATGCAAATACGGGAACCATGGATGCGGTGTGATAGCCCGTATTAAAATCGAGGTCGACACTGTCGGGCGTATTGCTTTGTTCGAGGGCCATGCCGCCTGTTTCGTGATCGGCAGTGACGATGACGAGTGTTTCGCCGTCTCTTTGGGCGAAGCGAAGTATTTCTCCGATAGCATTGTCGAAATCGAGCATTTCGCGCACAGCTTCCGGGCCTTTTTTTGCATGACAGGCCCAGTCAATCTGGGAACCTTCCAGCATCAGGAAAAAACCTTTTTCACTCCGTTTTTTTAAAAAGCCAGGCGCTATTCGTGCAGCCAGGGGCAGGTAAGTGCGGCCTTCGGTAGCAGACGCCGGCTCTTTTTCGGCAGCAAACCACATAAAAGGGTTGGCAGGATCGGGGCGAACTTCAGACAAGGGTTGTTTGGAAAAGTCAGAGAGTACCACCCCTTTTTGGGCCAGTTCCTTACAAATATCCCGCTGGTCGGTTTTGCGCTGGTTGAAATATTGCAAACCGCCGCCGATCGACAAATCCACTTCCGTATCTGCAAAAAAAGTTGCGATGTTCTCCGACTCGCCCCGGTCGGCCACGTGTGCAATGAAGGAGGCCGGTGTGGCGTGGGTAAGGCTCGATGAAGCCACCAGGCCCACTGCTTTGCCCTCTTTTTTAGCCTGTTCAAGAATAGTCAGGCAGGGTTTTTTCTTGGTGGTTACACCGACATAGCCGTTGTTGGTTTTGCAGCCGCAGGAAAAAGCGGTAGCACCTGCCGCCGAATCGGTGATCAGTTGCCGGGCAGAATGGGTCAGGATCAGGCCGGTTATGGGAAATTTTTCCAGGTGGAGTGAATTCCCGTTCGCATACAACCCGGCAGTAATCTGCGACAGTCCCATACCATCACCAATGAGTAAAATGATGTTTTTGGGTTTAGCGCCGGTGTAGGTGTTGCTAACCGGGATATTTTCAACCAGTGTTTCTTTACCGGCCGTCCGGTACGAGGCCCCCATAAAAAGAGTACTGATAAAGGTTGTGACGCTCAAAAATAATATTTTCATACGGGTAGGTCTAATCTTTGGATGAAGGATTATTGGAATCAATCCATTGCTCTACAAATTCGGTGAGGAGCCTGATGCCGTAAGCTGTGGCGCTTTTGGTTTGTGCAAACTCGCTGTCTCCAAAAGCGGTTCCGGCAATATCCAGGTGCGCCCAGGCCGGATGTTCAGCGGTAAAATGTTCCAAAAATTTGGCTGCTGAAATACTTTCGGCCATCGGTTTGCCCGTGTAATTGCGCAGATCGGCTACATCGCTTTTCAGATCGCTGCCATATTCTTCCCACATGGGCATGCGCCAGAGCCGTTCGCCGCACGCATCGCCGCTGCGGGCAAGCGCGGCTGCGAGGTTGTCATTGGAAGTGAACAGGCCTGCCGCCTGGGTACCGATGGCCCGGATAATACTCCCAGTCAGGGTAGCCAGATCGAGCAGCACGTCGGGCGTTTCATTTTTCAGCAGGTAAGCCAGCGCATCGGCCAGCACGAGCCGCCCTTCCGCATCGGTATCCGTTACTTCAACGGTTTTGCCGGCGTAGGTGTTGATCACATCGCCCGGCTTGACGGCCAAACCGTCCACCATGTTTTCGGCAGCGGGAATAGCGCCGATGAGCCGGACAGGTAATTTCAAGCAGGCCGCTACCATAAATGTACCGATAACAGCCGCCGCCCCACCCAGGTCGCTTTTCATGTAATGCATATTGCCAGAGGGTTTCAGGCTGATACCACCGGTATCGAACGTGATACCTTTGCCCACCAGACCGATCGTAGGCGTTTTGGATTTACGGGTTTTGGCGCCGTATTCCAGCAGCAACAGTACCGGCGGATTCGGGCTGCCTTTGCCAACGGCATACAAGGCGCCCAGTCCTTCTTTTTCGATGTTTTCCACGTGAACGGCCCGAACGTTGAATCCACACTTTTCGGCCTGCTCTGTCACAAAGTCGGCCAGCATCAGTGGCGTTTTATAATTGCCGGGCGCATTCATCAGGTCGAGTATTTGTTTGCTCGCTTCGGCAAAAATCTGGGCGCGTTGCGCGGCTGTTTTCGCATGCGCCATCGCCTCGGCGGGTACCAGCATATCCAATTCTGATTTGGCAGAGCCGAACAATGGCGCAGGTTTGGGAGCGGAATTGGTACGAAATCGGCCAATATCATACAGGCCCAGGGAGAGTCCGCTCAGCGCCGCATCTGTCATTCGGGCAATTTCCTGCAACGGAAAATGCCGCAAATCTACACCGAGCCGCAGCGGCAATTTCGTTTTATAGCGATGGCTAAAACTGCGCAGAACGGTCTGCATATCAGAGAAAGCCCGTTTTTTACCCAACCCAAGCAGGTAAAAGCGGCGACCGGTATGACCGGCTTCGTATAATACCAGGGCTTCTTTGGCTTCGGCACGAAAGTCATGTTGCAAGGTGGCAGCATCGACACCGGCGCGATGCGCTATGTCAGCCAGAAGATCGGCTAAACGATCGTCCTGAACCAGTGGAACAACCAGCGCATCCGGCGCTTTTTTATCAATAATTTTTACGGTCATATTTCAATTCAATCAGGCGCTACGATTTGGCCCGCAAAGGAACGTTATAATGCGTGGATGTTCAAATTTTTGCCTAAATATTTGGTAGACAGGCATTTAGATCGTTATTCAAGGCGCTGATCGCTTCGGTTCGGGAAAAAGTTGGTTTTCGTTTTATTTACCTGTTTCTTAAAAAAACGTTTGGGTGGCGCTAAGGAACGATGAAATAACAACTTCACGATTTGATGCCATTCTTTTGCCGCTATCCATCCCATCTTTTTCGTTAAATAGCGCTGCTATTCGCCTCAAAAGATAGTCGGCTAGCACCAAAATAATTGGCCTGAAATCGTGAACTTGTTATTTCATCGTTCCTAAGGAAATTTAAAAGAAATTCAAAACAGGGGGTTCCTTTTATTTTCCAATCGTTTTCGTACTTACATTTGCCTATTAGACTTGTTGACAAAACGCCTAACCACACCGTTCACAAAAAAATTACAGTGTATGCTGGAACTTCGATCTGTTGAACGCCAAACCGGCCTTACTCCTGAATCTTTTGCACGGGAGTACCTCCACCCGATGAAACCGGTCGTATTAACCGACCTGACCGCCGCCTGGCCTGCCCGTACGAAATGGACGATTGAACATTTTAAAAACAAATACGGCCACCTGCGCGTCCCCGTTGTATCCAATAATTATTCCAAACCCGGCAAAGGATACATGGAACCCGATCGGGTTATTTCCTTCCGCGAATACCTGGAAATACTCGAATCCGGCCCCAATGACCTGCGCATTTTTTTGTGGAATATTTTCAATGTAGCGCCTGAATTGCGACACGATTTTTCCATACCGACGATTATGGACGGCTTTGTGGATGAATTGCCTTTTATGTTTTTCGGCGGAGAAGGGTCTAAAGTTGCCCTCCACTACGATATCGATATGAGCCATGTTTTCCTGAACCAGGTGCATGGCCGCAAAAGGGTACTGCTGTTTGCGCCCGACCAGAGCCGCAACCTGTACCGCCATCCATTTACTGTGGCCAGTTATGTGGATTTGAACAACCCCGACTACGTCAAACACCCCGCCCTGGCCAAGGCAAAGGGATATGAAGTGATCCTGCAACCCGGTGAAACCCTTTTTATGCCCTCCGGATTCTGGCACTATATCGAATATACCGATGGTGGTTATTCCATCAGTTTGCGCTCTTTCGGCTCTGTTCCGGCCCGCCTGCGCGGCATCGCCAATATTGCGGCGCATTTCGTAGTGGACAAAGGTATGAACCGGCTGATCGGCCCCAGTTGGCGTAAAATGAAAGAGTGGATGGCTGAACGCCGGGCGGATGCGTTGTTGTGATATTGTGATATTGGGATAATTTAGAGCATTGGAAAATGCAGGGTGGGTTATTAATGTCCCTACTATTGGATAGCGAAGTATGGAAAAAAATTTAAATATAAATTTCATGAGAACAGTTGTAATACTGAGCATTTTTTTCATTTTTTCAACGCTTTCATTTGCACAATCACCCTTTAAAAAAAATACCATTTTTGGAGAACTGGGCGGGAACGGACTGCTGGCCTCTATAAATTATGAAAGACAACTGAGCAGCAAACCCGGATTTGGCATACGCCTGGGAATGGGTTTTTACGGCGTAAAACCCACACATTTAACCGTCCCTGTGGGGGCAAACTATCTTATCCCGCTCAAAAAAAACAATTCTTTTCTGGATTTGGGCTTTGGCCTTACGTTTTCTTCCGCCAACGTTAGACTGGTACTGGCTTCAGACGATGGCGCTCAGAATAAGGAGAAAAACATCCGGGTAAATGTTATTCCGGGCATTGGTTTTCGCAGACACACCTCTAAGAATATGATGTGGCGTCTCGCATTGACACCTATCTTCAATGACAATGGTTTGACTCCGTTTTTGGGATTTGCCCTTGGGAAACTGTTTTGACAGCTCGATCCCCTTTAAAAGGAACACGGATAAAAGGGATTGGACACGGATTTTTGGTCATCATCTTTTAAAATCCGTGTCCAATCCGTTTAATCTGTGTTCCATTTTGAATCTGATCCCGATCACATTTTGAGTCCATTCATCCATCTTTCGAATCAAGGTCTATGATTGCAAAAACGCCCACTCCGCCCTATTACGCCGTTATTTTCACTTCCCTGCGCACCGATGTGGACGAAGGTTACGGCGACATGGCCGATCGGATGGTAGAACTGGCCGCAGCACAACCGGGATTTCTCGGCGTGGAATCGGCGCGCAGCGGCCTGGGCATTACCGTTTCTTACTGGGAAAGCCTGGAAGCCATCCGGCACTGGAAAATGAACGCCGAACACCTGATCGCGCAGCAATTGGGGCGCAAACAATGGTATGCTGCTTTTCAAACCCGTATTTGCAAGGTGGAAAGGGATTACGGGTTTGAGGTTGATGAAGGTTTATGAGGTTGATAAAGGTTGATGAAGGTTGATATTCATCCGCCCGGAAATGAAGCGATTTTACTTTCTCCGAGCGGATGAATATCAACCTTCATCAACTTTTATCAACCTCATCAACCTTCATCAACCCACATCAAAGAAAAAATTCTTTCTGGGATGTCTCCTATTTTCCCGAACTTCGCACCCGCCGAAAGGGGCGTCCACATTTTGCTCCCGGCCCTCCATACCGTGCTTTCCATTTTTCGCAACAACCGGGTTTCTACTGCCGTACTGCTCGCTGTATACCTTGTACTGACGCGCGCCGCAGCACTTTTGGGATGGATACAACCATCGCCCTGGCCAACCGCTGAGGGAAGTATGTTGTATGCGTCCATGTTCGGCTGGGCAACAAAAGCACCCTTTTATTCAGCCCTTGCGGCGGCTCTTTTCGTGTACCTGCAAGCGCTGATGGTCAATCGGCTGGCCGATGAATTCCGGTTGATGCACGACCGCAACTGGCTGCCCGGAATGTTTTATGTACTGGTATCGGGCATCTTGCCCGAGTTCCTGTTTATTTCCGCCCCTTTGGTAGCCGCCACATTTGTTCCTATAGCCTTGCGCCGGATTTTTAAATCCTATAAAATTACGCATGCAACAGCCCTCGTGTTCGATGCAGCCCTGTGGATGTCAGTCGCCGGTCTCTTTTATCCACCTGCGCTTATTCTGTTATTGGCGGCTTATATCGGCGTAATGGTCATGCGCTCGTTTAACCTCCGGGAACAACTGGTTTTTCTGACAGGCGCCGTGGTACCCTTATTCCTGGCCTGGTTGTGGTATTTCTGGGATGACCGCGGCAATGAATTTCGGTCGCTTCAATTTGGAGAAATCTTTCAACTTTATCGTTTTAATGCCACTTTTGACACCAGAATGATCTTAAAGTCGGCATTTTTGACCTTATTGCTTTTGGTTTTCCTGTCCGGTCTGAGTACTTATTTTCAACGAAAACTGATCCAGACACAAAAAGCGATCACCACTTTGTACTGGGTACTGATCACTGGCGGCTTGCTGATGTTGCTGCGTTCCGAATGGCGCTGGGAACACTTTCTGCTGCCGGCAGCGGCGGCGGGCATTTTTCTGGCATTTTCATTTCAGGGCATCCGCAACCGCTTATTAGCAGAAATTCTGCACCTGGCGCTGCTGGCAATGCTGTTTTTTATTCAAATTTTTCCTTCATAAGGGAAAAGGCAAATTGCAAAGGGCAAAAAGCAATGTAAATCAATGAGTTACAGAAGATTTAGTATAAACTAACTTTGCACACCTACTTAAAAAATTGATCCAATGAACTTTGGCGTAATCGTTTTCCCCGGCTCCAACTGCGACGATGATATTGTGCATGTACTCCGCGATGTGATGGGGCAGGAGGTGGTCAAAATCTGGCACAAAGACACACACTTGCCGGCGGGTTTCGGCCCGGGCGATTGTATCGTGTTGCCCGGCGGCTTTTCCTTTGGCGATTATGTGCGGGCAGGCGCCATTGCACATCTTTCTCCGATCATGCAGTCTGTCAAGACCTTCGCCCAGGAAGGCGGTTATGTGTTCGGCATCTGCAATGGCTTCCAGATTCTTTGTGAATCGGGGCTGCTGCCGGGGGTCTTGCTGCCCAATGCCAAACTCCAGTTTATCTGCGAAAATGTGTGGTTGCGCCCGGCAACCAATCGTTCGGCCATCACCGCCGACCTCGACCTGCATAAAGCGCTGAAAATTCCCATCGCCCACGCAGACGGCCGCTACTATGCGGATGAACAAACGCTGAATGCGCTGGAGCAAAATGACCAGGTATTGTTCCGCTACTGCAACGAAGCAGGCGAAGTCACGGAAGCCGCTAATCCAAACGGCGCGGCGCGCAATATCGCCGGCATCTGCAACGCCCAACGCAATGTATTCGGCATGATGCCGCACCCCGAACGCGCCAGCGAAGCGGTGCTGGGTAATACGGATGGACGGGGGATGTTTGAAGCATTGATAAGTCCGAAGTCATCAGTGCGAAGTGCGAAGTCCGTAGAGTACACCTGAATACTCTTGGCACTCCTAATAATGAACGCCAAGAGTATTCAGGTGTACTCTACGGACTTCGCACTTCGCACTGACTACTTCGGACTTACAGCACCGAATGCTCCACAAACGGCAGTTGCCCGGTATAATCCGTTGTGAAATGAAGTCCCCGGCTTTCCTGGCGATGGGCAGCCGACCGTGTGATGAGGTAAGCAATCGTAATCAGGTTGCGCAATTCCATCAATTGGGGTGAAATGGTGGTGGTTTTGTACAAATCTTCCGTTTCGCGGTACAGCAGAAACAGGCGATCCAGTGCCCGTTGAAGCCGCACATTGGAACGAACGATACCTACATAATACGACATCGTATCTTTTAACTCCTTGATACTCTGCGTAATAAGCACCATTTCCTGCGGATCGGTCGTTCCCTCCGCATTCCAGTCGGGTACCTCTTCCTTATATTCCCAGGCGTGCAGGTTATCTTTTATATGCAGAAAAACGCGGTGCGCAAACACCATGGCTTCCAGCAGAGAGTTGGACGCCAGCCGGTTGGCGCCGTGCAATCCCGTGCTGCTGCACTCCCCCGCCGCATACAGCCGGTGAATACTGCTGCGCCCATGTTCGTCTACCAGGATGCCGCCACACATATAATGGCAGGCCGGCACCACGGGAATCATATCTTTCATCGGGTCGACGCCGATACTTTTACATTTTTCATAAATAGTGGGGAAATGGGCCAGAAAACTCTCTTTTTCGAGGTGCCGGCAATCGAGGTACATACAATCCGTTCCCCTTTTTTTCATTTCGGAGTCGATGGCCCGCGCAACAATATCACGGGGCGCCAGCGACAGGCGGGGGTCGTAATGCTGCATAAACTCCTCTCCTTCAGCGCTTTTTAAAATGCCGCCATGTCCACGAACGGCTTCTGACACGAGGAAAGAGGGATTGTCGCCTGCCGGATTGAACAAGGAGGTGGGGTGAAATTGCATAAACTCCATGTTTTCCACCCGTCCTTTGGCGCGGTAGGTCATCGCCACCCCGTCGCCCGTGGCAATCACCGGGTTGGTGGTGGATTTGTACACTTGTCCGCCGCCGCCCGTGCAAAGCACCGTAGCCCGGGCCAGAATGGTATCGATCTCGCCGTTTTGTTTGTTGAGGGCATAACAGCCGAAACACTCGATATCCGGCGTTACGCGGATTACCATACGCCCCAGGTGGTGCTGCGTAATCAGGTCGAGGGCAAAATAATGCTCCTTCACCGTGATATTGGGATAACGCGCCGCTTCTTCCATCAGGGTGCGCTGCATTTCCCATCCCGTCAGGTCTTTGTAATGCAAAATCCGGTGTTCCGAGTGCCCGCCTTCCATGGCCAGGTCATATTCATTGCTGCCTTTTTCCTTGTCAAAACGGGCGCCCAACGTTATGATTTCACGTACCCGCTCCGGGCCTTCTTCCACCACGATACGGACAATCTCTTCCTTGCATAATCCGTCGCCGGCGTCGAGGGTATCGGCCACATGTTTTTCAAAATCGTCTTTTTCACCATTCCATACCGCTGCCACACCACCCTGCGCATAACGGGTATTCGTTTCTCCTTCCACAGTCTTGGTCAGTACAAGTACCTGACGATCAGGAAATTGTCGCGCCATTTTGATGGCAAATGTCAGTCCGGCGATACCGGAGCCTAATACGAGAATATCAGTTTTAGTTCGAGACATTATTATATAATGATGAATTATAAATGATGAATGATGAATGAGGGTAAATGAGAGCAGGGCGTGAAGAGAAAATATGGCTACATCTTGATAAATAGTTTTCAGTCAATCAAAATAGCAAATGAAAGGTCAACCAGTATGAACAATATTCATCATTCATCATTCATCATTCATCATTAAAAACAATTTCCAGCCTCCGGGCAATTCCCTTTTCAACACCAATCGCTGCTGTTGGTTCAGGTCGTCCCAGTTCAGTATCGGATTGCGGCCTTCCCATTGCGGACGCAGCAAAGGTTCATTAAATAAAACAAAACTTCCATCCGGGAATGTATCGTAACGTTGTATCCACATATTTTTCCATTGAATATCCGGCAAATAAGAGCGCAGCGCAATGTCCAGGTCGAAAGTGTACACGGTGGCATTTGGCGGCAGCACCGTTTGAATTTCCTTTGCGTTGCCAACTTCCAGCCGGTTGCGGGCCAGCACGGGAGCCATAATTTTTACTATTGCAAATATTTGTACGGCCAGTACAAGGGCTAAAATAGACCAGGTCAGCCGTTTGAAAAAGTAAAAACCGTAGGCAAACATCCGGTCCCAGGCAGGGAAAAACAACAGCAGTAACAAGGCATAAGCAGGCAGCAAAAAACGCAGGTTCTGGTGCGGCAAACCGCCCAGCAGCAACAGGTAGCAGGCAAGGCTTGCAATCAGCACTTTTTTGGAAGGCAGCACTATATCCGTTTTTTTGGCAAGCAGCAGCAATCCAGGCAACAGCAGGCAAAAGCCGGGATGACAAAGCGGGAATAGCAGGTACAGGATATTGGGAAACAGGTAGTGTACAATACCGTTTTCATTGGAAAAAGCAGATTGGAACAGGTTCATCAGCGACCAGTGCTGTACCATTGAATGTTGCGCCGGATCTGATAGGATACCCTGTTTTAACCAAAAATGCGGCAAAAAAGCCAGCGCACCGGCTACCACCATTCCAAAAATGCCATTCAAATTCCGATACCGCCAAAGCATCAGCAGCATGGCTGCACCCAAAGGCAGCAACAAGGCTGCCAGCCCGAATCTTGTCGTCACTGCCAGAGCCATCAGGATAGCCGCCGCTACGGCGTCCGGCGTCCTGCCTTTGTACACCACCCGCAGGCCCAGCCAGAAAGCGCCCAATGCCAATGCAAGTCCCAGTGCGTCAGACATGCCGGTCAGCCCCGCCCGCACAAAATAAGGCGCCAGCGCCAACGCTAAAACGCTGAATACTGCCCGACTTTCCGCCCGCGCGCCCGGACTCAGCAAGCGCAGGTTCTGGTTAAAAAACCACAAAGCCAGACCCGCCGACAACCAGGAAACCATTTGTATGGCCAATATGGCATCAGGTACCAGCCAGCGCAGTAGAGCCGCTGCCAGCGGGTACCCACCCGCAAACTCGGCTTCCCCCAATCCGGGCGGAGGCGCCGGAAGTCCCTGCATACGGTCGAACAGCACCCGGCTTTGCCGCAGGTACTCATGCGAGTCCTGTCCGTACAAACCATTGAACGACAATGTTTTGGAAACAACAATAAGACAAATAACTGCCAGCAGCGGAAGATAATGGTACCGTGAAATATTTTTCAGAACAGAAAGGTTGAGAATGAAGAATTTTGTCGCGGACTTTGCGGCTGAAAAATACCGCAAAAAGAAAATGTTCGAACATAAAGATGCCCAAACGGGCGATAAAAAATTCAAAGTTGTGGTTTCCGGCTGTTTCGATCTCCTGCACAGCGGCCATGTCGCGTTTTTGCAGGAGGCGGCCCGGCTCGGCGACCTGTATGTGTGCATCGGTTCGGACGAAACGGTATGCCAACTGAAAGGTCGTTACCCGGTCAATTCACAGTACGAGCGCCAGTTTATGCTCCAGGCGCTTTCCTGCGTCCGGGAAGTGCGGATCAACAGCGGCGCAGGTCTCCTCGACTTTTTAACAGAACTCGACGAGATACAACCCGATATATTTTTTGTCAATGAAGACGGGCACACGCCGGCGAAAGAAAGCCTCTGTCTGGAACGGAACATCCAATACGTGGTGTCGAAGCGGCTGCCCGCGGGCGATTTACCGGCCCGCAGTACCACTTCCCTGCGCGTGGAATGTACCATCCCGTTTCGCATCGATCTGGCCGGCGGCTGGCTCGATCAGCCCTGGGTTTCCTGCCATTACCCGGGGCCGGTGCTGACGGTGAGCATCGAACCTACCTACGATTTTAATTACCGCAGCGGCATGGCTACCAGTACCCGGAAAAAAGCCATCGAACTCTGGCGCACGGCGCTGCCCGGCGGCGACCCGGAACAATTGGCCCGCATGTTGTTCGCTTATGAAAATCCGCCGGGAACGAAGGAAATTGCCGGATCGCAGGACAGTATCGGCATCGTTTTTTCCGGACTCAACCGATCGAATTACCAGGGATCGTACTGGCCGGAAAACATTGAAAGTGTACACGAGGAAAATATTTTGAGTTGGCTGGAACAACACCTGTTCCTGGTCACGCTCGGCCCGCGCACCCAGGAATACGATGTTTTGGCTGATACCCGCATCAGTCCTGAAGGCGCCAAAGCGCTGGCCGATGCCGCCAATGCTTGCTGGGATGCCGCGCTGCGGATGGACTTGCCCGCTTTCGGCGAACATTTTCGCCGCTCGTTTGATGCCCAGATCGCCATGTTTCCCAATATGGTCGATGCGGATATTTTACAGATGATCGAACAATATCGCTCACAGACCCTGGGCTGGAAACTCAGCGGCGCCGGCGGCGGCGGTTACCTGGTGCTGGTATCGGAACGACCGGTTGAAAAGGCGTTGCAGGTGAAAATACGGCGAAAAGTATTGCAGATTTGATGCGTTACCACACAATTTTCGCCTCGCTTGGTCTTCTCGCTCCCTCAACGCCGACGCCCCAGCGCCGCGCTTGGGCGGGGAGAAATGGGGAGCAGGAACACCACGCGAGGCTGAAAAAAGAAAAAGCGTCCAGCCTTGCCTATTACGTAAAACCCGATTAATTTTGCACGTAAAAAGTCATGGACAAGAAATTAACCCTTAGTTTGGATGAAAGCGTCATAGAGCATGCTAAATTGTATGCTGAGAAAAACAAAATCAGCTTATCCAAATTGATAGAAGCCTATCTTAAATCAATGGTTGATAATAAAACTAAAAATGTAGAAATAACTCCATTGGTCAAAAGTCTTAGTGGAGTGATTGAATTGCCATCGGACTTTGACCTTCGGGATGAATACACAAAATACCTTATTGAAAAATACCGATGAAAAAACTATTTATCGATACCAATATAGTAATTGACTTACTTGCAAAAAGGGAGCCTTTTTACGAGGAAGCAGCAAAATTATTTTCATTGGCTGACAGGAAAAAGATAAAACTGATCGTATCTTCTCTAACATTTGCAAATACAAACTATGTATTATCAAAGCTGAATAATTCAATCATGGCAAGGGACATACTGACTAAATTCAAAGTTTTGGTGACGATAGCTGATTTGAATGATAAAATAATTGAACTTTCCCTGAATGATAAAACTTTTTCAGATTTTGAAGATGGCTTACAATACTATTCTGCAATAGAAAATGAAGCAGATATTATTATTACCAGAAATTTAAATGACTTCAAAAGTTCAAAATTACCGGTAATAACAGCTCAAACATACTTGACTGAATAAAAAAGAAAGCTTTCGCCTTGCGTGGTCTTCTATCGCCCTCAATGCCGACGCCCCATCGCCGCTCCTGGTGTTCCGCCTCGTCAGGTCTTCTGCGCCCTCCCACTTCGCCCAAGCGCAACACCGCAGCATTGTCTCCGACCTGCTGCCCACGTACAGCACGATCCCAAGTCCATTACTTCAGTCCATCTCATACCAAAAAGGTGCATCCAGCCTTTGATCGTCGCTGTGGTGAAGTACAAAAAATACTAAGCGTGATGAGTCCACTCTACGCCTTGTGTCCGTTGTGAAACCACTTCGTGTCCGTTGTGGTAAAAAAAGTGTTCAACGTGGTGAAATTTCCCGAAATCCGGATTTCTAAAAATTTTTTTAGGTAAAAACACCAATGCGTAGTTGGTATGCTAACTTTTTACGTTTTTTGCCAGTATTAAAGAACAAACCCGCATCGTAATGTCCAGACCAATATCTTTTGTTTGTATCGCCAGTTATTTTAAAGGCAATGATTTTTTACGCGGCATGAAAGCCGCAGGCGCAACCGTATATCTCGTTACTTCCAAAAAACTGGAACACAAAGCCTGGGCACGGGAAGCGCTCGACGATATATTTTACGTCGAACAAGACCCTGAAAACCATTGGAATATGGAGGATGTGGCTGCTGGACTGGCCTGGCTGATGCGCTCCCGCAAAGTGGATCGCATCGTTGCGCTCGACGATTTTGATGTGGAAAAAGGCGCTTACCTGCGCGAGCATTTCCGAAGCCCGGGTATGGGCCAGACCACTGCACGCCACTTCCGCGACAAACTCGCCATGCGTTTTAAAGCAGCCGATGCAGGCGTTCCGGTTCCCGCATTTTCCTCCTTGTTCAACGATGATGACATCCACCAGTTTACCCAAAAAGTAGCGGCGCCCTGGATTGTCAAACCCCGCGGTCAGGCTTCCGCAACGGGTATGAAAAAGATTTATTCGGCGGATGAATTGTGGGCGCACCTGGAAAAACTCGGCGGAGAACGCCACAACTACCTCGTGGAGCAGTTCAAACCCGGGGATGTATTTCACGTCGATTCGCTTTCCGAAGGTGGGAAAATTATTTTCTCCCGGGCTTCACAATACCTGTCCACGCCATTCGAAGTGGCGCACGGAGGTGGTATTTTCCGCAGCGCAGTAGTCCCCTTCGGTTCCGAGGATGAAAAAAAACTGCTTCAACTCGATGCCGACGTGATGAAGGCTTTTGGTATGCAATACAGCGCCAGCCACACCGAATTCATCAAAGACCACGAAACCGGGGCGTTTTATTTCCTGGAAACAGCCTCGCGGGTGGGCGGCGCACACCTGGCCGAAATGGTGGAAGCCTCCTCGGGCATCAATCTGTGGTACGAATGGGCGAAACTGGAAGTAGCCGTTGCCAGCGGCCAAAAGTATACTTTGCCAAAAGTACGCAATGACTACGCCGGTATCATCGTCTCCCTCACCCGGCAGGAAAACCCGGACACCAGCCAGTTCAGCGACCCGGAAATTGCCTGGCGCATGTATGACATGGCCAATCATATCGGCCTGATCGTACAATCTAAAAAACGGGAGCGCGTTCTTGAACTGCTCGATGACTATGCACACCGGGTGCAGCGCGACTACCACGCCAGCGCGCCGGCGCCGGAAAAGCCAAAAAACTGATTGGGAATTAAATGGAACACGGATTGGACAGATTGGACACGGATTTTTCCCGACGTAGAGTATTGAATATAATCCGTGTCCAATCCGTCCAATCCGTGTTCCATTTTACACATCCCATAAACCATAAACCAATCGTATGATTCAATTTGAAAATCCAATTCTGCTCCACCTGCTCTGGGCATTGCTGTTGCACGCGCTGCTCCTGCTGGTGTACTGGAACTGGCGGCAGCGCACTTTGCAGCGACTGGGGTCTCCGGCGCTGGCGCAGCGTTTGCTGCTGGGGTTTTCCGAAAGAAGGTTTTGGTTTAAAAACGCGCTTTTTGCGGGCGCTTTGGTTTGTCTGGTGCTTGCTATTGCCAATCCGCAGCGGGCCGTACGCCGAACGCCGCCGCCGCAACGCAGTGCGGACGTACTGATTGCGCTGGATATTTCGCAAAGTATGCTGGCAAAAGATGTGAAGCCCAGCAGGCTCGAACAGGCCAAAAAGTTGATTCAACAATTGGTGAAATCTCTGGAAGGAGAACGCATCGGCTTGATTTTTTTTGCCGGCGACGCCTACATTCAAATGCCCTTGTCGACGGATTATGAAGCGCTGGTTATGTTTGCCATAAACGCTACGCCGGATTATATCACCGACCAGGGTACTGATTTTACGCCGCCCATCGACCTGGCAGCACGCCTGTTTTCTTCCAACCCGGAATCGGGCCATGCGCTGATACTAATTTCAGACGGCGAGCAACACGAAGATTTGCCATTGCAAAGGGCCAGGGAAGCGCATGCCGATGGTATGATTATCCATACGGTCAGCGTCGGATCAGGCGCCGGCGCGGTGATTCCGACCAACAGGGGCGATTTCAAAAGAGATTTTACCGGACAAGTCATTAAAACGAAAGCGAACGAAACCCTGCTGCGCAACCTCGCGCAATCCGGCGGCGGTCTGGCGCTTTCCCTCACGGACGCCGGCACCTTGCAGGCGCTTACCAATGCTGTGGGTAGTTTGCAAAAAAGCGCGGTGGAAGCGAAAGCGTACACAGCATACGTTTCCTATTTTCAATGGCTGCTATTGGCGTCTTTGCTGTTTTTAGTACTGGAGCAGGTGCTGTGGTGGCGGAAAAAGTGAGAATGGGTGTACGCTTCGGTGCGCTCTACGGTGTACGCTACTTTTGTCATCCTGAAAGGAACCGTCCACTCCACAGGTGTACCTCTCGTAGAGTGGACGGTTCCTTTCAGACAAAAGTAGCGTACACCGTAGAGCGCACCGAAGCGTACACCGTTAAACCAGATAATCACGCACAAATTCCCGAATATGAAATATACCTCCATCCTTCTTTTCCTGGCCTTAGGTTTCACACCTGTGCTCCAAAGCCAATCCGCGCACCGGCAATTGCAGCAAGGCGACCAGTTCTATGACAAAAAGGAATACGGCAAAGCGGAAGAAACCTACAAAAACGCCGCCGCCGGATATGCCGCTTCCTACAATGCCGGGAATGCCGCATTTCAGCAGGGTAAATATGAAGAAGCAGCCGAACTGTTTAAAATTGCGGGCAATGCAGGCGCCGATGCCGCCGCCAAAGCAGATGCCTGGTACAATATGGGCAACGCTTATTTGCAGAGCGGAAAATACGATGCGGCCATCAAGGCGTTTGAAAGCAGCCTGAGAAAGCAGCCCAACCGGGCAGACGCGAAAAAGAACCTGCAAATAGCCAAGAAAAAGAAGAAAGAAGAAGAAAATCCGCCTTCCCCCCCGCCACCCAACAGACCGCCCCCACCCCCACCGCCTGCGCCCCGTCCGCAGCGCAACTACTTAGACCAGGCAAACCCGGCCCGTAAACCGGAACAGCCCAAACGCAACCTCACGCCCGAAGCGGCGCAACTGATGCTGGACGCTCTCGTCAGGCCGGAAGAACAAGGCAATGCGCAGGATTACCGGGAATTGTCGCCGGCGACGAAACCCTCGAGGGTGAAAAAGGACTGGTAATCATATTACCGGATAATTTTTTTGTAAATTCTCCATATTGATTATTAAATCTTTAAAGTTAGAAATAAATTTGTAGTGTTTTTTTAATCCTTTAATCTCATGGGAACAGAATTTTCTTGCCTCTTTTTAGAATATCTGGTTATCTGATCCGGATTGTTCTCTTCCCTGCTATATTTTTCTGTTTGTCCGGAGAGTCGCCTCTCCTCCTTCCACCATTTGCCACCGGCTCAACCGGCGTCTCTTGGCTTAACTTTTGTGCGTTTTTTACCCATTTAATAGAATAAATTAATATGTTTCGATCTTTACCACTACTGCTTACCGCCTTTTTCCTTTTCCTCAATCTGAATGCAAATGCACAGTACATAGAAGCGTTTTCCACCACCAATAAAGGCTATATCCCCGCTTACACAAGCGACTCTGCGCGTGAGAACCGTACTATGACTGCCTCGGATTTCAGTAGTACTTGCAACCCTGTGATCTTGGTATCGGAAAATTCGGGCGCCATGCCGAACGACGGCGCTATTTGCAATGGCGCGAGTGCGACGCTCAGTGTGTCGGGGGTGCTCGGGAATATCGATCAGCAACAGACTAACACAACCAGCTGCCTTGCAAATTATTTTCAGCCAGACCTGGCTCAATCCTTTCAACCTTCGGTTAGTACCATTTGCGGCGCCGGGATTTTTGAAAGCGGCAGCGGTTCAAACACCATTACCATTCGATTGTATACCAATCTTCCCAACGCTGGTGGAATATTGCTTGCGCAGGGTTCTGTGACGATAACCACCGATGGCTGGGCCGATGTGAGCTGGCCCGCGGTCAATGTCACCCCCGGCGTTACTTATTACCTGGTTTTCACCGGAACTGTGAGTTTTTCCTGCGCGAGAGGGGTTACAGCCAATCCTTATCCGAATGGCCAGGCGTATGCCAATTCGGGCTATGGTTCTTTCCCCGGTTTCGATTTTGCCTTTCGCACCTTTACCTGCCCGGGGTATCTGTGGAATACCTTGGAGACAACTCCCTCGATCACGGTAGCGCCGGCAATGTCCACAACCTACAACGTGACGGTGCAAGACGGCAATGGCTGTTCGGCCATGGCAATGCAAAACATCACGGTGAGTCCCATCGTGACACCCTCGGTGAGCATCGCGGCGGTACCGGCGGGCGCAATTTGCGCGGGTACAAGCGTGACCTTCACGGCCACGCCGGTCAACGGCGGGGCTTCGCCGTCGTACCAATGGTTCAAAAACAACCTGCCCGTGGGCCTCAACCAGGCGACCTACACCGACGCAGGGCTCGCCAATGGCGACCAGATTCGGGTCCAAATGACCTCGAACGCGCCGTGCGCCAGCACGCTGACGGCGACTTCCAACACGATCACCATGACGGTGAATCCCTTACCCAACCCTGTGATCTTGGTATCGGAAAATTCGGGCGCCATGCCGAACGACGGCGCCATTTGTAATGGCGCGAGTGCGACGCTCAGTGTGTCGGGGGTGCTCGGAAATATCGATCAGCAACAGACTAACACAACTAACTGCCTTGCAAATTATTTACAGACAGACCTGGCTCAATCCTTTCAACCTTCGGTTGGTACCATTTGCGGCGCCGGGATTTTTGAAAGCGGCAGCGGTTCAAACACCATTACCATTCAATTGTATACCAATCTTCCCAACGCTGGTGGAATATTGCTTGCGCAGGGTTCCGTGACGATAACCACCGATGGCTGGGCCGATGTGAGCTGGCCCGCGGTCAATGTCACCCCCGGCGTTACTTATTACCTGGTTTTCACCGGAACTCAGAATATATCCTGCGCGAGAGGGATTACAGCCAATCCTTATCCGAATGGCCAGGCCTATGCCAATTCGGGCTATGGGTCTTTCCCCAGTTTCGATTTTGCCTTTCGCACCTTTACCTGCCCGGGGTATCTGTGGAATACCCTGGAGACAACTCCCTCGATCACGGTAGCGCCGGCAATGTCCACAACCTACAACGTGACGGTGCAAGACGGCAATGGCTGTTCGGCAATGGCAATGCAAAACATCACGGTGAGTCCCATCGTGACACCCTCGGTGAGCATCGCGGCGGTACCGGCGGGCGCAATTTGCGCGGGTACAAGCGTGACCTTCACGGCCACGCCGGTCAACGGCGGGGCTTCGCCGTCGTACCAATGGTTCAAAAACAACCTGTCCGTGGGCCTCAACCAGGCGACCTACACCGACGCGGGGCTCGCCAATGGCGACCAGATCCGGGTGGAACTGACCTCGAACGCGCTCTGTGCCAGCCCTGCCACCGTGCCTTCCAATACGATCACGATGACGGTGAACCCGCTCGTGACGCCCTCGGTGAGCATCGCCGCGGTACCGGCGGGCGCAATTTGCGCGGGTACAAGCGTGACCTTCACGGCCACGCCGGTCAACGGCGGGGCTTCGCCGTCGTACCAATGGTTCAAAAACAACTTGTCCGTGGGCCTCAACCAGGCGACCTACACCGACGCGGGGCTGGCCAACGGCGACCAGATCCGGGTGGAACTAACTTCGAACGCGCTCTGCGCCACCTCGCTGACAGCAACTTCCAACACGATCACCATGACGGTGAACCCGCTCGTGACGCCCTCGGTGAGCATCGCCGCGGTACCGGCGGGCGCAATTTGCGCGGGTACAAGCGTGACCTTCACGGCCACGCCGGTTAACGGCGGGGCTTCGCCGTCGTATCAATGGTTCAAAAACAACTTGCCCGTGGGCCTCAACCAGGCGACATACACCGACGCGGGGCTCGCCAACGGCGACCAGATTCGGGTGGAACTAACCTCGAACGCGCTCTGCGCCAGCCCGCTGACGGCGACTTCCAACACGATCACGATGACGGTGAACCCGCTCGTGACGCCCTCGGTGAGCATCGCGGCGGTACCGGCGGGCGCAATTTGCGCGGGTACAAGCGTGACTTTCACGGCCACACCGGTCAACGGCGGGGCTTCGCCGTCGTATCAATGGTTCAAAAACAACTTGCCCGTGGGCCTCAACCAGGCGACATACACCGACGCGGGGCTCGCCAACGGCGACCAGATTCGGGTGGAACTAACCTCGAACGCGCTCTGCGCCAGCCCGCTGACGGCGACTTCCAACACGATCACCATGACAGTGAACCCGCTCGTGACGCCCTCGGTGAGCATCGCCGCGGTACCGGCGGGCGCAATTTGCGCGGGTACAAGCGTGACTTTCACGGCCACACCGGTCAATGGCGGGGCTTCGCCGTCGTACCAATGGTTCAAAAACAACCTGCCCGTGGGCCTCAATCAGGCGACATACACCGACGCGGGGCTCGCCAACGGCGACCAGATTCGGGTGGAACTAACCTCGAACGCGCTCTGCGCCAGCCCGCTGACGGCGACTTCAAACACGATCACTATGACGGTGAACCCGCTCGTGACGCCCTCGGTGAGTATCGCCGCGGTACCGGCGGGCGCAATTTGCGCGGGTACAAGCGTGACTTTCACGGCCACACCGGTCAACGGCGGGGCTTCGCCGTCGTACCAATGGTTTAAAAACAACCTGTCCGTGGGCCTCAATCAGGCGACATACACCGACGCGGGGCTGGCCAATGGCGACCAGATTCGGGTGGAACTGACCTCGAACGCGCTCTGCGCCAGCCCTGCCACCGTGACTTCCAACACGATCACCATGACGGTGAACCCGCTCGTGACGCCCTCGGTGAGCATCGCCGCGGTACCGGCGGGCGCAATTTGCGCGGGTACAAGTGTGACTTTCACGGCCACACCGGTCAATGGCGGGGCTTCGCCGTCGTACCAATGGTTCAAAAACAACCTGCCCGTGGGCCTCAATCAGGCGACATACACCGACGCGGGGCTCGCCAACGGCGACCAGATTCGGGTCCAAATGACCTCGAACGCGCTCTGCGCCAGCCCTGCCACCGTGAATTCCAACACGATCACGATGACGGTGAATCCGACGCCGAACGCGGTGTCTGTCCCCGCATCGCAAACGATCTGCTCGGGGGCATCGATCACGCCCATTGTCTTGTCTGGCAATGTTTTGAACACGACATTCAACTGGACACGGGACAACGTCGCCTCGGTGACGGGCATCGCGGCGGCCGGCTCGGGCAACATCAGCGGCACTTTGACGAACACGACCAACGCACCGATCACAGTGACCTTTACGATCACACCCACGGCCAACGGCTGTCCGGGTACGGCAATCACGGCTACGGTTTTGGTGAATCCTGTTCCTCAATCCTTTGCGGTGACTGGCGGCGGCGTGCGGTGCACGACAGATACGCAAGGTCTGGCGATTGGCCTGAGCGGTTCTCAAACGAATGTGAACTACCAGTTAAGGTTAAATGCCGTCAATACCGGCGCCCCTGTTGCGGGCACGGGCAATGCGATCAGTTTCGGCCCACAACTTGGAGTTGGTACTTACACAGTAGTGGCCACGCATATACAAGGTGGCTGTACTACCGCTATGGCTGGTTCGGCGGAGGTATCTGCTGTAAACTGTAGCATCATTATTTCCGACCCCTGCGTATGTTTGAATAACGCGACGACATTGACCAACGGCCAGTTCGGCGAACAAATCAAGGTAAATGCGCCCGGCACACAAACCTGGACAGTATCGGTAGTGAGCGGTTTATATACCACTTCCAGCCTTCCTCCGCCATCGACGCCTTCCCCGATCACAGTGGGCACGGTGCTGGTAAACATCGGCGGCAATATGTTTACACTGGATGGTCGCCATGTGGACGCTTTGGGTTACACCATAAGCGTTTCCAATGGCCGCGGTACAACCTTGTCTATCGGCAATTCCTGCTCTTACCCGAATCCTGTGATTACCTCTGACCTGTCGGGTCCATTCTGCCTGTACTCCGAGCCAGTTACTCTGACGGGCAACCCGGGTGACGCAAACCTTGCGCTGGCAGGTCCTACGCAGGAATTCCGTGTAAACGGGGTGCTGACGAATACGTTTGATCCCGGCGCGGGTGTTGGTACCTACACCATTGTTTACAAGGTGTATGGCGGTGTAGCGAAAGCCTTCGGTCCGAATGATCCGGGTTGCGAGCAGTCTGTATCCACGACGGTAAACGTGGTTGCCACGCCATCGAACCTGGTTTGTAATGACCTGGTGACGGTTGCTTTGGATCAAAGTTGCGGCCTGGTACTGACTGCCGATATGATCCTGGAAGGCGGTTACGGTTGCTACGACGACTACATCGTAGAACTCGACCGGACTTTGCCACTTGGCAACGGTCCATGGGTAGCGGGCGTTCTTGGCCCCAACGATGTGCATAAAACGTACGCGGTTCGGGTGGTACACCTGGTTTCGGGCGTCAGTTGCTGGGGCAATATTTCGATTGAAGACAAACTGCCACCGGTCATCACTTGCCCCTGCGGCCCGAACAATGATAACCTCTGCGTGTACGACTGCGCGGACCTGAACGGCATCCTGAACGGGACGATCGCCACGCCGCTGCCGACCGCTATCGACGGTTGCGAAGGGCCTATCACGACGATCGTGACGAATCCGAATGCACCGGGCGCTCATTTATCTAAAAAAGACGTGTATTTCCCTGGTACAGACGCCTGTAGTGTTGCGCGCATCGAACGCACCTGGACGGCACAAGACTCCTGGGGTAATTCCAGCCAGTGCACACAGATATTCTACCTGGAACCGTTCACACACGATGATATTGACTTCCCGGATGATATTACGATCGACTGCTTAGGTTGCGGCAGCGCACCCGGCGTTCGTCCTTGCGACCTGCCTACAGGCTCAAGTGTTCCGTTTGCCGGCCTGTACCCGCTGATCGCTAACCCGCAAAACATCTACGTGGTAGGTTGCGGTACATCGGGTGGCCTGTGCAACCTGGGTGCATCTTACACAGACACCCGCATCAATGTTTGTGCCGGTACATTCAAAATCCTGCGCCGCTGGACTGTTCTGGACTGGTGCACAAATGAAACCTGGACGCATGACCAGTTGATTAAAGTAGTAGACGACGAAGGTCCTGCCATTGCCTGCCCTGCTGACATGACAGTATCGACCAATCCTTCCCAGTGCTGCGCTACCGTAGACCTGCCGAATGTGATCGTGGAAGACTTCTGCTCACCGACCGCTTCTATCAGCGCAATGATTACGGTGTACGACCAGTACCTGGAAGGTCAGGTGATTGCGACGTACACGTTGAACAGAACCACCAACCCGGGCCAATTCGGTCTGAGCAGCTTCCCAGGCAACAATTTCTGGGATTGCGATACTTTGGGTAACTATGGTACCACACCTTGCCTGCCGATCGGTCACCACCTGGTAACCTACATGGCTGAAGATGTGTGCGGAAATATCAGTTCCTGCACATTCTGGCTGACGGTTGTGGACGATGTTCCACCGGTTGCTACCTGCACGGAATTCACTACTGTTGCAATTGGTACGGATGATCCAACCGACTGCTACGAGCCAGGCGGCGACTGCCAGTTTGCAGGTATCACCTGGGTTCCGGCCTCTTCGTTCAACCAGGGTTCTTATGACAACTGTAACGATATCGCCTTCACGGTTCGCCGTATGGGTCCGTACAGCCAGTGCATCGAAGACCTGAAAAACAACCCGGGTTGCGACAACTGGTCGGTGGATATCTGCGGCGGGTTGAACTACAACCAGCCAAACGGTTTGAATGATGAATACGACATCGCCACAGCAGAAAATGACTCGATCAAATTCTACTGCTGCGAAGTAGGTACTACCCAGATGATTATCCTGCGTGTGTACCAACTGGACATCAACGGTGACTGGGCATACTACACAGACGAATTCGGCAATCCTGTGCGCGATGCTGAAACCAACTGTATCCAGTACATCTACAACGAATGTATGATTGAAGTGGAAGTACAGGACAAAATCAAACCTGTCTGCCTGCCACCTGCACACGTAACAGTTGCCTGTGAAAACTTTGAGCCAAGCCTGTGGGCTTACGGCTACCCAAGCGCTTACGATAACTGCTGCCTGGACGAAACACCACCAACAAGCGCTAACCCACAGGGTGTTACCAACATCCCTGCCGGTACAACCGCTATTCCCGGTGTTTGTGGCCTGACGCAGAAAACCTATTACAATGGTTTCCTGAACGCGAATTTCGACACCACCTGCAACCGTGGCGTCATCATCCGTCGCTTCACGGCATGGGATTGCTACGGCCAGTCGAGCAGCTGTACCCAACGCATTACGGTAACGAATGTGCAGGATTACAACATCGAGTTCCCGACCGACAAAACGGTTAACTGTGTAACAGAACCTGTATTCGGCGCACCAATCATCACCAACGATGAAGGTTGCGAACTGATTGGCATATCCTACAACGACGTGTACTTCACAGTTGTACCGGATGCCTGCTACAAAATCGAACGTACCTGGACGGTTATCAACTGGTGTACTTACGATCCTGACGTGGCTTGCTACGATCACCAACGCGTCAATGGCCGCTTCGTGCGGGTGTGGAACGGCCCTGCTTACCCGAACGGCCCGAATGCGCCGGACAACTGCGTGACGTACAAGCAG
>JALHMA010000020.1 GCA_022844265.1 Saprospiraceae bacterium | reverse complement strand
CCATCGGCGCCGATGCTGGCCACGCTGAGCGGGTTGAAAGAAGTACTTGAGTTACCTACACCCCATGCATTGTTCAGCATGTTGGAGAAATTGAGTACGTCTACGCGGAATTGCAGGGTGTTCTTTTTGGCGTTCTTACCAACTTTGATGTACACCTCCTGCATCAGGGTCAGGTCGTAGCGGGTCAGCCATGGAAAACGACCACCGTTGCGCTCCACATACTGGCCGCGACGGCTATTGAGGTATTCGCTGTTGCTGATAAATTGCTCGAATGCCACTTTTTGCTGGTCGGCTGTAAACAGGATCACCTGGTTAGCGCCGCTACCTTGCGTAATATTGGCAAAATTCAGATCGGAACCGTTGTTCGGGATGAACAATAAGTCGTTGTTCTGGCCGTCGCCGTTCATGTCATTGCCATAAGTGTAGGAAATGCCGGAGCCGCTGTTGGATACGCAGCCCAGGGTGATTTCCGTAGCGCCGCCTGCTTTGCCACCGTAGTTGATACGATAGTTGATATAACCTACTGCACGGTGGCGCAGGTCGTTGTCAGACCATTCGGATGTCAGGTAATTCTGGCCCACAGTGGTCGGGATATTGGCCTGTACCGTGCTGCCTACTGCCTGTACGTCGAATGCAGTGCCATAAGTGTATGCCAGCATACCGCCTAATCCGCCTGCAGAGCGTTTTTCCAGTTTGGCTGTAAACGAGTAGGAATACCCTTTGTCTGTATTGGTCAGGATAAACGCATTGGAGATACGCGGGTTGATAAAGCGCGCAACATTCACCGTATTAGCGGAACCGCTACCGGAACTCGCTACGCCGGATGCCGGGAAACGATCGCGCATATCAGGACCTGCGAAATTGCGATCCGGACCTTTCAGGTTAGCGTCGATATAGCGCAGACCTTGTACGTTGCGGTTAAAAATACCTTCAACGGTAGCCACTACACCCCAGCCGATACGCTGGTCGATCGCCAGGTTGTTTTTCCACAACACCGGGTATTTCAAATCCTGCGTGGAAGCATTGATAACGTACGGTGGCAACGTGTTGATATTCGTATTTTCAGGTGTAAAACGGCTCGGGTCAACGTCGAATGGGAAAGCCGTCGTGTTGTTGGCTGTCACCAGTGCGGTATTTACACCGTTGTTACCCAACTGGTTGGACACCAGTACCTGTGGAATACGGGAAACGAACAAGCCTGTACCGCCACGCACTTGTGTGGTTTGATTGCCCTTCACGTCCCAGTTGAAACCAAGGCGTGGAGAAACGAGCAGGCGTGGTTTCGGGAAAGCGCTGGTATTGATATTCAGGTCGTTGTTGTTTTCGTCTTTGAACGTCATCGTCGCTACGATCGGGTTGAAGAAATCTTCAGCCGTCGAGTTGTCGTACTGGAAAATGTCGCCGCGGATACCAGCGGTCAGGCGGAAACGATTGTTGATCTGGAACTGATCCTGTATATAAGCGCTGTATGTGGAAGAGTTCAGTACCTGCAGTGGCTCGATACCGCCTGGCAGCAAGGAGTAACGCAGGTTGTAGCGCACCACGTTTACCGGAGAAACAGGGTTGGTCGGATCATTCAGGTATTGAAGGGCTGCGGCTTTGAAATCTTCGATCGAGTTGTACACATACACCCCTCTGGAAGACGGGAAGAATACGTTGTTCGATTTGAAGAACTCGTAAGAAGCGCCGAAAGTCAGGCTATGCTTGTCGAGGTACACATTGAAGTTGTTTGTAATGTTCAATGTGCTGTAATTTAATTTATTGTTCGGCGTGAATGGGTCGAAACCGATAGATGTATACGTCGAGCCGTCTTTCAGGATGTCGATGGTCGGAAACAGGTCGGCCTTGTACTGGCGGTCTTCCAATTGCTTGTTGTAGGTAGCAATAAAGGTATTGGCAAACCTGGAACCGATTGAAGAGTTCAACTCGAAAGCGATGGAGCGGGTATTGTCTTCAATGATGTAACCGGTGTTCTCCGGGGAAATAGCCAAAGCCGAGTTGGTACGGTTGCCGTTACCCGCTGTGTTACTACTGTTACTGTTGCTGATCGGCACATCCGACTGCGAATTGTGGTGCGAGTAGCGCAGCGACGCTTTGTGCTGTTCGTTGATGTTGTAGTCCAGGCGCAAAAGACCTTTTGTACTTTTTACTTCATTGTTGAAGTTATCAATGGCGCCGAGGTCGCGGTCAAAATTGTCTTTCATGAACGTCTTCAGGTCCAGCAGTTCTGCAGCGGATACGCGCGAAACGTTGCCGGTAGCGCCAGGCTGGTCCGTCACCCAGTTTAGTGCCGGGGAGGTGCTGGTAAACTGTTCGCCATTGGCGAAGAAGAAAAGTTTGTTTTTGATGATCGGGCCGCCGATGCGGAAGCCGTACGTTTTTTCATCGATGTTCACCGGCGGCAGGTCGCGACCATCGGCTTTTTTACCCACCATGTCGCTGTTGCGGATCAGGGTGTAGGCAGAACCGGAGAATTCGTTGTTGCCGGAACGGGTAACGGCGTTGATACCTGCGCCCGCAAAACCGGACTGGCGCACGTCAAAAGGGGCGATGTTCAACTGGATTTCTTCCAAAGCATCCAGGGAAATAGCAGTGGTGCTCGTACGGCCGCCTGCCTGCGCAGAAGAGCCCAGACCGAAACCGTTGTTGAATACCGAACCGTCGATGGTGAAGTTGTTGAAACGGCTGTCCTGACCGGCAAAAGAGCGGCCATTGCTGTACGCATTGTATTTGGTAATGTCATTTACCGTACGGCCAATCGTAGGAATCGAATTGATGGCGCCTACACCGAAGGTAGTGGCAGCGCCCGTGCGGTCCTTGCTGAAAATATCACCGCGGTTGGCAATGATGACCGCTTCTTCCAGCAGTGTTCCCGACTCCTGAAGCAGGAAATCAGCGTTGGTGCTGCTACCGAGACTGGTGTATATATTCTCCCGTGATTGCGTCTCAAACCCCGTGTACGTCACTGTAACAGAGAATGGGCCGCCTACGCGTACTGCCGGTAAAGTAAAACGTCCTTGTGCGTTGGTGGCAGTACCGTAACGCGTACCGGACGGAACGTGGGTGGCAACTACCGTTGCGCCAATCAGTCCTTCGCCATTTTTATCGGACACCAGCCCGTAAATAGAGGAAGTTGTGACCTGAGCAAAGCCGGATAGGCCGCAAAGCATGAGCGCTATCATCGGAAGCGCCCATTTCTTGAATGTAGAATAACTCATACAATAAACGGATTTAAGTGAAATAGTTAAAAATTTCGCTGCGAAAGTACACAGCCATTGTTAAATACCCATTAAGTTTCAGGGTTTTTCGACAGACACTTTCGACACATAATTTTTAATTTCAAAATTATTTTATATGTTTTTGGAATAAAATTCCGTTTGTAGATCATCTATGCAAACTTTTGCAAAGATTATTCAGCATAAATGATTGCATCATCCGATTCCTGGAGCGCTACCGGCTTTGCTGCTTTTCCTTACTTTTGCAATCTCACATTCCCACAAACAAATATTATGAACATGAAAAAAACGCTGCTCTCGATTGCCGTATGCTTCTTCACCCTGGTTTCGCTAAAGGCTCAAATTGTCATTACCGAGATCATGTACAACCCACCGCCCTCCGGCACTGATAGCCTGGAATACGTGGAAATCTTCAACAATTCAGGATTGCCTGTCAACTTATCCGGCTGGAATTTTACACAAGGGTTTAATTTCACTTTCGCAGAGGGTACGTTTATTGCACCCGGCGGCTACCTGGTCATTGCCCAAAATGCACCATATTTCGAGGCTCAGTTTGGCTTTACACCCCTGGCTATGGTTTTACCCAGCGCCCTGACCAATAGCGGTGAAGATATTGAACTGCGCGATGCCGCCGGCAATGTGCAGGATTATGTAGATTACAAGCCGGCTGCCCCCTGGCCTGTCGACGCAAATGGCTTCGGACCTTCCATGGTACTCTGCGATCCGAATACGGATAACAGTGTGGGCGGCGCCTGGCAGGCAGCCGGCACGCCGACCACTATTGTGATCGGCGGGATCGCGGTTTTGGCCAATCCGGGACAAGACGCCGATTGCGGCGCCGGCAATACCTTGCTGGCAGGTGATGACAACGTAGTGGTAACGGCAGGTGAAGCAGCCACACTTGATGTTTTAGCCAATGACTTTACGCTCAATCAGGTGGTGTCGGTCACCATTCTCGATACACCCACGCAGGGTAGCGCTACCGTGAACCCGGATTTTACCATCAGTTATACTTCCAGCGCCAATTCCTGCGGCGATGATGAGTTCACTTATATCGTCTGCGACGCCGACATTTGTGATACGGCGTCTGTCTTTATCGACCTGCGCTGTTATCCGGCGTACTCGATTGCACAGGTAACGGGCGAAACGGCTACCGGAAGCGCTGATTCTTCGGGTGTAACCTGCGAACTGGAGGGCATTGTATATGGTGTCAACCTCCGACCCATTAATAACAACGTGGCTTCCCTGCTCTTTACACTCATCGACGCAAGTGGAAATGGTATCGCCGTTTCCAGACTCAGCGGCAATCTGGGTTATACGGTGCAGGAAAAAGATCGCATCAAAGTGCGGGGCACTATTGGCCAGTTTAGTGGCCTCACGGAAATACAACCCGATTTTATTACCCTCGTATCCGCAGATAATGCGCTTTTGACGCCTTTGCCCGTTACTAGTCTCGGTGAAGAAACGGAGTCCAAACTCATCAAAATCAACAACCTGCGTTTTGTTAACGCTGCCGAGTGGACCACGGACATGAACCCCAGCGGCATCAATATACGTGCCGTGTCGGATGACAGCCCGAATGATACTATTTTGATCCGGATCGACCGCGATGTGGAAACTTACAATGCTGCTGTACCGGCACAACCGTTCAATCTGACAGGTTTGGGTGGCCAATTCGACGGTTCTTCACCATTCGATGCAGGTTACCAGATACTGCCGCGTTACAATGCCGATATCAGCACCCTGAACAGCGTGAAGGAAGCGGATTTCAGCCAAAACGTGGTGTTGTCTCCCAATCCGGTGGTTGATCTGCTCGATATTCGTTCCAACATGTCTTTTGACCGTATCGTGCTTATGGGCAGCAACGGTCAACGGCTTCAAATGTTTGAACGGCCCGACCTGAGCGTGCAGGTAGAAATGCGCCAACAACCAGCCGGCGTGTATTTCTTGCAGTTCCAGAAAAACGGCGCTGTGTGGACGGCAAAGTTTGTGAAACAGTAGGAGGAGAAAGTGGTTGTGTCAAAAGTCGTATTCTACTTAAGCCATGGTTCTAGTGTAAATTTTAATTTCGCGTTACCTCCAACTTCCCGAAAGTTTAAAACTTTCGGGAAGTTTCGAATCGAAAAAACCAAGTATAATTTGGCGTCTTATTCCACTTCGCCCTTTTTGACACAACCTCTACTTAAAACGGCATTAAATGGGGTTAAAACCCTGTAGTAAGGTATCTGTTCTTGCTCCCGGCTGAAGCCGGGAGTTATTGAAATAGCGTCTTGGCTCAAGCAAAATTGAGCGGCTTGTATCAATAACCGCCGGCTTCAGCCGGTGGGTAGACATAATGTTCTTACGGGGGTTTTACCCCCATTTGATGCCGTTTTGCAATTATGCCCGTTCCAAGCGCCTTAAAAGGCGCTATCCCGACGGCGTAAACGCCGTGCTACCAACGAGTCCACTCTACTATCGGATGTATAAGACCCACCTTTTTCATGCACTGCTGTTGCTTTCCTTTGTCGCACCCTTTGACTTGCAAGCCCAACATCTGCGCCGCCGCACCCGCTTACCCGATAATTTGAAAGAAATATCCGGTATGACGCGCCTGCCCAATGGCGATCTCTGGATGCTGAACGACGGCGGGAATGCGCCTCAACTTTTTCGATTTGATCCGGCGCAGGATACCATCCTGGAAACTTTGACGCTGCCAGTCCCCAACCGCGACTGGGAGGACCTGAGTTCTGATCCCGCAGGCAACCTGTACATCGGCGATTTTGGCAACAACCTCAATAACCGCCGCGATCTGTGTATTTTTCGATACCAGCCTGCAACAGGCGCTTTTGACAGTATTTTGTTTTCGTATCCCGACCAAAAAGAATTTCCGCCCAAAAATGAAAGGGAATGGAATTTCGACTGCGAGGCGATGGTGTTTTTCGGAGACAGCCTTCATTTATTCTCGAAAAACAGGTTCAAAGGCAATTTTGTCACCAAACATTATGTCGTGCCGGCGCGCCCCGGGCGTTATGTTGCCGAACTGCGCGACAGCATCCGGCTAAACAAACGCGTGGTTACCGGCGCAGCGCTTAGCCCGGACGGGAAAAGCCTTGCACTCACGGCTTACATGCTCGGATTCAAATGGGGCTTCCTGCCTTTTACAAAAGCAAGTACATTTTATGTCAGCGCATTTGATGACAACCGTTTTTTCTCCGGTAAAATAAAAAGAGTCCGGCTACCCAAGTTCCTGATTGCCAGGCAGTTCGAATCGGTTGTAGCCTGGGATAAAAACTGCTGGCTGGCAGCCAACGAGGGTATCGGCCCGCAACGAGCGGCATTATGGCGCATCAAAAAATAGGGGAGTGTTCAAAATGTGTGGCGCACCTTCATCTGAACTCTCATTATCAATCAATTATGTGAGGTGTGCCACACTTTTTTGAACACTCCCAAAATAGACTACCGTTCTTCCATTTCTTCCCAGTGTAACAGGCCTGTTTTCCCTTTTAGCCTGACCACGAGTTTTTTTAAGTGGTTTTGCATACTTGCCGGGTCTTCCACCCAAAAAGACAATTGCCAGTCCCAGATTTGCGTCGTGTCGGCAGGATCGGTATAGTTTCTGATGCAGTTTTTTAGTTGTTTGTACATATAAACGCGATTCCGGAGGGTCGATTCCGCCGAAGCCACCGAACGCAACAGCATCCTGTTTCCGTTGGTCTCCAATGAAATCAGGCTTTCCGTGCCGGTAGAATCCAGAAACGTTACCCCTTCCAATAATTGGCTGATAAAGACATCCCGGTGCGGATAGCAGCGCTCGCAGTCGGGAACGGCAGGCGAAAAATCGTTGTGGTAACGCTCTACAAATGGCATATAGGAAGCCACTTTACGTTTATCCAGCGCATGGGAAATCAGTTTCAATTCCTCCAGCGTATCAAAATTGCAGGGATCGTAAGAGAAAACATCCATTTTATTTAAAATACTATCTGTCAGCACTTTATACAGTTTGAAGTAGTCGAACAAATTGCATTCGAGGTAGAGGAATTCTAGTTTTTTCAGCGAAATACTGTCTGCTGTATCGGGAAAATCACTCAGGAAATTATAGGAGATATCCAGTGCGCGCAGCGATTCTGGTACTGCGGGTATTTCGGTCAGGTAGTTGCGGGAAAGCGATACGGATTTCAATTCCTTAAATGTGCGCAGGGGCAACAAACTATTCATATCATCCAATGCGCAGCCCTCGATGGTAAGCCAGCCAAGGGAAGGGTAGGCCCGACTCAATTCGCTCAGCAGGTTTTCACAATGGTGGTTGAAATTGCCAATGCGTACAAAACGCAATTCGCGCAATTCTTCCATCAGTTCGACTTCCAGATGGCAGGAATCCAGTGAGGCATAATCCGTATCGGAAAACACAATGGAGACGATATCGTTTTTGAACTTTTTGTACAAGGAATCATGGTTGTCCTGCTCGCGGCGTTTTTTCACCTGGTCATTGATACCCTGCAAAGTGATATGGGGGCATTTTACAAAACTGAGATCGAACAGGCGGTGAAAACCGCTCAGTTCTACCGGCAATTCTGACCAGTTGGCGCCCCGGATTTGCAGGTTTTTGATAATCCTGTGGTAGTGCGGCCATAGCGCCGGCGATCCGGGGATCACATTTTCACCCAGCAACATTTTCAGGGTATCTATAATACGTCGGTCGCCTTCCGGGGTGTTGTTCCCTTCAATGACCACATGTTCCAGGGCGCCTTTGCGCAGGGTTTTCTGTTTTCCGGCAATTTCATCGTAGTGAAAAAAACGCGGCCCCTGCTGTTGTGCTGCTACTTGTGTCAGGCAGGCTAACAGCAACAAGATGACCGGGTAGATATGGGATATTTTGAGCGTCATGTTTATTTGTTGTTGAAATTCCAGTTTGTATAAGGATATATCAGGTCCGTATTCAATTCGTAGTAAAATTTTGGCTTGTCATAATAATTGGGCTGGCTCTCCCAGGGAAAGAGGGGCGTGCTGACCCCGCCGACCTTGAGGAATATCTTTCGCATCACACCGTATGGCAAATGGGAGTAGCCCTGGTGTGCAAAACGCTGCATATCGCGGCCCCACTTCATATCGTCTTTGCCCAACAGAAATCCCACGCCGCCGAAACCGGTTTCCACCCGGCCCCGAATGCCGTAATAACCATGAAAACTGTTTTCCAGTCCCAGCACATCATACATGCCCATGCGTACCTGGTTGGATCCCAGTCGTTTATGCGTTCTCCGGTCGGTGATCATGCGCAGCGATCCGCCGAATTCTACTTTTTGCAGGCTTTCCGGTCGGTAGTCAAACACCTCATTCGCATTGCGGCTGCGTTTTTCCAGGGGGCGGAAATAAGCGGTCATAAAGGCTGAATTGGTTTCGCCATGATCGTGGTTGGTCAAAAAACCGCGCATAAACTTTGGAATAAACACATCATTTCCCCAGTTGATATTGAATCCCCAGCGGTCGTCGAGCCCGGCCACATTGAAGGTGACATAACCGACGGTATTGCTTAATTTGCGGTAGTAGTAGGAGTGATAGCGGGAGGTAAAGTCGTATCGAAGGCGCAGGCGACTGCGTTTCCGAAAGTTGGAAGTCAGTTCGCCGCTTTCCGTATCGGCAACGCGCCAACTGCGGTACAAACCCCAATCTGCTGAAATGCCCACGTTCGTCAGGTAAGTCCAGGAAAGATTGCGAAACCGTATATCCTCGCTGCCTTTATAAAAACGGGTGCCGTACAACCTGAAATCCTTGCTGGTCTGTAATTTCAGGTGCATATTTCCGCGAAATTTATTGCGCCGCAGTTGCGTGCGTAAATCTTCCGGCGGTCGCGCGAAATGATTGTAGGCACAGGAAAAACACACATCAGTCTCTGTGAAAAAATACAACTGGGAGTTTTGGTTGCTGAACTGCATCCCGACGCCGATGCGACCGGTTAACCACGCGGAACTTCGGTAGTCCCACCACGGAAAATCGGCCCTGCGTTGCGCAGGTAATTGTAGTGCGACAAAAAAGGAAATAAGGAATACACCAATGCTACGGTTTAGCATAACAATCATTTTTCTTTGGAGTTAAAGGCTTAAGTAGTTATCGGTTATTAGTTATTGGTTATCAGTGTTCATAATCAAGCGTTTACAAAGAATTTAGCCAAAACTAATTTTAGCACACCTACTTACAACCGTGAATGCCTCCACATGGAAAAACGTGAGCAGGAAAAACTGTTTTTTTACCGGGCCTGGTTTTTTCGTCTATTTGCTGAATGGATTTTTACTTTTGTGCCTTTCATCCGTTCTATCTCTTTATCCCTCACATCGAAAATCATTATCATTATATGACACTCAATTTTAAAGACAAAAAAGCCCTGATTCGCGTCGATTTCAACGTCCCTTTGGATAAAGAATACAACATCACGGACGACACGCGCATACGGGAAGCGCTTCCCACCATACAGCATATTCTGGCACAGGGCGGGTCGGTTATCCTGATGTCGCACCTGGGCAGACCCCTGGAAAAACTCAATGCCGACGGCAGCATCAACAAAGTGAAATTCACCTTGCAGCACCTGGTAAAACACCTCAAAAAGAAACTTAAAACGAAGGTGCATTTTGCCGACGACTGCGTTGGGAAATCTGCGGTAAAAAAATCTGCCGCGCTCCTGCCGGGCGAAGTGCTGCTGCTGGAAAACACCCGTTTTTATCCGGAGGAAGAAAAAGGAGACGCCGAATTTGCCAAAAAACTGGCTGCATTGGGCGATATTTATGTCAATGACGCTTTTGGCACTGCCCACCGCGCACACGCCAGCACGACCGTAGTAGCGCAGTATTTTGATAAAAACCACAAAACGTTCGGCTTCCTCATGGAGCGCGAAATTGAGAATGCCACCCGCGCCATGCACAATCCGGCCCGACCGGTTACTTGTGTCACCGGCGGCTCCAAGGTGAGCGATAAAATCATGCTGCTCGAAAAATTCCTCGATTATGCGGACAATATCCTGATTGGCGGCGCGATGGCTTACACGTTTTTCCTGGCGAAAAAAGGCGCTGTCGGCAATTCGCTCGTAGAAGCGGATAAACTGGCAACTGCCCGGGAGTTTCTGAAAAAAGCCAAAACAGCAGGTGTAAAAGTGCTGTTGCCCAAGGATTCTATCTGTGCTGATAAATTTGCGGCAGATGCTGCTACTCAAATAGCGCCCAGCAACCAGATCCCCGACGGCTGGATGGGGCTGGACATCGGACCGGCTGCTGCCCGGCAATTCGCCGGCGTTATCCGCAAGAGTATGACCATCATCTGGAATGGCCCTATGGGCGTTTTCGAAATGCCTGCTTTTGCAGAGGGCACCAAAATTGTAGCCAAAGCCTGCGCTGCCGCTACCAAAAAAGGCGCTTTCACCATGGTCGGCGGCGGAGATTCCGTAGCCGCTGTCAACCAACTTAAATTAGCCAAAAAAGTCAGTTTCGTCAGCACCGGCGGCGGCGCCATGCTGGAATTTCTGGAAGGGAAAGAGTTGCCAGGGATTAAAGCGATCAAAGAATGAGTTATGAATGATGAATGATAAATGATGAATGATGAATAATTGGCCTTACAGTTAAAGTGGATTTTTTAAAGTATTGATTTACAATAAATTAGTGTTTTTTTCGGGAAAACGTTATCAATTAATCTTTTCCCCATACCAGCCTGAAACTCCAATCATTCATCATTCATCATTTATCATTCATCATTTATCATTCATCATTTATCATTCATAACTTCACCTGCACCGTTCCCATCCAATACCTCCCCGCCTGCGGAAAAAAACCCGCCTGGTGGTATACATTATTGCCTTCCGCGCGGGTGTAGGGATGGTCCGGCACAGGATTATAACCGGCAGAAACGTACCGGTACGTCCAGCCATTGGCAACATATTGGTTATTGAACAGGTTGTTGACAGACAGGATCAGACTGACGCGGTTGCCAATGACATTTTTCAGGTCGTAATTGAGCCTCAAATCAGAAAAGAAATATTTGGGCAGGATAGTGTTTTCATTGGACGTATTGTCAAGAAATTGTTTGCCCACGTATTTGCCTGAAAGAGAGACAGATATGTCGTGCCGGGCTTGTTGAAGAACGGCCCAGGATGCTTCCAGCCGGGCAGTAGCGTCGGGCGAAAAAGCGAGATTGGTGTTGCGGTATTCGATCCGCTCCTGTGTGCCTTCGTCCCAGTTATCGCGGTATTCGATGAAGTTTTTCACCTTGTTGCGACTGAATGCGGCGTTGCCGTTCAAGGCAAAGAACCGTCCGATCTGGAGCGAGGCTTCCAGTTCCAGCCCTGCCCGGTAGCTCTCCGGCACATTGGTTCGGATGTAAGCGCCTACGTCATTCAAGCGGCCATCCAACACCAGTTGATCGCGGTATCCCATGAAAAACAGGTTGGCGGAAGCACTCCAGTATCTGGCTGATTTACGCAGACTTACCTCCAGATCGAGCATCCTTTCGGCACGCGGCCGGCTATTGGGCGATGACTGGGTATAATCGTCGCGATTGGGTTCGCGGTGGGCTATTCCTGCAAATCCGGCAAGCATCCATTTATTTGATAAGGAATATGTTGCGCCAATTTTCGGATTAAAAAAAAGAAGATCGGCATCCTGCGTAACGTTGTCCAGGTCATTGTTAAATCCCAGAAATTGGTAAGCCACCCGTCGCATTTGCAAATCGATAAAAGTAGCCAGGCGAACGGTCGGCCTGCTTTCCCATTTCAGAAAAATATTGGCGTCACTTTTTGTTGCGTTGTTGTCATAATAAACAAAGTCTTTGGGCGTCGCCGGGGCATTTTGCGTCCAGATCAATTCGCCGAAGTGCCTGCCCTCGTATTGACTGACCGCGCCGCCGAGCAAAAAAACAGGCTTCCAGGCAGTCTTCGGTTCCCATTGCAACGCAAACGTGCCGCCGTAAAAATGATTATCGAGCCAACGGCGGCGCACCAGATCGGACACTTCAATGCTGCTGTCGCCCGAAAGCGACCAACCGGAAAGACCGTAGTCATCTGCCGATTCGGCGACTTTGTATTGCTCATAAAAACCGAAACCGCGGGTGTAGTGGCCGTTCAGTTGCAGGCTCCAGGCGTTTTTGAACTTGTATTTGTAATGTGCCAGAAAATGCCTCTGGGTATAATCGTCCACTTCATCGGGATAGGGGTCGCCTGCTCGTTCGGTTCCCGCCGGGTTATAGGTGCGCAAAGTATCCAGGTACTGCGCCGGATTATTGGTGCGTAAAGTATCCAGGTACTGCGCAGGAAGACCGTACCAGGCCTGGTAAGTGCGTTCGTGTCCCGACAGAATATGCACCTGGAACGACTGCTTGTCGTCGATATATGCGCCGGTCAGGTGAAAAGAATTCAGGTCGGAACTCGCCCGGTCGATATATCCGTCCGATTGAATGGTGGAAATCCGGCCTGTAAACGCCATTTTTCCACCGATCAGCCCAGTGCCGAGGTAGGCAGAGTGTTTGCGGGTGGCAAAGGAACCGAATGTGTTGCTCACTATTGCAAAAGGATCGGGATCCACCTTTGAAAGGTCGATGTTCACCGTAGCGCCGAATGCGCCCGCGCCGTTGGAACTGGTACCCACGCCGCGCTGCACCTGAATTTCCGCCGCTGAAGCCGCCAGATCGGGCATATTTACCCAAAAAACGCCCTGGCTTTCCGCATCGTTGAAAGGAATGCCATTGATGGTGACGTTTACCCGCGTCGGGTCGCTTCCGCGGATGCGGAGACCTGTGTAACCCACACCTGCACCGGCGTCGGAGTTTTCCACCAGGGAGGGAACGCTGCTCAACAACATCGGTATGTCCTGTGCCTGGTAAGATTGCCCGATCTTTTCCGCCGAAAAATTGCTGTGTGGCGCCGGATGGTTGTCACTGGCGCGTGTCGACTGGATCACCACCGTTTTCAATGCAATGGTATCCGGCAGGATTTGTTGGGAATAAATAGAAATGGAAAGATGCAAGACTGCAAAAAATACGCAGGACCGCTGGAAAGAAAAACGAAAAATCCGGTTGTGAACCATTGAAAAAGAACATATTGAGTGAAACATCCACTTTCCGAAGGGGCTTCGGAAGGTGTAGTGATGCCACTACCCGCTTCATTCCTTACCCGGCATTACCCGGACAAGTTCGATGGGTGTAATCTCAGCCGGATCGAACCGGCACCCCAATGAGTTAAGGCCGCAAAGGTGCGGAAATTTTTTGGACTTCTGCTATGGCTGTTGCTAATCGGCTTGCATGTTCTCCCTGAAGCAGTAAATGTGGCAACCGCCGTTCCAGCAGCAATTCCTGGTACAATTCAAACAATTGCCAGCGCTCCTCCGGGTGTTCGCGCAAGGGGTCGGGTTGCCAAGGGAAATCGGGGCTACAAAGCAGGTAAAACGTGTTTTCTGCCTGTTCCCATTCCGTGACCGTTAGGATAGAAGGTGTGTTAAAGACATATTTTTCCCAAATCCGCACGACTGTCCAGTCGGTATCGCAAACCAGCGCCGGCAGGGTAGCGTGCGCGCTTTGCAAATCGGATAATACTTTTTCCAGGCGCCAGTTTTCCCAGATTTGTTGTCCCCGGTAAATCGTTTTTAAATCTTCCTGTACATAAGGCCTGCCCAGGTGCGCCACATAATACCGCGCGAATTCAGGCGTCCAGCGCAGTTGCAGCGCTGCTGCCAGATCGCTGGCGAGCAAGGTTTTTCCGGAAGATTCAGGCCCGGTCACAACGATTTTAAAGATGTCTTGTTCCAATTGTTTTTGCTAAAAGGGTACCTTTACCAAAGATTGCCGGGTGCCTGTTCAAATTGACCTCCTTCATCATGCATAATATAGAACCATATTTTCGCTGGCGCGACCTGTACACCGCCGAGGAGGATAAAAACTCCCCTTTCTTCGGCAGGCAGTACAATGAATTTCAATACACACACAAACTCTATAATTTCTATATACATCCGCAGTGGGACGCTTTCGGGTCCTCTACGTTATACGGAAAAATCCTGTTTGCCGACTATATCGAAGGTTACGCCCTCATCGAACTGATCGGTGAATGGAACGACACGCTGCACAATGACGTCATGTTCCTCAAACACCGCGTCATTGATCCGCTCTATGACAAAGGCATCACAAAATTCGCGATTTTCTGCGATAACGTACTCAATTTTCACGCATCGCCCGACGACGACTATTACGCCGAATGGGCGGAAGAAGTACACGAAGAAGGCGGCTGGGTAGCGATTATCAATACCCGTCAGCACGTGGAAGAGGAAATGCACGACGCCCGGCTGCAACATTACGTGCATTTCGGGGAAGATTATAACGATATTCGCTGGCAGGCGCACAAACCGCCCATCATATTCCATATCCTGGACGCGCTGGTGACGGGGAGGGTGAGAAGAGTGGAAGGGTGAGTAGTGAATAGTGAATAGTGAATAGTGAATAGTGAGTAGTGAATAGTGAATGGCATCTCGTTAGAAGAAAGAACTCAATACTCTTCTAACGAGATGCCACTCACTATTCACTATTCACTACTCACTACTCACGATCCTAACCCCCAGCGTCACATAAATCCCTCTTCCATCCGAAGGAATAATACCCGGCCCCGGATAACTCTCCGCCCGGCGGGTAAAATACCGCGCATCCAGCAGGTTGTTGCAACTGCCTTCGAGGCGTAGCAAGCGCCATTGGTATGACAGGGATAAATCCGCTACCAGATAGGCTGGAATTCGACCCTCCACAGCTGTGGAAGTGCGTTCGGCGTTGGTGGCGTCCGAATAATGCGCAGCGATATATCCCGCCTGAAAGGCAGCGCGCCAGGGGCCGTTTTGCAGCGAAGTACCACTTCTCAACATCAGCGGCGGCGCCATTTCCACCTTTTTATTGCGTACGGAAGCGTCATCCGTATCGACATATCGCGCATCCACGAAAGCTGCATTGACAAACCAGGTCCAGCGGGTAGCGCTTGGTTGATGGCCGAAGAGGCGCAAGATGTCCACTTCTCCAAATGCTTCCAGGCCGATGTTTCGGGCGTCGGAAATATTGCTGCGAAAGCGGTAGTCATTGTACAGCGGCGGCTGGTCGGCCCGCAGCACCTGACCGATACGACCGTTGTAGGCCACATAAAAAGCCGTTAGTTCCCAGCTGAAAAAGCCCGCTTTTTGTCCGCGCAGACCCAGATCTGCTGTAAATCCACGTTCGTCGCGGATATTGCTGTCGACTACAAAATTGGGATTGGCAATGCGCAGGTCGGTAAAATTGATGGCCCGGTAGTTTTGTGAGACATTGGCATAACATTCCAGGGATGCCCGGGGTTTGAAACTGGCGCCCAGCCCCCCAATCAAAAAACTGCGGTTGCGCGATTGTGAATCTTCTATTTTATCCTGCACGATGACATTTCCGGCGGCATCCAGCACACGGCGGGTGTAATATCCTTCCGATTCCGTGCTGATGTGTTCGAGTCGAAGTCCGGGCGTAAGGCTCCATTTGGGCGAAAAATTGATGACATGTTCTGCAAAAAGCGCCTGATTCCGGTTCGGAAAATCATAATCCGAGTTTTCCAGTTCGTCGGGGTGCAGGAAATAAAAATCAGGCCCGCTGCTGTTGTTGGCATCGCCTTGCCGGGCTGTTGAATGGCCGTAATAAAGCCGGTATCCCAACAGCAACGTTTGCGGTAGCCCCCGCCAGTTGTACTGGTGCAGCAAACGCCCTTCCTGTCCCGCATTGCGAAATTGCCCGTCGATGAGGGTTCTGTTCCCGCCAAAATCTGCGACGTTGATACGCTCCAGGTTGCCTACCGACTGGCGTTCGGCGATCAACCCGAAGTTGCGGATGTTGAGGCGGGTGCGTTCTGAAAAAGTGTAATTCATTGACAATGCCACGAGGTTCCAGTCCACCTGAAACCAGTTGCGGCTGCGTACCGATTGCCGGGCGTCGTCCTGAAAAAGTTTATCCGTCAGCCCACCGGGTTGTTTTGCCAGATAATCCATCCGGGTCAGGTCGAGTTGCAGGGCAAGTCGTTGGGACGGTTTGTATTCAACAGAGGCATAGCCGCAGCGATAGTCAAACTGGCTGTTGGGGCGCCACCCGTCGCCGGTTTTGTACTGGAAATAAGCGTAATAGTTCAGTTTCCCTTTAGCGACAGTGCCGCCGATGCTGTTGAAGGAGCCGAAAAATCCCCAGGAACCGAGCGTTTGGCGGCTGGTTAATTCAATTTTTTTGTCCTGCGGCCCGCGTTTGAAACGAAAATTGAGCAAACCTCCGAACTGCGTGCCGTATTGCAGGGATGCTGCACCGCGCACGATTTCTATACGATCCAGGGCTTCCGCAGGCGGCGTGTAATAACTTTCGGGATAACCCAGTGCATCGGCACTGATGTCGTAACCATTCTGGCGGGTATTAAAATTGGCGGTCCGGTTGGGACTGAGTCCGCGCCCGCCGATGCCGAGTTGTAGTCCGGCGCCGTCGCTTTCCCAGATATTCAGGCCTGTCACCCTGCCATAAATCTGCCTCGGATTATTGGTGGAAACGTTAGCGGTCAGATTGGCCAGTGACACTACTTCCGTTTTTTTACCCGAATAAATACCGAAATTTTCCACCCCCCGAAGGTTCGTATTGGTAAAATTATTGGCTTTGTCCTGCACGGTGATTTCACGCAGTTGCTGTGGCGCCAGGGTATCCTGTACCGTTTGGGCCGGCAAATTTTGCCCAGATCCTGCCACCACAAGGATCGAAAGAACTGATAAACAGGCTAAACTTTGCCTTTTTGCCATTTGATAGATTGTTTTTTGCCTTCTTACTTGTCGCTCCATATCCATGTTTTTGTTTTCCAGCCGTCTTCTATTTTACTCAAGTCAAGCGCCGGATCGAATAATAACCTGCTGGGTCGGGCATTCAGGGTCACATATACTTCAGCCCGTACGGAAGGGTTTTGTAAACCTTGGCGCTCGTAGTGTTTTTTCAAAAAATGCGCGTATTGGAGAATCATGTCCGGCTGCATCGCCATTTGTTTTTCCTGGTGCGGATTTAAAAATTCACCATTTAACACTTCACCTTCCCGTCCTGTTTTTTCATCTTTCACAAAAAAAGTGGCTGTGCCGGCTTTTTCCATCAGCATCACGCGCCAGCAAAAGCGATATCCTTCTTCCGTCCAGAAAATATTGCCGGGATACCATAAATAACGCCACGGAAACAGCAGTTGAAAGGTAAAATGCAGCGCAAGGGCGGCAAAGATAAGGCGATGGGTAGGGGATTGAACCGGCGTTTTTTCAACAGGACGCGGCCGTGCATCCAGTCCAAAGGAGCGAATTCTTTTCCACAGACCGTTCCACAAGCGCGTATGCCATTCTTCAGAAAAGAAGATCAGGGTCGCGCCGATCATCACCAAAGGGAAAACCCCTATCTGAAACATCAGCCCGGTCAGCGTGTGGAAAAAAACGACTGTTGCGTAAGCCCAAAGCCGTGTGCGTTGCCAGGACAACCAAAAAACGATCGTCACATCGTACAACATACCAAACCAACTGAACAGGTAGGGCAGCCATGCTTCCTGAAAAAACCGGCCGATCAGCGGTAGTTGGTCGTTGGCTGGTATCCAGATTTTGAGCGGCAAAGCCAGTATCAGCCAGTCGTAGTTGATTTTCCAGATACCTGCGTAAAAGTAGACGATGCCTAATTGTACCTGAAAAATCAGGATGCTCCAACGCGGCGTTTGTATACTTCTGATCTCCGGTTTTCGCCAGGCATCCAGCGAAAAAGCCCGGTTTGCCGGTACCAGGATTAATAACCCGGTTGCAATACTGACAAAGTAATAGTGATTCAGGTAATAGGTAAGATCGACGAGTTCCGTGTACGTGAAAAGTAAAAACTGGAGTACTGCCGCAATGCGGTAACGATAACCTAAAATCACGCACAAAGAACTGATTGCCAGCAAAATATGAACAGCGTACATGCCGGTCGGCGGCAAAGTGGAAACCCATTCAAACCCGTAATATTTAAACTGAAACTTGGGGTAAATGTAATGATCGGCTACCCAGCCCAGCGCCATAAACCGAAGGGTGCTGAATAAGAGCATGACGCCCAATACAACCCGTAACGTTACCAATGGAGTAATACCTACAGGCTCGTCGAGCCATTGGCGTGAAAACAGTGTTTGTATTTTTTTCATGCTTGTTAATCGCCGTCGCCGCTGCTGAAAGTAATGGCAATGCCCAGCAAAGAAGACAGGTCGCTTTTGAAATAGCGCGTCATTTTCTGGAATTCGGTGTACAGGGTTTCCAACTGCGGGTTGGCGTTTGTAATTTGAACAGACAACGCAGGCGTATCGGATACAGCCGCCAGCGCTGTGTGAAGCGCTGCCAGTTGGGTTTCCGTGCTGATAATCAGTGCCGGACCGCCTTCCACTTTTTCCAGGTATTCCCGGAAACCGACGCCGTCCTGGCCACTTTTGCTGCGCCCGTACCAGATATTTTCAATGGCTGTCAGGTGCAGGCGCAGGCATTCCAGCGACTTGCCGCTGTAGTATGCTTCCACCAATTGTGGTTCGGCTTGTATCTGGCCCGGGCGTTTACCGAGTGGCAAACCCAGTTTGAAATTTTTAGCAGATTCAAAACTGCGCACGAACTCGTTGTAGCATTGCGAAGTACTGCTGCCTGCATCTATTCCTTTGTTACCGATAAATTCCGTGTAATAGGCTCCATTCCAGGCATTTACCATCGTTTCGACACGTTCCGACAGGTTTTCGGAAAGTGCAGTCAGGTAAGCCTTGTGGTGTGGATTGTTTGAAAATGCAGTGACAATATCTTCACTGGTAGCGGCTGACCCGAAAATCAGGTACTCGATCGCAGGGAAGCCACGCGCATCCCGGTTGAAATCGGACGTGTTCCAGAGGCCCGAACTCAGACTGGCCTCTATTTTAGTTGTACTGGCCGGAAAAGTGCCGATTTCTTCGATCAGACCTTTTTGTAATCCATTTTCGCCGGCGGGGCCGAAATTAAAGGCATTGGCAAACTGCCACTGGTAGTACGCCTCCTGCCAGGCAGTCTGCATGGCATTCAGATTTTCAAGGGTAGGTGCTGTATTAAAGATCGATACAGCCGCGTCAAATACCAATACTTTGTCAAGCAGCTCATTATAAGCGGGCCGGATCAGGTTATCCGCAAAGTTCTGCAGCAGGACGCCGCGATCAAAAGTATCGGTCGGGCCGTTTTTATTGGTATCGCAGGAAGCGAACAGGAGCAACAAGGCTGGCAAGAGCAATTGGAATGGACGCATTTTTTTTCGTGTGTTTGGTGTGTGGTGTTTCGTGTTTGGGGTGCTTCGTGTTTGGCGGTGGTTTCGTTTTTGGTGTATGGTGTTTGGAAGTGCTACGCTTTTGGTTTTTGCCCAGTAATTGAATTTTCTAAATAAAACTGCATCATACCCCGGGCGTTATAAATGGGGTTAAAACCCCTGTTAAAGCATTTGTTGACTAACCACCGGCTGAAGCCGATGGTTATTGATAAAAGCCGCTCAATTTTTGATTGACCCAAAACGCAATTTCAATAACTCCCGGCTTCAGCCGGGAGTGAGTACAGATATCTTGTTACGGGGTTTTAACCCCTGTTAATGCAGTTCTATTTAGAAAATTCAATTACTGGGCAAAAGCCAAAAGCGTAGCACCCCCAAACACCAAAAACCATACACCAAACACTAACGTCCCTGTTCAGCCACCCAGTTCTTTTTAAAATCTTCAATTTCCTGATCGCTGAACTGGTAGCGTGTTTTCAGTTTCTGAATAACCTGCGTCAGTTTGGGAAGTTCATTCAATGGATCGGTAATGAACTTATAAGACGTCGGTGTTGCGTTATAAGGCGCATTCAACAAGGTTAAAACCTCGTCAATTTCAGTATCCGTAATCGTTCTGTATGCTTGAGGGATCGTGCGCCAGCCGTGTACAAAACCGACACATTCGCCGTAGGCATGCAAGGAGGCTGATTTGTCGCTATCCGATGGGTTGGTGGCACTCATTTTGGAAATAACGCTGTGGCAATAATTAATCACGGTAGCGAAGTTTACTTTTTCCCAGTTCAGGCGCAATGCAGACAACGCTTCATCGCGCTCCGTGTTGTAATCGCTGCCTGCTTTTATGGCAGCCTGCGCTGTGATGAAGTTCGTTTTGATCTGCGAATACAAACCTTTTCCGTCATTTTTATCGCGGCGGGCGGCGTAATTGGCTAAGTATTTATCGGGATTCGCGGTGTTGGCAGTGGTCGGCGTATTGGGAAAATCAGGATGCGCGCCGAAAATGGCAAGTATCTGATCGGCTTTTTCGCTGGTAATGTCTCCTTGCATCAATGTAACGGCGTGGTGGTACATGGCTGCGCCGAACAGGCCTTTTTCAACCAGCTGTTCAAATTCCAGGCCGTTTTCATCAAACAAATAACCGCCAAAAGCGCCGCCCTGGCCGGTTGGAACACCTGGCGTATACACCGTTCCGCTGGCTTTTGCAAGTTCGTCGAACCAGTTGCCGGCGCCATCCAGGCGACCGTCGTAATAACTCGTCGTCAGGGATTTCAGGCTGGGCGTTCCGGCATTGTAAAGTTGGGAAAGGATAGCGTAATCCAGCGTAACGCCAGTGGTTCGGCCCTTCTTGATTTCCGTAACCAACGCATCGAGTTGAGCGCGAACGCCGTATTGCAGGGTCGTATTCACCTGCCAGGCTGCTCCGTCATACTGGGCGGGAATGTTCAGCGGATCTTTTTCCTTTTTACAGGAAGTTGCAAGAATAAGTATCAAAAAGAGGGGAAAAAGAGAAGATTTGATGTATTTCATCGAGTAAAAGTGTTTTTATATTTATGTAGACAAATTCTAAACGGGGCAAATGTACACGAGGATTTGAAACTTTTGTATCCTTATCTGGAATGATTCAAGATAATATGAAATTTTTATGACAAACATTAAAAAAAGCCCCGGAAAAATATCGAAGTTTGTCCCTCGTTTAATGAACGGCGCGTGTAACCACAACTTGGTTAATCCTGCCATTTTTAAACGAATTTCCCGCCGTAGTCTCGTTTTCATAACCATTCGTTAATCGTTTCGACCCGTGCAAGAAACGTGCTGTACAGCCGTTTACCGGCCCGAACAAACCAGACTCCCATTTCCATGACTTTGAAAATGTACCATTTGCGGCCATTCCTTTTTACACTTTCTCTTTTGCTCCTTTTTCCCTTGTTATCGTATTCCCAGGCTGTTGAAGATTGCAACAATGGCATAGACGACGACGGCGACGGACTGATCGACTGCTATGACCAGGATTGTACCTGTACGGGCCAGTGCGACGACTTTTATTACACGACCTGCAATGCCGACTGTTATTACATCCCGCCCTGCGGCCAGATTTCACTGGGCATTCAGTGGACAGGGCAGGCAGAAACAGGTACGTATTCTACCCTGGTGGCCGGCGATATGGACAATGACGGCATTCCCGATATTGTGACTTATCGGGTTGAAAACAACAATATTTATATTATCGACGGCGCAACCGGCGCGACAAAGGTGGAAATCATCTGCCCCGCCACCATTGCCGGGGGCACCGCTCCGGCCATCGCGGATCTCGACCACGACGGTTTTGGTGAATTGATCATTGTGGCCAACGACTTGCGCCTGCGCTGCTACGAACACGACGGCACCCTGAAATACACCAGTCCAACTATTGTCGGCTATTTTACCCGGTATGCTTATGCAGTGCCCAATATTGCCGATTTTGACCACGACGGATGGGCTGAAATCAATATTGGCAACCAGGTTTTTAACGGGCAAACGGGTGCCTTGCTGGCTTCCGGCGGGCCTGCGCTTTCCGCCGGAGAACACCCTGCGCGCATCGGCAACGGATTTTCTTTTTGCTCGCCCGTGGCCATGGATGTGTTGCCGGATAGTTTCTGCCCGGATTGCGACGGACTTGAAATTGTGGCAGGCAACCAGGTGATGTCTGTAAATCTGATTACCGGCACTGTCGCTGTAGTTGTTTCTGCCCCGCCGCCCTTTACGGACGGTTATACAAGTATTGCCGATTTTGACGGCGACGGCGACCTCGATGCGATTGTGCAGGGGCGCAGGGGCAGCCAGAATACCGTGTATTGCTGGGACATTCAGACGCCCACGATTTTGCGCCAGTTTCCATTACTGAACAACTGGTTTGATGGCGCATCCCGGGTGAATATTGCCGATTTGAACGGCGACGGGAAGTTGGAACTCAGTTTTGTCGGGTATCCGCGACTGTACGCTTTGCGCAACGACTTTTCCATCATGTGGACCCGACCGACGACCGACGTTTCGTCTATCACCTGTTCCAGTGTGTTCGACTTTTGCGGCGACGGCTCTGCGGATGTGGTGTACCGGGGTCAAACACATTTACAAATTATCAATGGCGCTACGGGTCAGGTGAGTTGGGAAGACAATTGTCTGTCGGCCACGCACATTGAAAACCCGCTGATCCTGGATGTAGACGCCGACGGCCAAACGGAAATTGTCATCGAATGCGGCACCAACGGCAGTGCAAACACCGGAACGGTGGTCGCTTATGAAGCGGTAGGTACGCCGGGCATTGCTTCCCGGCAGGTCTGGAATCAACACGCTTATTTCAATACGAATATCAACGACGACCTGTCTGTTCCCCGCCACCAGCAAAACCCGCATATTATTGGCGACAGCCTTCGGATGAATACCTTTTTGAATCAATATTTTAATCCTACTTTTCCTTCTCCGGATGGTGTACTGACCTTGCAAAGTGTGGTTTGCGACCGGGATTCCTTGGTACTGACGGGTACGTTGTGCAATATCGGGGACAATCAGTTGCCGCCCCAGACACCCATTTCTGCCTATCGCGGCAACCCGCAAACCAGCGCAGCGCAATGGATCGGGGCCGTACCAATTGGTCTTGGATTGCAGCCGGACAGTTGCAGGGCTTTTGTTTTTCGTATTCCGCGGGTGGCCAATGATTCTGTTTTTTTGATTTTGAATGACGACCATTCTATGCCCGCACCTTTTAACCTGGCGCAGGATTTTCCGGTAACCAGCATCGGAGAATGCGGGTTTTTGAACAATATTGCCGCTTTTCGTTATGATTACAACCCAACACCTGTTCAGTTGGGACCTGATACGGCTATTTGTGCCAACACCACCATCACGCTGAATGCCGCAGGAACCGACCTGGTGAGCTGGCTTTGGCAGGACGGCTCCGTTGCCTCATCTTTTACCGCATTGCAAATAGGACAGTTCAACGTGACGGTGACGGATATTTGTGGCAACCTTCAAATGGATTCCGTTGTGGTGTCGATTGACAGCAGTACAATTGTCAATATCGGTCCCGACCAGGCGATTTGTGAAGGAGAAACCATTTCACTCAGCGAAAGTGGTTTCGATGCGTATCAATGGTCGCCGGGTATTTTTGTGGATTGTAATACTTGCCCTGCGGTGACAGTTTCCCCCAACGGTTCCTTGCAAATCGTGTTGCGCGCCGGTTTCGACAACGGTTGTGTCAACCGCGACACCATGTTTCTGACTGTTTATGATACGTTTAATATAGTCATTGACACGACAGTATGTTTTGGCCGCACGGTGGAATGGGCGGATTCGACCATTTTCCCCGGACAAAGCCAGACCTTCCATTTTCAGTCCATAAACGGCTGCGATTCCACCGTACAGGTTCGGGTGTACGGTACAACAGTCGGTACTTTTAATGTTCAGGTGGATACCTCGGTTTGCCTCGGCTCCACCTTGCCTTATGGCGGATTCGACCTGATGCCCGGAGAAGAGAAAATATTTAACCTGTCGGCAATTACCGGATGCGACTCCACGGTATTGGTGCGGGTAATGCCCCTGGACACTTTTTCAACGTCGGAAAACCAGACAATATGTTCCGGTGAAACGCTGGATATTTTTGGCGTTCCGCGCAATGCAACAGGTATTTACCGCATGACTTTTGCGGCCATCCAAAATGGTTGTGATTCCACCCATACGGTTAACCTGACCGTGCTGGATCCGATTATTTTACAAATTGACGCGACGCCGACCTGCGTTAATGAAGCCACAGGCGAACTGGCACTGACCGTTTCCGGCAGCGCGCCTCCGTTTGCTTATGCCTGGGATATTCCCGGCGCCCCGACCGGCTCCATCGTGCGAAATCTGGTGGCAGGCAGTTACCAACTGACCGTAACGGATGCCAATGATTGCACGGTTTCAACCACCGCAACGGTCGATGCTTTTCCACCGATATTATTTGATGTGGCGGTGGATTCGGTGCGTTGTTACGGAGAAAGCAACGGGCTGATCACTATTGCTACGAGCGATACTACCTTGCTTTTCAGTCTGAACGAGGCCAATTACTCCCCCCGGCTGAATTACCCCAACCTGCCATCCGACGACTATACCGTTTATGCCCAGGATGTGTACGGATGTGTGGACACCCTGCCTGTTTTTGTTGCCCAGCCGCCGCAGCGCATCATTGCCTTGCCGGCGGACACAGCCATTTTGCTGGGTGATTCGCTTACTATTGAAGTGCAAACTTCGGGTTTTACCCCGTTGCGATATGCCTGGAACGACACCACTTACCTGAGTTGTAACGACTGCCCCAACCCTGTCGCGCGGCCGCTGAGTTCTTATCATTACAGGTTGACTGTTGCCGATGAAAACGGTTGTTTGGCCAGCGACGATTTCCTGCTCACTGTGCAGCGCATTATCCAAGCGTATGTGCCGAATATCATCCATTTGAACGCAGAACAGGATGGAAACCGGCGTTTTACGCTCAATTTTGGCCCGGCTGTGCAACAAATCAACCTGCTTCAGGTGTATGATCGCTGGGGCAATCTGGTGCATGAAGTACGCAATGCCATGCCCGATGACACGTCCAATGCCTGGGAGGGCACGCACGATGGCAAATTAGCCTTGCCGGGTGTCTATGTCTGGATGATGGAACTTGAACTGGTGGATGGGACGATTGAAAAAATGAGGGGAGATGTGACGCTGATCAGGTAAAATCAGTTATGAGTTATGAGTTATGAGTTATGAGTTATGAGAGTTTCAGGCTGGAATGGGAAACAAAGGTTACATTCTCTCTCGTGCCAGCCTGAAACTCTCATAACTCATAACTCATAACTCATAACTGATTTTATATCTTGTTCAAACTGGTCATCAGCATTACCTTCGCGCTTGCATGACCAACGAACAGTTTAAAGCATTTGCCCAGACCATTCCGACCGCTCCGGGGATCTATAAATACATAGATCCGGACGGTACCATTCTGTACGTAGGTAAGGCAAAAAACCTCCGCAATCGTTTAGCGTCCTATTTCGGCGATAAAAAAAACCATACCGGGAAAACAAAGGTACTGGTGCGCAATGCCAACCACATAGAGTTTATGATTGTGGAGACGGAACACGATGCTTTGCTACTGGAAAACTCGCTGATTAAAAAACACCAGCCGCGTTACAACGTGATGCTGAAGGATGAGAAATCGCCGCTGATTTACATCTGCATCAAAGCCGAGCGATTTCCCCGTGTGTTTACCACTCGAAAAATTTTTCGCGATGGATCGATCTATTTCGGCCCTTACCTGAACAAATTCAGGGTTGACCAGATCAGCGAACTGATTCGAAAATTATTTCAGTTGCGCACCTGCACGCTGAACCTTTCGCAGGAAAATATTGATAAAAAGAAGTTCAAACCCTGCCTGGAATACCATATTAAAAACTGTGCGGCGCCCTGCGTGGGCTTCGAATCGGAGACTTCGTACAACCACAAAATCGAGCAGATTAAAAACATGCTCAAAGGCAATTTTGCTGCGGTAAAGAGCCACCTGAAGGAGGAAATGCAGCGCTATGCCGAAAACCTGCAATTCGAACAGGCGCAACTGACCAAAGATAAACTGGCACTGTTTGAAGACTACCAGGGCAAAAGTACGGTGGTCAATCCCGCTATCCACGATGTGGATGTGTTTGCCATTGCCGATGACGACAAAGAGGCTTTTGTCAATTACCTGAAAGTGGTCAACGGGGCCATTATTCATACGTACACCCTTACGCTCACCAAAAATTTAGACGAAGATCAGGAGACGCTGCTTTTATATGCGATCCAGATTTTGCGCGAACGTTTCCATAGCATTACCCGGGAATTGATTGTTCCTTTTCCAATGGAAATGCCTGACCGTGAATTGATTATAACGGTTCCAAAAATCGGTGACAAGAAAAAACTGCTCGAACTTTCGGAAAAAAACGTGCAGTACCACTTGTTGCAAAAGAAAAAACAGGCCATGAATGCCACCGGCAAACAAACCAGCGCGGAACGTATCCTGCGTACGCTGCAAGCCGACCTGCACATGGAAGAAGCGCCGCTCTGGATCGAATGTTTTGACAACTCCAACCTGCAAGGCACCAACCCGGTGTCGAGTTGTGTGGTCTTTAAAAACGCCAAACCCTCGAAACGCGATTACCGCCATTACAATGTCAAAACCGTGGAAGGCCCCAATGATTTTGCCAGCATGGAAGAAGTGGTGTATCGCCGCTACAAACGCCTGCTGGCCGAGGAACAGGGATTTCCGCAACTGGTGATCATCGACGGCGGCAAAGGACAACTCAGCGCCGCCATGAAAAGCCTGCGCGCCCTGGGGCTGGAAGGCAAAATGACGGTCATCGGCATCGCTAAACGGCTGGAGGAAATCTTTTACCCCGACGACCCGGTGCCTGCCCTGATTAATAAAAAATCGGAATCGCTCAAACTGATCCAGCAGGCCCGCAACGAGGCCCACCGATTCGGTATCACTTTCCACCGCAACCAGCGCAGTAAAAATTTTATCAAAACAGAATTGACGGAAATACCAGGCATCGGCGCCAAAACAGCGGAAAAACTGTTGCTGCATTTCGGTTCTTTGACGAGGTTAAAAGAGGCGGATGCGGCCACTGTTCTTCAGGTAGCAGGTAAAGCGGCAGCGGCGAAACTGGCGGCTTATTTTGCGGGAGCGCCGACGGAGAACGCAACAGAACAACAGGATTAGTACGTTTTTCCGCACCTTTGCAAGCTACAAGCAACACCATGACGGTTTTACTCACCACGCTGAATGCCAAATACATCCACACCAATCTGGCCATCCGATTGTTGTATGCCCTCAATGAGGACCACCCCGGTCTGGATTGGAAGGAGTTTACGATCAAAGAAGACCAGGACGAAGTGGCGGCCTATTGCAGCGCTTACGATGTGGTTGCTTTCAGTTGTTATATCTGGAATATCACACAGACGCTGGAAGTAGCGCGAAAGATAAAAACGCTGAACCCCGCCGCCAAAATTCTGCTTGGCGGGCCGGAAGTCAGTTACGACTGGCAGGATGTGATTGCCTTGCCGGAGGTCGATTTTATCATTACCGGCGAAGGAGAAACGCCGTTCCGCGCTTTTTTGCAATCGTATCCGCAGGTGTCCGAAGTGCCCAATATTGTCAGCAAAGACGGCAGCGATGTGGTTTATTTCCCACAATCGGAGATATTTGACCTGAAAGCATACGAGGACATCATGCCTTACCGCAATGATGCGCCGGAATCCTTAGCCAATAAAGTCCTCTACATCGAAACCTCACGCGGGTGTCCGTACAAATGCGAATTCTGTCTGGCCAGCCTCGACAACAAAGTGCGTTACCTGCCCAATGCAAGCATCAAATCCACCCTGTTGTTTATGATGCAAAACGGGCGCGTGATCAAGTTTCTGGATCGCACTTTTAATATCAAGCGGGATTTTACCATCGACATTTTCAAATTTATCCTGGAGCACCACCGCCCGGAGAATGTATTTCAGTTTGAAATAACTGCCGATATTCTGCACCCCGATATCATGCAGTTTATCGAGGACCATGTGCCACCCGGCTTGTTCCGTTTTGAAATCGGCATTCAGACCGTCAATCAGAAAGCAAACCTCGAAGTAAGCCGCAAACAGAATTTTGACAAAACGAAGTCTATTATCCAACGCCTGGAGAACAAAGTGGAAATGCACCTGGATTTGATTGTTGGACTGCCGTTCGATACGTGGGAGGATAACAAATACAGTTTTGAAACGGTTTTTCAATTGTTCCCGCCAGAACTGCAACTGGGATTTTTAAAATTTCTGAAAGGAACGCCCATGTTGTACAAACACGCGCAACATGGCTACGTTTTTGATCCGCTCCCACCTTACCAGATCATTGAAAGCAAGTACCTGTCCAGGGCCGAATTGCACCGGATTGAACTGCTGGAACACGCTTTGGAAATTTACTGGAATAAAAAAAGGACTTTTTACACCCTGAAATACGTGACGGCGCATTACAGCATTTTCGATTTTCTGCTGGGCCTCGGCGAATGGTTCGGAGAGAAAAAAGATTTTTACAAATACGTGCTGGTAGATGTATACGACATCATTTATGATTATGTATCAGAGCATTACGCCAAGGATGCCGTGTTAAAAGAACTTATTGCGCTGGATTATTACCTGTATTTCAAAATCAATCCCAAGACGATGTTTTTAGAGGAGGTTGACCGCTCCGTCAAAAACAGGCTGATGGCTGATATGGGACTGGCGCATGAAAATACAAAGTTCCGGGTGTTGCCGCTGCGTTTTGATTTTGAATTGTTTGAAGCGGAAAATAAGATTGTGCTGCAGGAGTCGACGGTCGTTATCAGGTATAATGGGGTGACAAAAGGGGAGATTGTGCCGCAGCCGGCGCTTGCGCTTACGCGCCGGGTTCTCTCGTAGAGTTAATGGCAACGCGGATGACGCTGATAACGCGGATTTACGCGGATTTTCCCCTCGTAGAGTTACAAAAGCGGGAAATCCGTCAACTCTACGAGGGGAAAATCCGCGTAAATCCGCGTTATCAGCGTCATCCGCGTTGCCATTAACTCTACGAGGGAACCGGGCGCGACAGCGCCAGCATCTGCGTCGCAATTATTCCTGCGTAAATCGGAACCTTTTCGACCCCCAAACAGTTTTCCGCTTTCTCACATCCCCGTTATGGACAACAAAAACACCGACCGGCGCAATCCCTACCTGTCACTATTAGCCATTTCCTGGAAATACGCGCACAACCAGAAACGCCGCTACCTGCTGGTGTACAGCATGTTTATGCTCAGCAATATTGCCATAGCCATGTATCCCATTGTCTGGGGCATGTTTATCAATGCCGTGCAGCGCGACAGTTCAAGGGTGCTGACGTATGCTGTCTGGTATGGCCTGGTCTTTCTGGGCATTCGTTTTCTGGACTGGATTTTTCACGGTCCGGCGCGGCTGATGGAACGGGAACTGGCATTCCACCTGAGCCGCAATTTTCTCCAGGAATTGTACCACAAAGCCCTGTACCTGCCCGTGCGCTGGCACCAGGACAATCACTCCGGCGCCACGATCAACAGGATTCGGAAGGCTTACGAGGCCCTGCGCGACTTCTTCCAGAACGGATTCGAATACCTGCACACGTTTTTCAAGTTTGTGTTTTCATTTGCGGCTATGGTCTATTTCGCCCCGGTTTTCGGCCTGGTGGCGGTAGCGATGGGCGCTCTGGTGGTATGGATCATCCTGATTTTTGACAAACCATTTATCGCAACACAACGTGAAATCAATGAACGGGAAAGCGCGGTTTCGGCTACTTTGTTCGATAGTTTGTCCAATATACTCACGGTAATTTCGCTGCGGTTGGAAAAACGCATGGAAGCGGGTTTGTTCAAAAAAGTGATGGAACTCCTGCCGCCCTTCAAAAAAAATGTGGCGGTGAACGAGTGGAAATGGTTTGTTACCGATATGCTGGTCGGACTGATTTATGCGGTAATTTTAATCGGTTACGTGTGGCAAAACTGGAAACCGGGCGAAACATTTATGCTGGGCGGATTGGTAATGCTGGTTGGTTATGTGGAAAAATTCACCAGCGTTTTTCACAATGTCGCGTACCTGTACACAGATGTGGTGCGCCACCACACGGATGTGCGTTCGGCGTTTGATGTGCTGGAAGCCTACAAAGAACACCACTTGCCGGAGTCGGACGAAAGCCTTCCAGCAGACTGGAAAGTGCTGGAAATCAGGAATTTAAACTTTGCACACCGAACGGAAGATTCAGAAGTTGGCGAAGGTGGCAAGGAAAAACCCATCCCCGGTTTGCATCAGGTAAACCTGCGGCTCGAGCGCGGTAAACGCATTGCCCTGATCGGTGAAAGTGGAAGCGGGAAAAGTACCATACTCGCTTTGTTGCGCGGTTTGTATCAGCCGGATGCAGGAACCCGGATGTTGATAGACGGAACGCCTAAAGAAGGCCTCGATTTGATTGCCGGTGGCGTCACCCTTTTCCCGCAGGAGCCTGAGATTTTTGAAAATACCATCGCGTACAACATTACACTCGGGCTTCCGTATGAAGAGGAAGAACTGGCTGCTATTTGCCAGACGGTGCATTTTACCGAGGTTTTGGAACAACTACCAAAAGGTTTGCAAAGCAATATCGTGGAAAAAGGTGTCAATCTTTCCGGTGGCCAGAAGCAACGCCTGGCGCTGGCGCGGGGACTGTTTGCAGCCAAGGATAGCCAGATCATCCTGCTCGACGAGCCGACCAGCAGCGTGGACCCGAAAACGGAATCGCGTATTTACGAACGGATGTTTGCCGAAATGAAAGACAAAGTGGTGGTCTCTGCCCTGCACCGCCTGCATTTGCTTACCCGTTTCGATTACATTTACGTGCTTTCGCAAGGACGTGTGACAGACGAAGGAACTTTGCCGGAATTGCTGGAAAACAGCCCGGCTTTTCGGGAACTTTGGGCGCACCAGGAGGAATTGCGGCCTGCCGATTTACCGCATTGAATAAAAAGTATACGCTATGGCGCAAAATCTTGCCATTTTTGCCCGATCAATGAATAGCCACATGCCGTATCGGAATTACTACCTGGCGCTTGCCGCACTGTTTGTACTGACTGTTCTGGAAATACTATGTCAGGTGTACTGGCTGCGTACGTATGATCGCGGCACCGTATCTGTTGTTTATATGTTGCTGGGACTCGCTATCGGCATTATTCCTTTGTGGAAGGTCGACCGGCGGCCACCCGCATCGGGTAGGGGAGTGCCCCGGGCGGTTTGGGGTTTTATGGCATTGGTATTCGGGTATTTTGTCATTCAAACCATTGTCACTTCCAAAAAAATAATGGCGGGTACGCCGGTCGATTATCATATTTCCGATGTATTGCCCATTATGCAGGTCATGTCGCAGCGATTTGTGGACGGGCAGGAAGTGTACGCGATCATTCCTGAAATCTGGGGCGGCATGCAGCCGATTTACCTGCCGGCCATGTGGATGCCTTACATTCCTTCGGTCATCTGGCAGTTTGATCCACGCTGGACCACCGTTTTTTTCCTGCTGGCTTGCAGTGCGCTGGTGTTGTTGTGGCCGCCTGCCGGGAAAAAATGGAGCGGATGGAGTCTACTGGTTCTGATCCCGACCTTAGCCATGTTCGCTAATTTTTTGCACTGGGATCCGATCCTGATTTCCATGACCGACGAAGGCGTGGTGATCGGCTTTTACGTTTTTCTTGCCTGGGCTTTGTGGCTTGGGAATCCCTGGCTCATTGGTATTGCATTGACCCTGAGCGTTTTATCCAGAGTAAGCCTTTTGGCATGGATTCCTTTTTTCGGACTGTATGTATGGTTGTTTGAATCCCGCAAAAAAGCCCTGCAAATTGCAGGTACTTCGCTGGTTACGGGCCTTTTTTTAATGCTGATTACCAAAGCCATTTTTTACCTCGACGTATTTCGCGCTTTGCCGGGCCGCTACCTGGAAGCAGTCATGGGAGAAGATTATTGGAAATTAAAACCGACGATCGAAGAGAGCCTCGGTATGGCTAAATTTCTGGAACAGAGGGATTTGCCGATGCTGCAAAACCTGACTTTCCTGACAACACTGGGCGCGCCTTTACTTTGCCTGCTGTTATTCTGGCGTTTCCGCGACCGGATGGACGCCGCATTTTTTGGAATCGCCACACTTAAAATAACCCTGGTTTTGTTTTTCAACCTGCTGATTATTCCCGTCCCGAATATTTTTTATACCTCCGGGTTTTTGTCGCTGGCGATATTGGCATTCTACACGCAAGACGGTGTTTAGTGTTTGGTGTTTAGTGTTTGGGACGCTTCGCCTTTGGCGACAGTGGGTGGCTTAAAAGAAGCGTCCCAAATAGGAAACACTAAACACCAAACACGGCCAAGGGCGAAGCGCCCTAAACACGAAACACGAAACACGGCCAAGAGCGAAGCACCCCCAAACACTAAACAC
>JALHMA010000019.1 GCA_022844265.1 Saprospiraceae bacterium | reverse complement strand
AACATCTGTTGATGTATTATTGGTTCTAAAATCATAGCAAAATAACTTTAGATGGTTTCAGTCTGTCAAAGAACTACAACTTTTTTCAAAAAACCCTGACTTGTGGGTTAACCTCACCCATTGGAGAGGGGGCCGGGGGGTGAGGCCCGCAAAACACCAAACATTACTCCTTGATTTTCACCACCCGAATACCCGGCGCCGTTTTTTCAAACCACTTCAGCGGCGCCTGGGTTTTATCGCCCGTTTGTGTATCGCACTTGAAAAACAGGTAATACATCTGGAGGCAATAATCCATGCGCTGGAGCAGCAGGCCAAGTGAAGTGCGGCGTGTATCAGGCAGCGTTTGATCGTGCCGGGCGTCCAGCCAGATGTAATAAGCGTCGTCGTGGGTTTCGATGATGTCCAGAATGACAGGGTCATCGGTATACTTTTCCATAAAATTTCGGGCCAGCAGGCTGTGGTGTTTCGACCAGTCGCGGGGGCGGGTGCGATCCTCCGCATACTTGAACGTATCGTGTGCCAGGGAGATCAGTCGCAACCTGCGCCTGTCCTCCGCTGACAGTTCAGTGATCAGGTCTATATTATTAAATACCTCCCGGACATGGAAACATACACGGCCTTCGGGGTGGCCATAACGCGGTTCGCCCCACAACAACCCGTATCGAAATTCAGGGATGGTAAGCAGCAGTTCCTCCAGGGTATTTTCCGGTTGAAGGAGTTTCTCCAGCGCGTTCGGTTCTTCTAAAAAACGCTTCATCAGCGGTGTTGGTCGGTCAAAAACTGTATTTGGTCGGTCGAAGGTAAGCGGGCTTATCATAGACGCAAAATTTTGACGTTTCAGACCCTGCTTTTATACCAAAAGGCGTAGACGCCTCTGCTGGTTAACAGGACGTTAAAATGTTCATTTCCGGCAGCAAATATGCCTTTCATGCGTTTCTTAGCCATCTCGTTTAACAAAGTTATTCACCCATAATTTTCAATTAGTTTGCATTATGAATAAATTTTGGTCCACACTTCTTGCTGGCGCTGCCGGTGGCCTGATGACACTTGGTGCAGCAAAATTGCTCGAAAAACCACAGGTCGTTCAAATTCCTGAGACAACTTCGTATGTCCGGCAGGCGAATTTTGGCGCTGCGCCGGTTCCTTTTGATTTCATAAAAGCAGCGGAGCGTTCCATGGATGCCGTTGTGCACATCAAAGCTACGGAAAGCAGGGAAGCGGCGGTGCAGCGCCAACGCAATCAACGGTCTGTCGATCCGTTTCAATATTTCTTCGGACAGCGCTTTCAATATGAGCAACAGCCGCGTTCAGGCACCGGTTCCGGTGTGATTTATACCGAAGACGGTTATATCCTGACGAACAACCATGTGGTGGAATTTGCCGACGAGTTTGAAGTGACCCTGCACGACAACCGCGAGTTCAAGGCGCGGCTGGTGGGCCGCGACGAAAGCACCGATATGGCCGTGATAAAAATTGACTCCAAAGACCTGCCCGCTATCGAAATAGGCAATTCCGATGATGTAAAAGTAGGTGAATGGGTGTTGGCCGTAGGCAATCCGTTCGACCTGACTTCCACCGTTACAGCGGGTATTATCAGCGCAAAAGCGCGGGACATCGACATTATTAAAGGCGGGCGCGCCATCGAATCGTTTATTCAAACTGATGCTGCCGTCAATCCGGGTAATTCCGGCGGCGCCCTGGTAGATGTGGAGGGCCGGCTGATTGGCATCAATTCAGCCATTGCTACCCCGACAGGTGTGTTTGCAGGTTATTCCTTCGCCATCCCGGTCAACCTGGTCAAACGGATTGCCGACGACCTGATCAAATACGGCACCTTCAAACGCGCATACCTCGGTGTGAATATTGCCACGATGGATTCCAGTGTCGCCCGCGAACTCAATATCGAATACTCGAAAGGTGTTGCAGTAGTGGAAGTGGCAGACCTTCAAGGTTCTGCCGCACTGGCCGGAATTCTGCAAAAAGATATCATTACGAAAGTAAATGGCAAAAATGTGACAACCACTTCAGAACTTATGGAGTACATCGGTCGTTCTAAAGTGGGTGAAACAGTGGAGGTGTCCGTCATACGCGACGGTAAAGCACGGGTGATTCCGGTACGGCTTAAAACAAAAACTGACGGTTGAGTTGGGTGAGATATTGGGATATTATGATATTGAGATATTATCACCCAATAGGTCGATTACCAATAAATTATCCAATATCCCAATACCATAATATCCTAATATCATAATATCCCAATATCCCACTCCCAACCCCGTCTGGTAAAATAAAAGTTGGTTTTTCGTTTTGTTTTGATGTGTCTGCTCTGCGCAATGCAGGGCAGACTTTTTTTATTGAGTTATGTAAAACTATACCTTTGGAATCTGGTTCTTTGTAAATGCCTGATTATCAACACTGATAACTAATAACCGATAACTAATAGTGAATTACCTCCAACACGAACGCTCTCCATACCTGCTGCAACACGCACACAATCCAGTAGACTGGTATGCCTGGAAACCGGAAGCATTTGAACGCGCCCGGGCCGAACAAAAACCCATATTGGTCAGCATCGGGTATTCCACCTGCCACTGGTGCCATGTGATGGAACGCGAATCATTTGAAAATGAGGACATTGCGCGGTTTATGAACGAGCACTTTATCAACATCAAAGTGGACCGGGAAGAACGGCCCGATGTGGACGCCATTTATATGGAGGCTTGCCAGATACTCACCGGCGGCGGCGGCTGGCCCCTCAATTGTTTTCTCACCCCGGAAGGCAAACCTTTTTATGCGGGCACCTATTTTCCGCCCCGCCCGGCATTTAACAGGCCTTCCTGGATACAACTGTTGCAACACCTCAGCAATATCTGGCAAAAAGAACCGCAAAAAGCCATCGATCAGGCTGAAAACCTGATGCGGCATATCGAACGCAACGACGGTTTGTTTGTCAAAAACGCGGATGCGCCCGAAGACCTGCGCTCGGTCTCCTTTCAGCAGTCCGATCTGGACGCCATTTTTAACCGTCTGAAGCAGGATTTTGATCCGCTCGAAGGCGGTTTTGGCGGCGCGCCCAAATTTCCGGCCACCATGGCCATCCATTTTTTACTGAATTACCATTATTTCAGCCCTCAGCCCGAGGCCATCGAACATGCCCTGTTGTCGTTAGATAAAATGATCCAGGGCGGTATTTACGACCAAATTGGCGGCGGTTTTGCGCGATACGCCACCGACAGGGCCTGGCTGGTTCCGCATTTTGAAAAAATGCTGTACGACAATGCGCTGCTGGTTTCGGTCATTTCGGAAGCCTGTAAATGGGCGCAGGCGAATGCCGCTTATTCGCCGGGAGCCTCAGCCAGGGCCGGTTTGTACCGGGAAACCATCGAAGAAACGCTCCGCTACGTGGCAGCGGAAATGACGCACCCTGAAGGTGGATTTTATTCGGCGCAGGATGCGGATTCAGAGGGCGTGGAAGGTAAATTTTATGTGTGGGAACAATCTGAAATCGAACAGGTACTCGGCCCTGAATCGGAGCTGTTTTGCGCTTTTTACGGCGTGACCGAATCGGGCAACTGGGAGGAAAAGAATATTATTTGGCGGCCATCCGGCTTCGAAGCGTTTGCCAGTGCTAATGATATAGGTGTAGCGGAACTCAAAACACGTTTGCAACACAGTCGGGAAAAACTGTTTGCCGTTCGGTCGCAGCGCATCTGGCCGGGCCTGGACGATAAAATATTGCTCGGCTGGAATGCCCTCATGTGTTCCGCGCATATTGCTGCGTTCAAAGTGCTGGGCGATGAAACGTATCGCCAGACTGCCGCGCGCAACATGGATTTCCTGCTCGAAAAATTTGCCAAACCCGGCGCGGCTGATGGCGCCCTGCTGCATACATGGAAAGACGGCCACGCACAATACGACGCATTTCTGGAAGATTACGCTTTTTTGATTGCAGCGCTGATTGATCTGTACGAAATTACCTTCGACCTCAACTATTTACGGCAGGCTGAAAAATATACCCGCCTGGTTTTGAGTTATTTCTACGATTCGGCGACGGGCCTTTTTTATTTTACAGGCAGCGACCAGACGGATATTGTTTTGCGCAAAAAAGATTTGCAGGACAATGCCACACCTTCCGGGAACAGTACGATGGTACACAACCTGCAAAGGCTGGGCATTTTGATGGGACGAACAGATTGGCGGGAGATGGCGCGGCAAATGCTCCTGCGGGTGGAAGACGCCATCAGGAAGTATCCGCGTTCGTTCGAGCGTTGGGCCTTGGCCATGATGATGGAAGTGCATCCGTACCATGAAATAGCTGTGCTGGGAAAAAATGCATTCGAAAAGGCGGCGGCGATACAACGTTTCTTCCTTCCAAACAGTGTAATAGCCGCTTCTGAACAAATTACAGATGATTTGCCCTTATTGGCTGAAAAGGTAGCAGGAGATACCGATGCTTTGATTTATGTTTGTCGGGATTTCAGTTGTCAGCGCCCGGTGACCGGGTTGGATGACTTTTTATTGAGTATTCGAGTATTTGGAGATTCGAGTATCTGACTGGCAGCTTTAGGTCTCTTACAGAATACATAGTCGCCTAATTTTTTGAGTATCCGAAGATTTGAGTATTCGAGTATCTGACCGATAACGAATCATTTATACTCAAATACTCGCATCCTCGAATATTCAAAAATTTAGATAACACAGTACTGAATAGGTTACGAGCATTCAACTACCTTCTCCTACTATCACCAAAAGTTACAAGGCAGATACTCGAATCTTTCAAATACTCGAATCCTCAAATCTTCAGATACTCAATGATATGAGAAAGACCATTACCTATATATTATTGTGTATGTCGGGTTGGTCTGTCGCGCAACAAGCGCCGCAGTACAGCTTGTATATGCTCAATCCATACGCGTACAACCCTGCCAATGCAGGCCTGGAAAACTCCCTGATCGTCAATGGCGTTTACCGGCAGCAATGGTCTGGTTTGAAAGGCGCACCCGTTACGCAGCATATCAATGCGCACATGCCGCTGTATGTCATCAACAGCGGTGTGGGTTTGCGGGTCGACAACGATGTCATTGGCGCCCACTCGGTTACCCAGGCGGTTTTGAGTTACAACTACCAGATGGAACTGGGCCGGAACAGTTTATTGTCGCTCGGGGTAAGCGGCGGCTATTTGCAATATGCGCTGGATGGCAGCAAACTGCGCGCGCCGGAAGGCACCTATGTAGAACCCGTCTTCAGCCACAACGATGTACTGCTGTCGGAAGGCACCGTTCGGGCCGGCACACCGATTTTTGAAATCGGCGTTTTTGCCCAATTAAATAAATTGGAAATCGGATTGGCTATGCAGCCGGTTTATGCCCCCGCACTTCGGTCGACCACGACAAACGGAACTTTCCGGCTGCAAACAATTTCACATTACAATGCATCGTTAACATATTCCTTTGACATCAGTGACGATCTGACGCTTCGGCCCGCTTTTTTAGTTAAAACTGACATAGCCGAGACACAATCAGAAATTTCGCTTGTAGCGCGCTGGCGGGAAAATATCTTTGCCGGCGGATCGTTTAGGGGCTTTACAAAGACATCAAGAGATGCCGCTGTTTTGCTGGCAGGCGTCAAACTCAACGAAAAAACCATACTGGCCTACGCGTTCGATATTCCACTTTCGGCACTGAATGTAGCCAATCGGGGAAGCCACGAACTACTCATCCGGTATAACCTGAACAAACAGATCGGGGCAGGCAAATTACCCCCGGTAATCTACAATCCCCGCTTCTTTTGAGCGCCTTTGAAAAAAAATTCGGCATCGTATTTGTAAATTTATCAATTGATGCACGGATAAGCCAGTTTAAAAGTATTTTTGCCCGCGATTTGAACAAAGGCGATAAAAAAAATTGGCTTGGATACAATGAAAAGTTAAAAAGACGTTTGTCTGTTGCTTTTAGAGTCTTGCTATTGCATTTCAGCCAATTTTATTTGGAAAACTTTTTCGCATAGAATTTAAACTTCTACCTTTACGACCACTTTTTCCAGAAACAACAATTAAAGTAGGAAACACGGGTGTTTAACATGAAAAAACTACAGAAATCTATTCTGCTATTGCTCTTCTTTGCGGCTGCGGTCGCATCATGCGGTCGGAAAGAAAGCGGCCAACTGGTCGGCGTCGTCAGTCGCCCAAAATGGAGCGGCGTTAATCCTTACGGTATGGTGTACGTACCTTCCGGTACGCTTCACATCGGCTCCGGCGATGAGGACCTCAGCAAATCCCTGGTCGCACGTCCGAAGTCCATCTCTATCCAGGGCTTCTTTATGGACGACACGGAGATCACCAACAACGAATACCGCCAATTCGTAAAGTGGGTGTCCGACTCCCTGGCACATGAAACCCTGCAACACGTTATCGAAGACGATGGCGACAGCGACAAACCCCTGGTTGACTGGGAAGAGGATGTCGATTGGGAAGACAACGCTGAAGAATTGCAAGACCTTTACTACCAGGGCAACGAACGTTTTGCCGGTCGTAAAGAACTGGACGTCAGCAAACTGGTGTTTGAATACCAGTGGTACGACTGGCAGCGCGCTGCGCACGATCGCAACAGCAATCGTACCAGCCACATCCACAAAGAAAAAGTGCGGGTTTATCCCGATACGCTCAGCTGGATCCGCGATTTTGCGTATTCCTACAATGAGCCGATGACACGGAACTACTTCTGGCACCCTGCTTTTGACGATTACCCTGTGGTCGGGGTAAACTGGAAAATGTCCAAAGCATTCTGCTACTGGCGCGGCAAAGTCTGGGATATGTATTCCGACGGCGATGTCAACACGGAAGATTTCCGCCTTCCAACAGAATTTGAATGGGAATATGCCGCTCGTGGCGGTCGCGCAGAAGCGCCATATCCATGGGGCGCCTACTACACCCGCAATGCAAAAGGTTGCCTGTTGGCTAACTTCAAACCCGGTCGCGGCAACTATGCTGAAGACGGAGGTTTGTACACGGTGAAAGCCGATGGTTACTACCCCAACGATTACGGCCTGTATTGCATGTCCGGCAACGTGGCTGAATGGACTGAAACAGCATACTTCGAAAACGCGTACTCTTTCGTTCATGACCTGAACTCCGATATTCGGGTAGACGCCAAAGAAGACGATCCTAAAACCGCCAAACGCAAAGTTATTCGCGGAGGTTCCTGGAAAGATGTTGCATTCTTTATGCAAACCGGTACCCGCTCCTGGGAATACCAGGATACAACCAAATGCTATATTGGATTCCGCTGTGTGCTGACCTTCCTCGGTCGCTCTATCAACGACTTCTAGTTTGCGTTTTTCGTTTTTCGTGTTTGGTGTTTCGGATAAGCGACTGTTCATACGCAACCGAAACACCAAACACGAAACACCAAACACGAAAAATGCCATTCTCCCTCCTCATAAAAGTTTGGTAAATGGCGTTCGCCTGACATACAACTCCTAAAATCTGCCAACAGCAGACAATTGTGGAGGTATATATTTTTTCAAGCAAAATTTTCTTCGGATAAGTTAATGATTGATTGCTACTTTTGCGGCGTTTTCGCCAAAGCCTTAACAATTCTGAACCTTTTTGTCATCTGCTAAAAAGTTTTAAAAACAATGAGTTTCGTCAAATCAAAGTCATTCAAGTATTTCAAAAATCTGCTCATCGGCGTAGGCGCCGCTATCGTTCTGATTGGCGCGCTTTTCAAACTCGAAAGCTGGGAGTATGCCTCTGAACTCCTCATCTTCGGTCTTACCATGGAAGCCATCATCTTCTTGATGCTGGGTATCCTCGGACCAGAACCGGATTACTACTGGCACAAACTGTACCCGGGTCTCGACGACTACGATGCACGCCTGCAACCATTAACTGCCGGTGCTGCTAACAATCCTGATATTGTTCCATTGCACGGCGACGTGGTAGAACGCCAGTTGGGCGGTATGCTGACCGAATTGCAGTCTATGTCGAAAAGCATGAGCGCACTGAAATCGTTGCAGGAAGTTGATTTCTCCGGTACACAGGAGCAAATCAAAAGCATGAGCAACTTCTACACCAAGATGAACGAGGCTATGTCCGACATGGCTAAGTCTGCCGAAGATGTAAAATCATACAAAGATCAACTGGGTGCTCTGAATAAGAATCTCGGTTCTTTGAATACTGTTTACGGCAATATGCTGGCTGCTATGGCCAACATCGGTCGTCAATAATTTTCGCGCATTTTTGATGTCCATTTCCTATTTCACAATCAAAAAGTAAAGACTTATGTCAATACCAAAGGAGCCGCGGCAATTAATGATCAACCTGATGTATCTGGTGTTGACCGCGCTGCTGGCACTCAACGTATCTGCCGAGGTAATGAATGCTTTCTTCTCGCTCGATAAGGGCCTGAAATCCAGCCGTACGATCGTTGAAAACAACAACGCTCAACTGATGGCAAGCATAGACAAGCAGGCAGATGCATACCGCAACGAAAGCAACGAGAAGTATCGTAAAAACGCTCAAGAGGCTCAAGTCGTAGCCAACGAATTTACTGCTTATATTGAAACCATCCGCAAAGAGGTATTCGATCTCGGAAAAGGTCCTTCCAAGAATGACCCCGACATTCCGATGGATATTCGCAATAAAGATGTGACCACCCGTTATTTTATCAATGAGAACAAGGGTAAGGAGATCGAAGACAAAATCAACGAGACCCGCCAGAAATTGCTTGCACTCGCCGATAACGATAAAAGTGTGGAAACGGCGCTTCCCCTGATGGTGGAAGAGTTGCCCGCCAATTCAAAGTCTAAAAACTGGCCTGAGTTTAAGTTCAAACAAATGCCTGTGGCTGCCGTTTTCCCGATTCTGGGTAAAATGCAGTCGGATGCTAAAAACTCCGCAACAGCAATCTTGAACTTCTGCGCCAAAAAAGTAGGCGGAGAAGACATCAAATTCGACAAATTTACTCCGGCTGTTTCTGCCGAGAAGAGTTATGTCATCTCGGGTGACCGATATGTTGCTGATGTATTCCTAAGCGCGTACAGCTCTTCTGCTGACAATATCAGCATTAATGTTGGTGGCAGCAATCTTCCATTGAAAGATGGTATTGCACGTTACGAAACGTCCACCAGCGGCGTGGGCGAACGCTCTTACAAAGTAAGTATCAACGTAAAAAACCCGCTGACCGGCCAAACAGAGAATTTCTCTAAAGATTTCAAATACGAAGTTGGTCAACGTTCCGTAGCCGTATCGCTCGACAAAATGAACGTGTTCTATATTGGTGTAGACAACCCGATCAGCGTTTCCGCTGCCGGTGTTTCTTCCAATGAAGTGCGCGTTTCTGCCAGCGGCGTTACTGTTAGCCCTTCGGGCGGTGGTAAATTCAACGTTCGTGCTACCACACCCGGCGAAGCCAAACTGACGGTTTCCGGCGGCGGTGCATCCCAAACCTTCAACTATCGTGTAAAACGTATCCCTGACCCCGCTCCACGCCTTGGTAAGTACAAAGGCGGCCAGTTGGGCAACGGCGAGTTCAAAGCGCAAGGCGGTATTTCTGCCGTGCTCGAGAACTTCGACTTCGATGCAAAATGCGATATGGTGGGTTTTGAATTCACTTACTACCCGAAACGTCAGGACCCGATTGTTGTCAGCAACAGCGGCGCCCGCTGGGGCGGACAAGCGGCGGACATGGTAAACAAAGCCAAACCAGGCGATGCTTACTTCTTCGACGATATTAAATGTAAGTGCCCCGGCGACATTGCAGCCCGTAATATCGGCTCTATCGCTATTAAGATTCGTTAAGAGAAAAATATTAGTCTTCAACCGGCGTTTCTTAGCCGGTTGAAGACTTCTTCTTCCTTACTAAACACATTTTTCATCACTCAACAATCCAATTGCGAGTCATGCAAACTTTTATGAAATGGACTTGCTTATGCCTGTTGATGTTCCTGTCCGGAACAACACTGCTGGCCCAAGACCCCGAAGAAATTGAGACTACCGAACCTTCTGAAGAAATCACAATAGAAGAGCCGGGTGAAATGCCGCTGGATGACGTGGTGAAAAAAGAAATCATGCTGGAGCGCAAAGTGCTTTCCTACCAGCCGGTGCGCGAAAGCGATATCTTCTGGGAAAAACGCGTTTGGCGTGTGATCGACGTACGCGAAAAAATGAATCTTCCATTTGCGTACCCGGAAGAGCCTTTCTTCAAAATTTTGTCCGATGCAGCCTCTAAAGGCGATTTGCCGGTGTATACCACCGATGAAGACGGTGCAAAATTTAAAAAACGTATGAGTACCGACGACGTATTGTCGCAACTGTCCAAAACGGATACTGTTGTTACGTTCGACCCGGAAACCTACGAAGAGAAGGTGGCTATCGTTCGCAACGACGTCAACTGGGAAAATGTAAAACGCTTCCGTATCAAGGAAATCTGGTTCTTCGACAAAGAAGTTTCTCAATTGCAGGTGCGCATCCTCGGTATTGCACCGATGATTGACGTAACGGACAATGAAGGCAACTTCCGTTTTGAAAAACCCATGTTCTGGGTGTACTACCCACAGGCCCGCGAAATGTTCGCCCGTCACCGCGTATTTACCCTGGGTGGCAATACCAATGCCACAATCTCCTGGGAAGATATGTTTGAAATGCGCTATTTCGCCAGCTATATCTACAAGGAATCAAACGTACACGACCGTAAAATCGACGATTATGTACAGGGTGTGGATATGCTGATGGAGTCTGAAAGAATCAAAAACGATATTTTTAACTTCGAGCACGACCTCTGGCAGTACTAGAGGTGAGAAGTGAGAGGTGAGAAGTGAGAAAGGCGTAGCGTACACCATGTACGCTACGCCTTTTTTATTAGAGGTGAGAGGGTGAGAGAGCCCCGACCGGGTTTTGTCGAAAGTCTTTGTAGAAGGAATTCGTTTTTTCGCACCAAATTATTGTTGCCAAAAGTAATGTAAAAAGTTGTCAACTTTTTAAAAGTTGACAACTTTAGTGCCAGCGCCAAACATTATTCGGCACTCTTTGGTCGAATTTTCACTGGCGAGGCTTTTGACACAACCCCAGCGAGTACTCTTAGCATTCCCTGATAAGAATGCCATTGGAGAGGGGGGCGGGGGGTGAGGTCATAAAGACCATTTTAAATCACATCCAATAAAAAAGGAGAACGCATTTTCAGCGTTCTCCTTTTTTATTGGAAAAAGTGCGGGAAGCAATAATGATCTAGCACTTAATATGAAAACGATTAACTCGAAGCGGTGTACTCTACGTCTCTCACTCTCTCACATCTCTCACATCTCTCACTCTCTCACATCTCTCACTTCTCATCATAGTTATAAGGAAGCACCTTAGAGTCCTTCACAGTAGAAAGGGTCATCAATGTTTTCAGGCGCTCAATTTCTTCGATTTGGCTGATCGTTTTGAACAACAACTGTTCGTAGGTAGGAATATCGCGGCAAACAATTTTCATCAGGAAGTCCGCTTCACCGGTAATGATGTAGCATTCAGTTACTTCATCAATTTGAGAAATCTTTTCCAGGAAATTATTGAGTGCATTTTCTTTTTTCCATGCGAGAGAAACCAGCACAAATGTTTTCACATTCAGGCCCATTTGGTGTGGGTTGACCTGGGCGTGGTAGCTTTGAATAATATCGCTTTGTTCTAGTTTCTTAACGCGCTCCAGGGTTGGTGCGGGCGACAGGCCGATTTTTTTAGACAAATCCAGGTTGGTAATTTTGCTGTTTTCCTGCAAAATTTTGAGGATTTTCAAATCTATTTTATCTAATTTCTCTGACATGGGACTTCTTAAGTTGATGAAATTTTATTTCGGTTTGGAAAAGTTGGTCAAAGGTAGGTCAGTAAAAAATAATATGCAACCCGTAGCCCAATAAACCTTTGTAAATTTTGTTAATGAACTACTTTTGACAGTTTCGTGTATAAAAAAACACCCGCCAAGCCATCATTTTGCAAAATCACCAAAAAATATTTGTTGATAAATGTAATATAAATGACAAAAACACAAAAAGGCCGAATCGGCAGGCGTTGGGCGAAAAAGTGCCAAACAAAACCTGCTGATTCGACCTTTTGGCGAATGATGTGCGCAGCGCCCGATTATGGGAAGATGCCCATCGAGATATAATCGCTGGCAATCTTTTTGAGCGAACAGACAAATGCAGCAGTACGTATATCTGGAATATCCGGGTGCTGTTTCATTGTTTCCCGTATCTGTTGATAAGCGGTAATCATGGTGTCTTCCAGGCCGGAGTTGACCAATTCAATTTCCGTACCACCGCGCGTCAGGAAGTCGCGCTCCCGGACATTGATCGATTTGCCGGTGAGTTCTTCCACTTTGCTGATAATACCATCAAACTGGTTGTGGTGGAAGCGGTTTTCCAGGCGACCGAAACGGTGGTGCGACAGGTTTTTCAGCCACTCGAAGTACGAAACCGTTACACCGCCTGCATTGATGTAGAAGTCGGGCAGGATAATGATTCCTTTCTGCAGGAGAATTGGATCTGCGTCTGCCGTTACGGGGCCATTGGCGGCCTCTGCAATAATCTTTGCCTTGATCCGGTGCGCATTGGCCACCGTAATCTGATTTTCCAGGGCAGCAGGTACCAGGATATCACATTCGAGTTCCAGGGCCGCCAGGTTGTTTTCCAAAGCAGTAGAGCCCGGAAAACCCATAATGGAGCCGGTTTCTTTTCGGAAAGCGAGCAGTTTTTCCACATCAATTCCATTCGGGTTGTATATAGAACCTTCCCTTTCTGCAATGCCGATGATTTTGACGTCACCTTCCGTTTGGCTGATGAGTGCCGTGTTGCTACCTACATTACCCAAACCCTGCACCACCATTGTTTTACCGGCAATCCCTTTGGTCAGGCCGATTTTTTTCATATCCTCCTCGTGGGAAATGCACTCGCGCAATCCGTAGAATACGCCCCTGCCGGTCGCCTCCGCCCGGCCGCGGATACCATTTTGTGTGACCGGTTTGCCGGTGACACAGGCAATGGAGTCGATTTCGCCATGGCGCAATGCCTGGTAAGTGTCCAGGATCCAGGCCATTTCACGCGGGCCTGTGCCATAATCGGGCGCAGGCACATCGATACCAGGGCCGATAAAGTTTTTCTTGACCAATTCGGCGGTATAGCGGCGGGTGATGCCTTGCAACTGTTCCGTTGTGTACTTGGCCGGATTAATTTTGATACCACCTTTGGCGCCGCCAAAAGGCACATCCACCAAAGCGCATTTGTAAGACATCAGCGCGGCCAATGCCATCACTTCGTCCTGGTCTACCGATTCGGCATAGCGGATACCGCCTTTCGTCGGCAACCGGTGGTGGCTATGCTGTACGCGATAGGCTTCAATTACCTCGTAATCATTGCCTACACGAACCGGGAACCGGATTTGCAGGACAAGATTACACGCTTTGATTTGTTCGATAAGCCCCCGCGGTATGTCTGTAAACGCTGCGGCCTTATCCACGTAGTTTTCTACGCTGTTAAAAAAACTAATGTGTCCACCCATTTTTGTCGTCTTTGAGTTGGTGCTCTAATTTGGTTAGCTTCCGATCTAAGCGGAGCACATAGACGACGATGCCGAGAAAAATGAGCACAATAACGCCGATAACGACGTTTATTTTACCTGTTTCCCGCATATAGTCGCGATTGCCCTGCGCCCAAACGGACGGCAAAGATATTGCCAGAAACAGAATAATTGTAAAAAAAATGCGGGTTTTAAAAAATTTCATGTTATAAAATGCTTTGTTCGGTAAAAGAAAAGCGGAATCTCTCAATCAATCCCCGTAGCGGTATCGAGCAGGCGCTGGTAGCGAAACCTCAATTGCGCCAGCCAGAAACCGAATAAACTCCAGCCGATTATAGCCGGATAAAACACCATACGCATGGTATTGTCCAGGTCTTCGCTGCCGAATGCCGGATTGCCGGTAGCGCCGGGGTGAAGGCTGGCAAACATACGCGGCACGATATACAGGAGCGGTATCAGCGAAGAAAAAGCGAAAATATTATACACGGCAGCCAGGCGGGCGCCCTTTTCCGGCTCGTCGAAGGAGCGGCGCAGGATAAAATAGGCCAGATAAATAAGCAGCGCCACGGCGGTCATCAGTTGTTTGATGTCGTTGCTCCAGGCGGCTCCCCAGGCATAATGTGCCCAAAGCATGCCGGTAATCAATCCCAGTATGCCAAACAGCAAACCGGTTTCCGCATAAGCAGCTGCTTTGCGGTCAAAATCGAGCAGCGACTGGCCTTTTTTGGCGTCCAGCGCAGCTGCCTGGGCCGGGTTGGAATATCGCAGGAATTGAATGCTGTTCCAGGCCGACGCAACAAAAAGAAACATCAGTACAAACCACATCGGCACGTGAAAGTATGTATTTCGGATACTTTCGTAAATGACATTCCGGTAAGGGAACGAAAAATCCTTCTTGACATGCAATTGACTGATTTCGCTCTGCGTCCATGTAGCAGGCGAGGCTATCGTGTCCTTCACCACTTCCACGGCACTCGGCAGCAGCGACACGCCGTCCGAAGGATGGTCAATAATGGCATTGAGCATCACGGAAGGGGTAGGACGGGGCAGTTGGGTTGGAATTTGAAAACTGACTTCGAGCGTGGTATCGCTCAGCACCCGGATATTTTGGCCTGTGAGCGCGTGTACGGAGTCGTATTGCAACCACACCCGTATTTCATTGGCGGGGCTTTTCGTGTAAAAACTGTTGTATCCGTGTAGTTGCAAGGTCACGGTTTGACCCGAACGCGCTGTTTGCGGGCTGATGTAGGTAATGCCCGGCTTGAGCGGCAGCAGCGTGCCGGCAAGAAGTGTATATACAATAAGTACGACGGAGGCTGTTTTCCACCACATGGCTGCTAATTTGATCGTTAAAAAAACTCAATCACGCCAAACATACGGAAAAAGCACAAATGTAAGTGTGATCAGGATGGTATCTATGGCCAGGAGATTTACAATATCGCGTTGATAGGAAGTATCCTGTATGAGACGCAGGGCAATGGCAGAAAGTCGCACCAGCGTCAGCAAAATGGGCATAATCACCGGAAAACTCAGAATGGCCATCAGCGTTGCGCTGTTGTTGGCTTTTGCGGCGATGGACGCGATAAAGGTGAAGGCGATGCTGAACCCCAGGCTGCCCAGCAACAGGATCAGCGCAAACAACCCGATGTCCTTCACCGGATTGCCCGCTACGATGCTGTACGAACCGAATGCCAGCAGGCTTAATACCAGCAATAACAAGGTGTTGTAAATAATTTTGGCCAGCAGCAACATGGCAGGGTCAGCCAGTTGGTAGTAATACAACTGCCTGGCGCCGCTCTCCTGCACAAAACTTTTCACTACGGCATTGATACTGGCGAAGAGGACGATCAGCCAAAACAATACATTCCAGACCTGGGGCTGTACTTTGATGCTGGCGGCATACACCACGAAGACCATACTGAATACATACAACACAATGCCGCTGATGGCGTAGCGTTGGCGGAATTCGAGTAAAAATTCCTTTTTTAGCAGGGTAAACAGCATGGTTGGGGAATAAGGTATTTACTTCTTATTCGACACCTTCAAATAGTTCTCCAAAGCCACTGCAATAGAAGGCGCTTCCGGTGTACCGGCCTGCATACTGACCGTCATGCCGCGTTCGGTAACGGCCTTGCTGGCAGATGTTCCAAATACACAGATGCGGCGGTCTTCCTGCTTGAAATCCGGGAACTGCTCGAACATGGATTTTATTTCAAGAGCCGAAAAGAACGCAATGATGTCGTACTTGATGTCCTTCAGTTCGGTAAGATCGTTATTGACGGTGCGGTACATCACGGCTTCCTGGATCGGCACTTTCAGGTCGCGGAAAAACCGGATCACATCGGGATTGCCCTGGTCGTTGCAGGGCAGGAAGAATTTTTCTTCCTTGTTGCGGAGGATGTAGGATTTGAGTTCCGGGATAGATTTGGTGCCGTTGAACACCTTTCTTTTTCGGAACATGATAAATTTTTGCAGATAATTGGCAATCGCTTCAGTCGAACAGAAGTATTTCATTTCCTCCGACATTTTGATGCGCAATTCTCCACAGAGGCGAAAAAAATGATCCACCGCATTTTTACTGGTAAAAACGATGGCCGTGTAATCGTTCGGATAAACCCGATTTTTGCGGTATTCCTTTTCCGTAAGGCCTTCAATCGTCACAAATGGGACAAAGTCGATGCGTACATCAAATCGTTTTTCCAACTCGTCGTACTGTGTACGGATGGCCGGTTGGGCTTGAGAAATGAGTATGTTCTGGACTGTTTTGAAGGCTCCTTCCTGAGCGGATGCAGCGGTTGCAGACATTCGGACTGGTATGTTTCGTGAAATTTGTAAGGTTTCTTCCAATGAAAATAGCGTATTGTTAAACAAGGCGTTATTCCGAGAATTCCCCCGGCAGGCAGGAACCCTTATCAATCAAATTCGTCAGGATTGCATCATGGCTAATTTTGTAAGGAGGAGGACGGGTGCTGCTTCGACAGTGCAAAGGTATAATAAAAAGTGAAATTGGTCACCCACCAAAAATTTACTGCCAATATTCAAAGCCCGCAGCGAACGATAAATGTAAAATATGCTCACCAGCCCCAATACCCAGAACACCAGCAAGCCCTGGTAGAATTTCTCCGCTCCCAGTGCAATCATAAAATTGAAGGGAACCAGAAACAGCCCCAGCACGCAGTTGAAGATAATCACTAAAAAATTGTAGCGGGTCACTTCTGTTTCTACCTGAAAAAGGTACCGTACGATCGCCAGAATCACGTGTTTGGATAAAAACATGGCAGCGCCGCCCACAATGCAGATGAGTAAAAACGGGGTGTTATTAAATTTATCCTGGGTGAAAAAACGCGTCACCAGAAAGATAAAAAGCCCCATATTGAGCAAAAAATTGAGGTACAACAGGTAATAAGGCGTACTTCCAACCAGGCCGGTCGCTTCGCGCTGTGCCTGTGTCAGGGCATTATCATTTAAAAAACCGCGCCAGGCCTTTCCTACTGCACTGCGATTGGTTGCCACCGACAAAGTCAGTATCGCAAACATGAGCACCAGCAAGCCGAACAACAAACCGTTGGAGAGTCCGCCGCCGCGCGGAAGAATGGAAAAGGGGCGAAATGCTTCCGTTTTATTTTCGGCAAGTATCTGGCTGGCTCCGGGCGTACGGTGCGCCACTACGTTAAAGGGATTGACTGCCGATTCCGTTTGCGCTGCATCGGAGCCAGTCAGTGCCTGTTTAGGCAGCCGGTGAATGAGGTCGAAGGGATTCACGGCTGCCTGCCCATGTGCCTGCACAATGTATAATTGAAACAGCAAAAAAAGCGAAGCCAACCTAATCATGCTGCAAAGGTAAGAAAAGCCCGCTCTTTCCCATCCCATTGCTTTTTGTTTTCCTACTTTTGTCCCCTCATTTTCAGGTGGGCAAAAAAGTGTCAGGATACCCGTTTTAGGGGCCATATTTGCCTGCAAATCATTTAAAATCAATAATATGCAACAAATTGATGTGATTCTGGGGCTGCAATGGGGCGATGAGGGGAAAGGTAAAATTGTGGACTATCTGGCAAATGACTACGACATAGTGGCCCGTTTTCAGGGCGGCCCGAATGCCGGTCATACCCTCAAGTTCGGAGGAAATAAATATGTTTTGCATACCATTCCATCCGGTATCTTTCGTGCGGGCCTCATCAACCTGATCGGCAACGGCGTCGTACTCGATCCACTTGTTTTCCAGCGCGAGCTGCGTTCGCTCGAACAAACGGACGTTAAATTCCATGACCGCCTGCTGGTTTCCCGCAAAGCGCACCTCATTTTACCCACCCATCGCTGGCTCGATGCAGCCAGCGAGGCGCACAAGGGGAAAGAAAAAATCGGTTCGACACTCAAAGGCATCGGCCCTACCTATATGGACAAAACCGGCCGAAACGGGCTTCGTATCGGCGATGTGGAATCGCCTGCGTTCCGCGATCAATATGAGGCCCTGAAAGCCAAACATTTAGAGTTGCTGAAAATTTACCCGGAAGTATCCTTCGACCTGGAAGCGGAAGAAAAAGCCTGGTTTGCCAGCCTGGACGATCTGCTGGCGCTGCCCTTTGTCGATTGTGAATACTATATCAACGACGCCCTGAAGGCCGGAAAAAAAATACTGGCTGAAGGCGCACAAGGCAGTATGCTCGATATTGATTTCGGCACTTATCCTTTTGTAACCTCTTCCAATACCATTACAGCCGGCGTCTGCACAGGCCTGGGTGTAGCGCCGCAGCGCATCGGGCGCGTGATCGGGATTACCAAGGCCTACTGTACCCGTGTGGGCGGCGGCCCGTTTCCAACAGAGGAGGACAATGAAACCGGTGAAAAACTGCGCCAGGAAGGCATGGAATTCGGTTCTACCACCGGCCGGCCGCGGCGCTGCGGATGGATCGACTTACCACAACTCCGCTACACTATTCTGCTCAATGGCGTCACAGAATTGTGCATGACCAAAATTGATGTGCTGAACATTTTTTCAGAAATCGCCGCCGCCACGCAGTACCGCTACAACAATATTGAAACGGATCGACTTCCTTTCGACTTGTGCCATACGCCTGTGGCGCCGGTATTGCGGCAATTCGCCGGCTGGAATTGTTCTCTGGATGAGGCGCTGACGTATGAGGCGCTGCCTGCACAGGCCCGCGTTTTTTTGGAGGAACTGGAAGCGTACCTCGGGGTTCCTTTTACGATGATCTCTACGGGGCCGGAACGGGAGAAGTTGATTGTGCGGTAAGATCAAAATGGGATCTCCTTCGTAGCGTGATGGAACACGGATTGAAAGGATTGGACACGGATTTTTGCGCTTACGCGCACGTAGGAATAATAGCAACGCGGATCATGCGGATGAGGCGGATTTACGCGGATTTTCCCGCGTTAGAGTTGACCTGTTTTTTTAAAAGTGATCATATTTGATCCGTGTCAACTCTAAGGCGGAAAAATCCGCGTAAATCCGCCTCATCCGCGTGATCCGCGTTGCTATTATTCCTACGTGCGCGTAAGCGCAAAAATCCGTGTCCCATCCTTTCAATCCGTGTTCCTTTTTTAAACAAAACCCAAAAAACCAAAAACCAAAGTTGAGTCGTCACTCGTAGGTAGGGAAATAGCAGGGTTATCCTATTCCAACTATTTCCCATAACATTTCAACTAAACTACGATGCTCAACAACCTTTCTACCTTTTTTTCCCATTTCCGCCTGCACCGAACAGTATTGTCATTCGTGCTGATGCTATGGATCGGCGCTTTTTCCTCCCTCCATGCACAAACTATTTTTGCACTTTCCGGCAATAACCTGATTTCTTTCAATGCCCTGACCCCGGCACTGGTATTGTCGAGTACTGCTATCTCCGGCATTGAGGCCAACTACATTATTGCAGGGATGGATAGCAGACCTGTTACCGGAGAGCTATACATTTTGGGTTATCGCCAAACTACCGGCGAAGCGCGATTGTACACCCTGAATACCACCACAGCCGTCGCGACGGCCATTGGCGCCGGCCCCATCACGCTGGCTTCAGATATGGTGAAGGTCGGTTTCGATTTTAACCCTACGGTCGACCGCATCCGCGTGACCGGCAGTAACAATGTCAATTATCGCCTGCACCCGGTCACCGGTGCGTTGGTAGCCACAGATGGCAACCTCGCATTTGCAATAACGGATGTGAATGCAGCCCAAAATCCTTCCATAGGCGCGGTGGCTTACACGAATAGTTATATCGGTGCTACCAGTACTACCTTGTTCAATTTTGATGATTCGCTCGGGGTACTCACCACGCAGATTCCACCCAATAACGGTACGCTGAACACTGTGGGCGCCGTGGGCATCCTTTTGAACCCGAATAACGAGACATCGGATATAGACATTGCTATCAATCCGGTCACCGGCCAGAATGTAGCCTACCTGGTAGCCAATGACAACGTCAGTTTATCAGACCAACTGTACACGGTCAATCTCACAACAGGCCTGGCCACGCTGGTAGGGCCGATCGGTTTGGGTCTTGAAGTAGACGACATCGCCGTTCTGATCGAACGCGCCGTGCCGGAAGAAGTGACCGGACAACTGGTGTACGCCCTGACGGCAAACAACAGCCTGATTTCCTTCGACTCCGATTTGCCGGGCGTCGTGCGCAACCTCGTCGCCGTAAGCGGGGTCGCCATGGGACAGGTGTTGGTTGGTATGGATTTCCGCCCGGCCACGGGTGAGTTATTAGCCCTGGGCTACAACAACACCAACGGCGAAGCGCGTTTGTACACGATTGCAGCATCAACGGGTGTTGCTACCGCCATTGGCGCCGCTGCCATCACCCTGGAAGCAGGTATGGGCAAAATCGGCTTTGATTTCAATCCGACCGTCGACCGCATTCGCGTAACAGGCAGCAACAACGCCAACTACCGCCTCAACCCCATTACAGGTGGCATCGCCGCCACGGACGCCGACCTGGCTTTTGCCGCAGGTGACGTAAATGCCGCAGCCAATCCTTCCGTTGGCGCCTTGGCTTACACCAACAGTTATATCGGCGCTACTTCTACCGTTTTGTTTAACTACGACGACTCGCTGAACGTACTGACTACACAAATTCCACCCAACAACGGGGTGCTGAATACTATCGGCAACAGCGGTCTAACCCTGAACTTACTGGACCCTTCCGCCGATATGGACATCTTTTTTGATGCGGAAAGCAGCAGCAACCTCGCCTTTTTATCCTCCAACACAGGCGCGTTGCTGTCCGATAATTTTTACAGCCTCAACCTGACGAACGGCAGCGCAACGCTGATCGGCCAAATTGGTTTGGGCATTGCTGTCAATGACATCGCCGTTCTGATCGAACGCGCCGTGCCGGAAGAAGTGACCGGACAATTGGTGTATGCCCTCACGGCAAACAACAGCCTGATTTCCTTTGACTCCGATTTGCCGGAAGTGGTGCGTAATCTGGTTACTGTAAGCGGAGTCGCTATGGGACAGGTGTTGGTTGGTATGGATTTCCGCCCGGCTACGGGTGAGTTATTAGCCCTGGGCTACAACAACACCAACGGCGAAGCGCGTTTGTACACGATTGCAGCATCAACGGGTGTTGCTACCGCCATTGGCGCCGCTGCCATCACCCTGGAAGCAGGTATGGGCAAAATCGGCTTTGATTTCAATCCGACCGTCGACCGCATTCGCGTAACAGGCAGCAACAACGCCAACTACCGCCTCAACCCCATTACAGGTGGCATCGCCGCCACGGACGCCGACCTGGCTTTTGCCGCAGGTGACGTAAATGCCGCAGCCAATCCTTCCGTTGGCGCCTTGGCTTACACCAACAGTTATATCGGCGCTACTTCTACCGTTTTGTTTAACTACGACGACTCGCTGAACGTACTGACTACACAAATTCCACCCAACAACGGGGTGCTGAATACTATCGGCAACAGCGGTCTAACCCTGAACTTACTGGACCCTTCCGCCGATATGGACATCTTTTTTGATGCGGAAAGCAGCAGCAACCTCGCCTTTTTATCCTCCAACACAGGCGCTTTGCTGTCCGATAATTTTTACAGCCTCAACCTGACCAACGGCAGCGCAACGCTGATCGGCCAAATTGGCCTGGGCATTGCTGTCAATGACATCGCCGTTCTGATCGAACGCGCCGTGCCGGAAGAAGTGACCGGACAATTGGTGTATGCCCTCACGGCAAACAACAGCCTGATTTCCTTCGACTCCGATTTGCCGGAAGTGGTGCGTAATCTGGTTACAGTTACAGGGGTGGCAGCAGGCCAGAACCTGGTGGGTACCGATTTTCGCCCTGCTACGGGTGAATTGTACGGACTTGGTTACAATGCCACCAACGGAGAGGCGCGCCTGTACAACATTGACCGCATTTCAGGTGTGGCTACCGCCATTGGGGCCGCTTCTGTTACACTTGCTTTGGGCGCCGGCGATGTCGGTTTTGATTTTAACCCAACGGTCGACCGCATTCGGGTGGTAGGCGCCAACAACGCCAATTACCGCATGCATCCCGTAACCGGCGCGATTGCCGCCACGGATATGAACCTGGTTTTTGCTCCCGGAGATATCAATGCCGGGATGAATCCGGCTGTGGGCGCGGTAGCCTATACCAATAGTTTTAACGGGGCCACGACGACGACCTTGTACAATTACGACGATTCCCTGAATGTGTTGACCACCCAGATTCCACCCAACAACGGGGTGCTGAATACACTCGGCAACACAGGTATTGTCCTTAATCCGGCGGACCCCAGCGTGGATTTTGATATTTACTACAATTTTGAAACGGGCATGAACGACGCTTACCTGTCCGCCAATCCCGGCGCCTCTTCCAGCGATAATTTTTATACGATGGATCTGGCATCCGGCAGCACCAACCTGATTGGGAAAATAGGCAATGGCATTGCCGTCCGCGACATCGCCATTCTGATTGATTCCGTCTTAATTGTCAGCGTCAATGATCCTTTGATTCGTTCGCAGTACATCGGGGTATTCCCTAATCCTGCGCCACAACAGGCTGTGTTTTCCTTTGAACTAAACCAGTCAGCCGATATCCGAATGGAAGTAACCGACCTGAGCGGTCGCCGCATCGCAACGGTACTCGATCGCTCCATGCCGGCCGGTCCCCACCAGGTGGAGTGGAATGTCGCAGCACAGGCTGAAGGCATATATTTTGTTCAAATGTTTATTGATCAATCGTTGCGCGGCACGGCCAAAGTGCTGGTTCAGCGCAGTAAATAAAATGGTGGCTGTCTCAAAGGGTTTATAAGGTTTATAAGGTTGATGAGGTTTATAAGAGCCACTCTATGAAGTGATTTCTCTCATTTTGAGCGGCCCTTATGAACCTCATCAACCTTATAAACCTTATAAACCTTTTGAAAATTGGGCATTTCAGGCCCTGCTTTTGCAGATAAGCCCGAAAATTTCAGGCGTATCCGTAACAGCAAAAGGCTGAAGGGAATTTGTTTTGTGAAATGAACAGGCCGTCGGGTGAATCAGTCACCTGGCGGTCTGTTTTATAAGTAAAAGAGCAAAGGGCAAAAAGCAAAAGGCAAAATTTGCCGAGTAGCTATTTTTGCTTTTTGCCCTTTGCCTTTTACTTTTCAGGCAACCATCGCATTCATCAGTTCCTCGATTTCCTCCGCTTCAATCGGAATGTTTTTGAACAAATCCACCGGCCCGTTATCGGTAATCAGGATATCATTTTCGAGGCGGATGCCCAGGTTTTCTTCCGGGATATAAATGCCAGGCTCGCAGGTGAACAGATTTCCGGCGCGGAATGGATCGTAGCGGAACATAATATCGTGCACATCGAGGCCCAGGTGGTGGCTGGTGCCGTGCATGAAATACTTTTTATAGGCGGGCCAGTTTTTGTCCTGCTTTTCGATGTCGTCGCGGCTGATCAGTCCGAGGCCGAGCAGTTCACTTTCCATAAATTTGCCCACTTCCTTGTGGTATTCTTCCAGGGTAGTTCCCGGCACCAGCATGGCGCGGGCCTCTTTGAACACCCGCAGCACGGCATTGTACACGGCCCGCTGGCGGTCGGTAAAAGTGCCGCTCACCGGGATAGAACGGGTGAGGTCGGCGTTGTAGTTGCCATATTCAGCCCCGAAGTCCATCAGCAGCACCTCGCCGCTCTTGCATTGCTGGTTGTTATCAATGTAATGCAGCACGCAGGCATTTTTACCCGAACCGATAATAGGCGTGTAGGCATGGCCCGTGGCGCGGTTTCGGATGAATTCGTGGATAATTTCGGCTTCCACTTCATATTCCCAGACGCCTGGTTTGACAAATTCGAGCACCCTGCGAAATGCTTTTTCCGTAATATCTACGCAATGTTGGGTCACATCCACCTCCCACTGGCTTTTTACAGTCTGCAATTTTTTCAACAGCGGTTGCGCGCGCAGGATGGTGTGAGCGGGATACCGCTGCTGGATGCCGCGGGCATAGCGCAAATCGCGGTACTCGACCGGCGAAAGAAAACGATCGTTCTCGTTGAGGTTCAGGTAGATGCCCTCCGAAAGCAGGATCATTTCGTTGATCACCTGATCGGCTTCATCGAGGAAATAGACTTTTTCGATTCCGGAAGCCTGGCGGGCCTCCTCCTTGGTGTATTTGTGCCCTTCCCAAACGGCTAAGTGCTCATTGGTGCGCCGGATCACCAGCACTTCCTTGTGTCCCTCGCGGGGGCAGTCTGGGAAAAGCAGCAACATCGTTTCTTCCTGATCGATGCCGGAGAGATAGTACAGACCGGCATTTTGGCGAAAATTATGGTACGAATCGCCCGAGCGAGGCATCTGATCGTTGGCATTAAAAATGGCAAGGGTATTGGGTTTCATTTCGCGGGCGAAACGCTTGCGGTTGAATTGGAACAGTTCGGGACTGAGTGCCTGGTATTTCATGCGTAGTTATCCGTTATTAGTTATCGGTTAGCGCTGGAAGGTTTTGATCGCCAAAAATGGGACTTTTACCGCAATGGATGAATGGTTATTGGCTTAAATATTTCACTTTGTCCCATAACGACCAAGATGCGGGGTATGAATAACATTTTTCCGGCAACATCATTTCAGCCCTGCCCGAAAATGCTACTTTTGCCGCTGCTTAATACTCACCACTCACTATTCACAACTCACGACAATACAATGAAATTCCCGGCAAATTGCAAATACACGGAAGACCACGAATGGCTCCGCATTGAAAGTGGAAACATCGCCTATGTGGGCATTACGGAATACGCTCAAAGCGAACTGGGCGAACTGGTATATATCGAAGTGGAAACCGTGGGTGAAACGGTGGAAGCCAATACCATTTTCGGCACCGTGGAAGCGGTGAAAACCACTTCCGACCTGTTTATGCCCGTAACGGCTAAAGTATTGGAATTCAATGCCGCAGTAGGCGACAGCGGCGATCCGGCATTGGTCAATGAAGACCCCTACGGCAAAGGCTGGATCATTAAAATTGAAGTAGCCAACCCGGCTGATCTGGACGGTTTGCTGGATGCGGCAGCGTATGAGAAGGTGGTAGGTTGATGAATGATGAATGATGAATTAGGGTTGTACGAAGGATTAAAGTAATTGACAAACATCCTGTTTTTGGGCTCAAACCATCTCCGAAATTTTTCGTACAACCCTAACTCAATATTCTTGCAACGGTATGCCACTCACTACTCACTACTCACTACTCACCACTCACTTCTCACCTCTAATCCTCCCACCCCTCCGGCCTTACCTGCGTCCTATACAACGACTCCACACAAGGCGACGACGCAAACGGGTCGCTGGTGTAAGGCGGGCTGATTTTAGCAATTTTGGCCCTGACACCGTTTATTTCCTGTGAACGGTCGATATAAATAACCTTCCTTCGGTAAGAAAAAACGCTGAAAACGCCCAGGATTTGCTCGTCCGGGTTATTTGCGTTGTACACATTGGGATTGAAGCGGGTCTGGGCGGGAATGTCGAAAATGGAGCCGACATTTTGCGTCTGCGTTTGCAGCGATTGCAGGTATGCAAAAACGGAAGGTGTGATGGCCCGTTGTTCCACCCGCAGATAGTATTTGTTGGGCGGCGTGGCGAAGGGCACGCGCACCACTTTGTGGGCCAGCGGCTGCCCGTCGCGCAGTTGATCGGACTGCACCACAATGCGGGTATTGTACGCAATATTCCAGCAATCGCTCGGATCGCAGGGGTAAATGACATCCCGTCCGAATTCCTGTACTACTTCGCAACCCACGGCTTTTTCGTAATGAATCCAGTCCCACTGGTAAAAATTGTTCTGATTCGGGATGTCGCTCGCTTGTGCGTACACATCGAATCCGTAGTAGGACAGATCGTTTGGCGAACGGGTATTCTCCTGTGAAAAAATGACCGAAAGCGAATCCAGTTCCGGGCAGGCCGGCATGGTTTCGGGTTTCGATTCGTACGTTTTGCCATCTGCGAAAACGAATAAACGATACGTTTCGCCCGCCACTCCCTGAAAAGCGGTATTAATGCTGCCGTCGATTTGGAAATCCGTCTTGTTTCCCTGGCTGTCCAGCACATAAGCGGAGGCATTGGCGGGCGGCGGCGGAAACAAATACGCGCCCTGCGTAGTCACGTCCGTCAGGGTATAGTTGACCCGCACTTTTCCGTAATTTTCCGTCAACTCCGCATCGATCACGAGGAATTGTTTCAGATCGGGCAAGGCCGAGGAATCGACCGGGTATTGACAGGCATTCAGCAGCAACAGCAGGGCCGCCGTAAGTAAAGGGCGTATTTTTGGGGGATGAAGGATTAGGAATGAGGAATGAGGGATGAGGGATGAGGCAAGGAAAGGGCGATGCATCTTATTCAAATTTAAAATTGTAGGTCAGCGAAAACAGCGGCGTGGGAAACACACTCACTTTGAACGGTTGAAAAGACTCCAGGTTGGGATTGAAAAAATACGAAAACGCATTTTTACGGCCATACAGGTTATACACGGTAACAACCCAGGAACTTTCCCATTTGCGATCTTTCATGGAAGGATTGTTGATCGTCCAGGAAAAATCGAGCCGGTGGTAGTCTGCAATACGTGCATTGTTGCGATCCGTGTACACCGGGACGATCGTGAAACCGTTTTGGTAAAAACTGACCGGCGCGGTGTAAGGTCGTCCGGTGCTGTACACAAACGTAAAGGACACGGAATTGTGGCGTTCGGTCTGGAAATTCAACAACACATTGATTGTGTGCGGTTTATCTATGTTGGTGCGAAACCAGTCGCCGCCGTTGAGTTGTTGCAAGGCCGGGAAATCGCCGGTAATTTGCTGAAAACTGCGGGCATAGGTATAACTCAGCCAGCCCGTCATCACACCTTTCTTTTTGTTGATAAACAATTCGGCGCCGTAGGCTTTGGCCGAACCTTGCAGCAATTGGGTCTCCACAATCGGGTTGATGGCGAGTTCTGCCCCGTTCAGGTAATCGAAAATGGAACCTTGCCGGCGGTAGTACCCTTCCACCGACCATTCCCACATCCGGTTGCGGGTGTCGCGGAAATACCCTGCGGAAAACAGGTCGCTTTGCGCGGGCGGCACGTAGCGGTTGGAGGTTTTCCAGCGGGCATTCGGGAGTGGGGTAGTGTTGTTGGCGATGATCTGCAGGAACTGGTTCATCCGGTTGTAACCGACCTTGACCGAACTTTGATTGTTCAGTTTGTACCGCAGCGCCAGGCGCGGTTCCAGCCTGCCGTAATGCGATTCCACGGCGCCGTTGCCCAAAGCCAGGTAGTCCAGTACGCTACCCGGCGATTTCGGCGCATCCTCCGAAAAAACGGGCACCGCCAGCGGCCCCATATTCCAGTAATTGACATAGCGCAGGCCGGGTTCGATGAGCAGCCGGTCGCTCAGTTCGTATTCATCTGAAATAAAAACCGCCATTTCCCAGGCCTGCTCGTCGGGCAGCAGCACCGTGGAGACGGATGAACCTTCGCGCGGTTGCAGTTCGGCGGGGCTGATGCCGTAGCGCGTAATGGAGGCGCCCACGTTGATGCGCTGTTTGGCATCGGGCGCGTAAGTCAGTTCCGCTTTGGCGTTGTGGTAGCGGAGGCGGGTGTCAAAATCGAATCCCGCTCTTTCGTCCGACGCCTTTGTGCTGGTATTGTACAGCGACTGAACGGCCAGCACATTGAGGTTAAGTTGGTCCGAATAATTGTGGTTCCAGCGCAGGGCCAGGTTGTTGTGCCCGTATTGCATGGTCGATTGCCGGGGAACAATATTGGCAATGCCGAACAAAGAATCGACCCGGTACGAGTCGTGGCTGATATAACTGGTAAATGAAATATTGTCCCGGTTCGTCGGTCGCCAGGTGATTTTATTCGCCAGATCGAAAAAAACGGGTTTGTTGTTGGGAATCACTCGTTTGGCAAAAGTACCGACCAGGGCCTTGTTGTAAAAATTAATCAGGTATTCGTTGAAAGAAAACCGGGCGGAAGTCATCCAGGCTATTTTTTCCTTTACAATCGGTATTTCAGCGTGTAATCTGTTGGAAATGAGTCCGATACCACCTTTCATTTTAAATTTTTCCGCGTTGGGTTCGCTCATTTTTACATCGAGTACACCCGCAGTGCGGCCCCCGTAACGCGCCGGAATGGAGCCTTTGTAAATCTGCATTTCCCGGATCGCGTCCGTCGGGAACAGCGAAAAAAGGCCCAGCAGGTGGGTGGGGTTAAACACCGGCATATTGTCCAGCAGGATCAAATTTTGATCCACTGCCCCGCCCCGGATATTGACGCCATTGGCGCCTTCACCCACGGCGGAAATGCCCGGCAGCGTCTGAATGCCGCGTAAAATATCCACTTCTCCGGCGGCGGGCGGCAGTTTCTGCACCGCTTTCATGTTCAACATACTGACGCCCAGCGCAGGCGTTTCCATCGTGCGGTTGGCGCCCTGCGAACTGACCACCACTTCCTCGATCTGTGTGGCGATGTTTTCCATTTCGATGGCAACGATCGTTTGACCTTTGACGACAACTTTCCGGGAAAACGGCTTGTACCCCAGCAATTGAAACCTGACTGTATGTTCCGCACAAGTGACCGGTATCTTGAGTTCTCCCAGCGAGTCGGTCGACATGCTGGTTTCCTGCCCGTCCATTTTCAGGGAAGCGCCGACCAGGGCTTCGCCGGTCTGGGAATCCGTCACCCTGGGCATAAAATAGCAGGGCGTTTGCGCGGCGAGCATGACAGGAAAAAAAAGAATAAAAAGGCTCAGGCGGCGGGCATCAAAAAGTAGTAAAAGTCGCGTCATTTATGCTGAATCGGGTGAAAATCGAATATTCTTATTCGGTATTTTTTCAAAAAGACGCAATAATAGAGCAATTAGTTGGGGTTGGGCGTGTGGGGGAAAATATAGGGGTGGTATTGTCGGGATTGTGCAAAGAGAGATGTCATACTGACAATTTTTCCAACAACCATTCCCGTTCCGCAACGGCTTCCGACAGGCGAATCTGGTTGGCCAGCGCCGTGCGTTTGGAGCGGCCCGCCCGTACCGTTTTGGCTAGTTTTTTTGTGAATTTTACCAGACTGAGATAGCTCTCCCGGTGGTAGCCCAGGTTTTTCTGACGCAGTAAAAACGCCTTGAAACTGTCGAGCAAACTGGCCAATGACAACCACTCGCCCAATTCGAAATAACTGCGCAACAACATTTTACGCGCGTCCAACTGGATAAAAATATCGGAAAAATCCACTTCCCGCAGCAGTTCGAGCACCGCGCGGTACTCGGAGTGCCGGAAATGAAAACCGGCCAGTGCATAGCGGTATATATTGTCGCGTTCGGCGGGTGGCAGGGCCGCGCGGCTGCTTTCCAGAAAATGCAAAGCCCAGTCATGTGCGCCCGTGAGTTGTGCCAGGTTCTGGACATTGATATACGTGTGTTTCGACAGTAAGCCGTTTTCATGCAGGATACCCAATTCCAGCGCTTCCCGGTACAGTTCGAAGGCTTCGAGCGTATACGGGCGTTCGCCGCGATTGTGCCGGCGGATAGCAAAATTGATGGCCGTCATATACAGGTCGCGGCGTTCAGCGGCAGGAAACAGGTCGCGGTGGGTGCGCAGCAAGGTTTTCAGGCGGCTGAAATTTTCCTCGTTTTCCGGCTCGCGGAGCGCGGTCAGGCCTGCGTGCATGAGCGACAGCGCCGGATTTTCATGCTCCCCGACTGCTTCCACGGTTGCCAGCACACCTTCCGAAAGCGGCAGCGGCGGCAGGGCCTGGCGGGAATAGGATTGCAGCGAACGCGTCGCACCCGCCCATTTGAGGTGTTCCAGCAGGTAAAAATTGGTCAGACCCTCCGTTACAGCAGCCAGGTTGGTCTGTTTGCCGCCGCTTTGCAGGAGCTGGTGGCCAAAGATTTCATTTTGAAGTTGATATTCAAACAGCCAGAAACCCGCATTGCGGTGCGGTGTGGCGTGGTGTTGGCGCAGCAGTTCCGCAGCGTTTTTTTCAAAATGGCGGCTCAAACCGCGTTTTCGGAAAGCGCGGCATCTGAACAAACGGTTTTGCATGCGGTCGGACAGCAACTCCTCGCAAGCCATAAATTGCTCCAGCAGTTCGACAAAAAAACCGGCCAGGTAATTGAATTGCAGCCGGTCCCACGGTTTTTCCGGGTAAACAACGGCGAAAACGTGTTCCTTTTCGGGCGGAACGGGCGAGCCGGAAGCCGCATGTTCGGCCAGCACACGATATAAAACCTGCACGTCGCTGCGATGGTTGAAGTACGGCGATTGGAGAAATTTGCCCAGTCGCAGCACTTCTTTGGCAGAAAGCGACTGAAAAAGATGCAATGCGAGCGTATCTTTCATTTTGATTGTAGTTGTATTCTATGTAATAAATGAAGGGTCGATAAAATTAAAAATAAACAAAAATCATTAAAAAAAAGCGGGATTTGGCCACTTCTTAACTTTACTCAACATTCTCAACCTTTCAACACCCTCAACGCCTTTTTGATTGCAAGATAAATATGTTGCATTTTATGCTGCCTCGTTCCCGCACTTTTGTACCGAAAAAAGAAATCAACAAAAGATGAATAGACACTTCTATTACCTGCCCATCGTGCTTTGCTGGCTGTTAAACCTGGCCAATGGTTCCGCTCAATCGTTTTTGAAATTTTACGATCCGCCTCAGGGTTTGAACCTGGAAGCGCAGTCCGTCTTTCTTTATCCCAATGGCGACTACGGGATTGCCTTGCGCCGACCCAACAACGCGGTGGCTTTGCTGCGTACGGAGGACAACGGCCTGCCGATTACTTTCACCGCGCAACTGATGCCGGAAAATAATCCGCATTTTCGCGAGTTGGACGGCTCGGTGGTGACGGCCTTCAAACTGGCCGATTCGCTGGTGGTGTGGAAACGCAATCCCGCGCAGGATACCGTTTGGCGTACGGCGCAGCGGTTGGCGCCGGCAATCGCTGGGCTGCAAGTCTGGGAAGTAGAGGAAAATAACGCCGGCGAAATTTTTGTCAAAGGTTATTACTACACCAACCCGTCGAATCACTTTCAATATTTCACGACAAAATTCGCTGCCGACGGCGCGTTTTTATGGAAAAATACCGTTACGACGAATGATTATCAAGCTTCGTTAGGGATAGCGCCGGATGGTTCGGGCGGCGGACTGTCGGGTTGGCCAATGATCGACACGATTCTTTCTGGCAATCCCAATCCGTTTTATTATTTGCTGACGCGCTACCTGCCGGACGGCTCTGTAGCCTGGCACCACAAAACCTATCCCAATTTGAGCCTGAGGCCGAAAGGATTCGGCATCAACGACGCAGAACAAAGCCTCATCGTGCAGTCGGACAATTATCAGGGCAACGACACCACCTGGCTGCTTTTACTCGACCCCATCGGCGATACCATCTGGCACCGCTACCTGAACGATGTGCCTGCCATGTGCCAATTGGAGGCGACTTTGGTGTTGCCGATTGGAAACAGCGGTTTTTATGTGTTGGGAATCAATTATTTAGACAACCTGAACCAACTGAACGCTACGGTGGCCAGGGTGAACGCCGACGGGAGCATTGCCTGGACGCGCTCGTTTCCCAACCTGCCGCTGGGGACCATCGACCTTAAAGCAGGCCGTGTTTTGTCCGACGGGAGTCTGGTGGCCGCAGGCCGCCGAGACGACAACAAAATCGTGGTGCTCAAAATATCAGCCGACGGCGATCTCGATAGTTATCAAAATGTGATCGAAGGCAGGGTGCTGATCGACGACAACGTTAACTGCCTGACAGACAATGGCGAAACGCCTTTGCAAAACTGGATTGTGACGGTCGATGGGCCGGAATTTTCCCTGTTCGGGGTCACCGATGCCGCCGGGCATTACCGGATTCCTTTTATCGATACCGGTGCTTATCAGGTTTTTCTCTCTCCGCCCAGCTACGTCTGGCAGTCTTGTGCCGACACGGTGACCGTTTTTTTCCTGCCGGGCGGACAGCCTGTTATCGACACGACCGACTTTGCCGTGCAGTCACAGATCGATTGTCCCGTTCTGGAAGTGGATGTGGCGGCGCCGAATTTTCGCCGCTGCGCCGACCTCCAAACGAGTGTCAAAATTTGCAACCTGGGTAATGCCACAGCTGTTCCTGCACAAATCCGGATCCTGCCCGACCCGCTGATTACACTCTCCGATCTCTCGGTTCCTTTCACCCTGGAGGGCGACACGATTGTTGTCACCTTCGACTCTTTACCGCCGCTGGAATGCCGGGTAGTTTATATGACGGCCTTTGTCGACTGCAATGCGCCGCTGGGGCAGACACTTTGTATCGAGGCCCATGCCCGGCCGGATTCGATTTGTTTGCCACCTTCCGATATGTGGTCGGGCGCCAGTATTCAAGTGGGCGGCTCCTGTGAAGGCGACTCCGTGCGCTTGTTCCTGACCAATCGAGGCTACCAACCCACTTCACAACCTGTTGATTATGTGATTATTGACGACCATGTTATCACACGGGAAGGCCAAACGAATCTTTTGGCGGGCGAAACAAACGTCGTAACGGTACCGGCCACCGGGCACACCTGGCGGCTCACTGCGACACAAGAACCCGGACACCCCCTGAGTAATCAGAACCCGACAGTAGCGGTAGAAGGCTGCACGGTGACAGGTAACTTTACGACCGGTATGTTCAACCTCTTCGCCAATCACAGCGGCAATAGTTTCGGTGATATTTTTTGCAAAGAAGTTATCGGCAGTTACGACCCGAACGATAAAACCGGTTTCCCATACGGCGTAGACGACGCGCATTGTATCGAAGCCGATCAGGAACTGGAATACCTGGTGCGTTTTCAAAATACGGGAACGGATACGGCCTTCCGGGTGGAAATCCGCGATACACTTTCGGCCTGGCTTCAATCGTCGAGCATCCGGCCCGGTGCATCCAGCCATCCGTACACCTGGACCCTGAACGGAACGGGCATCCTGTCAGTGTTGTTTGACGATATCATGCTGCCGGATTCCAACGTGAACGAGCGTGCCTCCAACGGCTTCGTCAGTTTCCGAATCGCCCAAAGAGCCGGCAATCCGGTCGGAGCGGTCATTTTCAACCAGGCAGCCATTTATTTCGACGAAAATGAACCGGTGCTGACAAATACCCCCTTTCATACAGTTTGTGAGGATTTTCTGGAAGTGCAAATCGTGCACACGGAAGCGCCTGCTGCCGGGAAATTCCACGTACAGATTTCACCTAATCCTGCGAGCGAGTTCGTACGGATCAGTCTCCCGGAACATGCGCTTG
>JALHMA010000018.1 GCA_022844265.1 Saprospiraceae bacterium | reverse complement strand
CGCAAAAAAGAACTCCAGCGCGACATCGCCGCCCGACTCGCCGCAGGGCAGCAGGCCGACTTTATGGTGCTGCGCATGCTCGATCCGGGGCGCTCGCTCACGCCCGAACAGTTCGAGGTGCCCGCGGACTGGAAAAAACACCTGCGGGAAAAAGGTTTTGCATTCCTGAATCCGCGCCGCGCCTGGTGGTGGGCAGTGCCGATCTGGCTGGTGTTGTGCGGTTTGGCGCTGTGGTGGCAGCCAGAAAGGATAGGATGCACCGGATTAAATGCAAGCTATCAAGGGAAGGAATATTGTATAGAAAACTTTGAAGAATGGGCGGTTTTCAGGGAAATGCTGGTGCAGGATATGCTCCTGGCGGACGATTTGACCACTGCAGATAGTATTTCTGACTTCTTGTTGGGAGTAGGGTGGGAGAATCGGATAATAACGCAAGACAACGCAGCACTCAGGGCTGCCATTGAAAAAGAGGCTAATATGTTTGTTTCTCCTTCTCCTGCAAACGCTAAAGGCAGGCGAACGGAAATATACTTGGAAGTATTTGCGAAGGGTGCTGCACCAACAGATTTGGTCGATAATAAACCCTACCTCGACTCCATTTCCTTCCTCCAAAACGCCGCCATCGCTTATTTCAACGAAGGCGTTAAAATTCACAAATCCTACTCCTCCATGTGGGAAACCGTGGAACGCAGCGGCCAAAAACCCGTTGGCGCCAACTACCGCACCCGCATGGAAGCTTGTGCGTATTTCAGCCGGGCACAGGAAATTAATGCCTTGCTGCCCGATACGGCGCAATTGTGGTATGTGCGCGATGCCGCGAAATGTAGCCTGCCGGTAGTCCGGCAAACGTCTAAACCGGCGCCACCGGCCCTGCAGGACGTCAGGATCTATGGCGAACTACACAACGCCGCAAAAAAACGTTCGCTGTATATGGACGAATGGATGGCGACCAAAATCGAAGCCAGGGGGCTGCCGCCGGCCTTCCTCAGCCGGGGCGCGTTTTTTAATATTCGAGTGCCGGCCGACCGGAGAACGCCCGTGGAATTGAACATCACGTCTCCCGGTTTTGAGCCGCTCCGTATGACCATTCGCCCGGCAGATTTTAGGAAGTACCAGACGATCGAACTGGTTCCCTTGCAAAAATGCTACGAAGTGCTCCGCGCGGAGGGTGTGGCTTTGATGGATCAGAAAAAATATAAGGAAGCAGAAGAGAAATTCACTGCTGCTGCTCGATGCCCGGATGTGCCGGGAACAGGGAATGACTTGCCTGGACTGTTAGAGCAGGCGGGCAAACTGGCCCTCGCCGAACAACAGCGCAGTGAGCAGGAGGCCAGGGACAGATCGGCTCAACAATTGCGCATCGACGCCGAGCGCCAGGCGAATGCAGACGACGACGGGGACGGGGTGGCGAACAAAGATGACAAATGCCCGAATGAAAAAGGGGAAAAAGCAAATGACGGGTGCCCTCCACTTTTGAATAAAACTGCTGTTGTCAATACCACAGGTCCGTTAAATGTAAGATCCGGCCCAAGTACTGAAAATAATATAGTAAAACAGTTGAAGCCAGGGGAAACTGTCCAAGTTTTGGAAGAACTAGCGGGTTGGGTTAAAATTGGCATGGATCAATGGGTACATAAAAGTTTTCTCAATTTTCAATCATCGCCATCCGATATTTCGGGATATAGTTTAAATGATGCACTGACAGAAATAGAACGAAACATGGTCACCGTAGCCGGCGGCACTTTTCAGATGGGCTGTGATGACAAACTGGATGGTGACTGCCTAAACGACGAAAAACCTGTTCATCGGGTTACTTTGAGCAGTTATGCCATTTCCAAGTTTGAAGTGACTCAGAAGCAGTGGCAGGCGGTAATGGGTGCAAATCCAAGTGCATTCAGAAACTGCGATAATTGCCCGGTGGAACAGGTCAGTTGGGAGGATGTGCAAGCGTTTTTGACAAAATTAAACACCCTTTCCGGTAAAAAATACCGCGTGCCTACTGAGGCCGAGTGGGAATATGCTGTGCGGGGCGGGCCAAAATCCCGAAATTTTAAATATGCAGGTGGTAATAAATTAGAAGATGTGGGCTGGTATGGCAACAATACTGAAAAAAAAACCTACCCTGTGGGTTCTAGAAAGGCTAATGAACTGGGCGTATACGATATGAGCGGTAATGTATGGGAATGGTGCAGCGACTGGTATGGCGAATACTATATGGGAAAAATAACCATGATTAACCCGCAAGGGCCGGAAAAAGGCGATCGGCGCGTACTTCGCGGCGGCAGTTGGCTCAACGACGCCAATTCCTGCCGCGTGGCGAATCGCAACGACAACGCTCCGACGAGCAAGGGTAATAATCTGGGCTTCCGCCTGGCGCGTTCGTTATAGTCAGGCTGCCGCCTTTTGAGTAAGTGCGGGGGCATAAGATCCACGCACGGCGGTAATGCTTGGCCTGCCAATTGACAAAAGCCATTGATAGTCAACTAATTCCTTCGCCCAGCCTGTTAATAAGCCAAGAGTTACCGCCGTGCGAGGGTCTTACGACCCCGCACTCTTTTTTACCCTTCCATTCGCTTTGATTTTCTGAAAATGCACCGATATAAAAGTGCGGGGCCGTAAGACCCTACGGTCTGCACACATCTATAACACTTCATTTACATGTGTATTCCACACGATTTTTTTACCACAACGGACACAAAGTGGTTTCACAAAGGACACAAGGCGTAGAGTTGACCACATTATTTTGGTCACTTGTGATGATTTTTGCCAGATTCACGGATAATACTAAGCGGAATGCGGTCAACTCTACGCCTTGTGTCCTTTGTGAAACCACTTTGTGTCCGTTGTGGTTAAAAAATCGTGTGGAATATACATGTAAATGAACTGTTAGAATTGTGTACAGACCGTAGGCCGTAAGACCCTCGCACGGCATAATGCTTGGCTTGCCCATTGACAAAAGCCATTGATAGTCAACTAATTTCTTTGCCCTGCCTGTTAATTAGCCAAGAGTTACCGCCGTGCGCGGGTCTTACGACCACTTCCTAATTCCCCCGCCCCCGCTCTTTTTTCGGCTGCGGCACGGTTGCTGGTTTCGGCTCACTGCGTGGCGTCTGTACTCTGGGAGTGGTCGTAGCTGGTGGTCGTTCCCGTTGCGTTTCCTGCCTTCTGGTTTCCTCCCATTTTTGTTTGTGGTAATCATCGGCTTTTTCTACCGGACGGTCGTTGCGTGGTTGATCTGTCCGCGGCGGCAGCGGTTTGTCTTTCGGGTTGGCAGGAACGCTCGGTTGTGTTCTGGGTGGTCGTACCGTCGTAGGTTTTTGAGCAGGCTCCGTTTTGGGTTCGCGCCCGGGTTCCGTTTTGGGAATGGCCGGGGTCGGTTCTTTGCGGGGCGCCCATTGCGATGGTTGGGTAGCCTGTGTTTCGCGTTCGCGTTTGATTTCGTCAGTTGCCTGCACCCGCGCCCGTTTTAATTCTGGGTATTTGGTTGCATTTTTATCCAGAAAAGCCTCGGGCGTGACCGGGTTTTTCGGGTTGCGCCCATTGAATTGCTGCCTGTTTTCTTCAAAACGGCCGTATTCTTTCATCCGTGCCGGCAGGCGTCCCCGGTCTTTCATAAAGTCGTCGGAAATAACCGTTCTGTTCCGTTCGTGCCAGGTGCCGACGCCCATAGAAATACTGGTGCCGGAACGGCGGTGTCCGTAGTAGTGGTTCACGAAATGAGAGGACAAGTTGCTGTAATGGTAGTGGTGGTGCGGGCGGTCGAAGTACCAGTTCATAAAATGCCAGGACGGCATATAGACCACTACGAAATGTTGGTGGTGGTAAAAACCCCAGTCATACCACCAGGGGTAGGGCCGCCAGTAGGGTTGCGGATACCACCAGGGGTAGCCGTACCACCAGGAGTAGTGGTATTCGACGAAGCGGTGGCGACGCACGAGGTTGTCGTCGTAGTACAGGTCATCGTCTGCGTAATAGTCGTCCGTGTCATAGCCATATTCTGCGGCGTACTCCCTGGAGGCAGATTCCAATTCCTTTTGTGCTGCCGGGTCATTTTCGATCCCTTTTTTCCATTCATCCAGTTCTTCGGCATGGGCGCGGGCGACTGCCAGGTTGAGCGAATCCATTTTATGAATGGCCCAGGCAGGGTCTTCGCGGTATACATCGCCGACCAGCACCGTGAAACGCAGGTCTTCGTTGAGGATTTCCAGCACTTCCGGCAGTTCGATCAATTGACGAAAAGCCGTTTTGGCCGAAGCGGGATAAGCCGCAATCAAATCTTCAAAAGTATTGTGGGCTGTCAGGTCGAGTTCGTTGATTTTTAACAAAGTGCGCATCTGATTTTGCACAATATCATAAGCGTCCGCCCGCTCCTTCTCCGGCATTTGTTTTAATACTTCCCGGACAGCGGCAGGCGATTCCTGTTTTTCTACCAGTGCTCGGGTCATACCGGGATAACGGGTAATATTGTAAAATGCCTCTTGCGTGGAGCGTGGAAAATCCTCGATCAGCGTCCGAAATGCCGCAGCGGTTTTCTGGCCCGCATTGTTCATTTTAATCAAAACTTCCGGGTATTTGGCGGCTTCAAGGATGGCCAGGCGCGTTTCGGAAGGATACAGCGCCAGGGCCTCCACAGATTTTTTATTTTCTTCGGCTAATTCCCGGAGCAGGGCTTTATCGTTCTGGCCCTGCAAGGCCGGTAAAAAAAGCAACAGGAACAGGCCGGATCGGAAAAGGGAGGAGTATCGCATGGTGGTACGTATTGGAAGGGTGAATAGTTATAAGGGATTTCCTTCTACAAAGTTGTAAGTGTTTGATACGGTGATGCCTTGATTTTTGTCATTGTTTGGGTTGAGTGTGGTCAACTCTTTGTTTCTTTTGTGAAAACCACTTAGTGTCCGTTGTGGTAAAAAAACTGCGGTTCGGTACATAAAAGAAGTGCGGGGTCGTAAGACCCTCGCACGGCGGTTACGTTTGGCACAAGGATTCGTGGTAATCAATGGCTTTTGTGTGTTGGCAAGCCAAGCGTTACTGCCGTGCGCGGGTCTTACGACCCCGCACACCTTATTCTGGACTTTTTTTCAAAAAAAACTCCACCACCACTTACCTCCGCCCCATTTCCTGCCATAACCCCATAAGCACCTGTTCACCGGCTCTCTTGTGAACCCGACCGGACAGGTTTCCAGGGTGTTAATGGCAGCGCGATGTTGCCCTGGGGTAATGATGTAATGGATTTGGGTGCCAATGGGCAAAAATGGCAGGTGGTGTATTGTACTGATCTCGTGCTTGGGGCTGACCGCTAGATTAAAAAGAGTATTGCGCCGGTTACTTACGGAATTGATGATTTAAAATCTTTAAAATCGGTGCAGAAGCAGCAGGCGGTGATCGAGCAGCAGCAAAAAGAGATACAGTTGATTAAAGCGGAATTGGAGCGCAGAAAGTGATTTATTTTCCAAACCAAAATACTCAAACATGAAAAAATTCCTTGTTCCCCTTTGCTTGTTGTGCTGTTTTTCTTTAAGCGCCCAACAGGCTGTCAGCCCTTGTGCAAACAGTTTGCTCGAAGCAGTACAAAGACTGGTACGCGGCGCCAACGATACCTGTATTTCCGGTGAAATGAAGGCGATCGCTGCGTTCGGCAGCCTGTCGACCACCTGTTACACTTTTGTAGATAAGCCGGGCACCGTTTCCTTTACCGTTTTTTATTATCCAGACTCCGCTTCCGTGCGGGTGATTTGGGGAAATGAAAAATGGGTGTACGACTATTACGGCGTCTGTGCGCCGAATCCGGTAGTGTACGAAGCACCGATCACGACCCAAAACCACGTATTCGAATTGCGTTTTTTACCTGTCGGTACATACAGAAATTTTTCGGACGATAAAAACTCCTGGGATGCACTGAAAGGTTTGCAAACTTTTAAAGTCAGCGACATTACGAATATTACCAATATCAAACTGGACGCGCCCAACAGTATACTTGCCCGGACGGAAAAGGTCGATTACGAGGATCCGCTCTCCAGCAAGGGCATTCGCTGTACGGTGAAACTGAAAAACCGCCGGACGCCGGTCGAATGTTACGTGTACAGCAATTATGACAAAGCGGGTACCATTGAATGGAAAGGGGCGCCCGATCCCGAACCGCCCGCACCGAATGGTTACATCAAAATGAACCTGAAATTGCCGTTTTCAAATTACGCAAAGGATTACTGGGTGCAAAAGGTAGGTCATTACTACATTCTGAATGGCGATATCATCGTGGGCGACGACTTTCCGAGGGCCCGGTCGCTGGGCGTCGACGACCGCGATGACCGTTGGCCGAACGGAATAGTACCCGTTACTGTCGACCGCAACATTTATGATGCAAACATGCAGAAAACGGTGGAGGATGCATTGGATGCCTTAAACAAGGATCTGGAAGTGTGCTTTGTCATCCGTACCGACCAGGAGGACTTCATCCGGATAAAAGTTGATACCGAAGGGGATTTACCCAAGGGTGCGGGAGGTATGTCGCCTATGGGCAGGCGGGGAGGTGAACAGACCCTGACGCTTGCCAAAGGCACCTCGAAGGGTGTCATTATGCACGAATTGCTCCACGCCATAGGTGTGTACCATGAGCAAAGCCGGGAAGACCGGGGTAAGTGGATCGAAATTGTGGAAGATAATATCCAAAGCGACTCGAAACACAATTTTGAGATCGAACCGGGTGTGATCACAGGCGATTACGATTTTTGTTCCATCATGCATTATTCTGAAAGGGCTTTCGGGAAAGTGCTTGCACCCGACCTACGAGACATCACGATCCGATGTAAAGACGCAGCCGGCAACTTTACCGCCTGCGATCCATGCATGGGCCCCAAAAACTTCATGACCGCCAGCGACATCAGCGGCGTTGCTGCCTTCTATAGTGAAATAAACCGTGACCCCTGCGGCGGCGACATCGACCTGATCGGAAAGACCAAGGCTGCAAAAAGCATTACCGCAGTATCTCGCTCCCCGGAAACCATGGAGACCTGGTGGATAGAAGAAAATGGCTCCGTGCAGGCCGCTTATTGGCATACCGACCAATTCTGGTTGCGGTATCAACTGGCCGGCCCCGGAAGCGCTTCCATCGAGGGCGGGATCGCCTCCGTAAGCCGCCGTCCGAACATGATGGAGGTCTGGTGGGTCGGATCAAACGGCTCCATACAGGCCGCTTACTTTATTGAAGGACAAGGCTGGAAACCGTACCAACTCGCGCCTGACAACAGCGCTTCGCGGAGGAGTAAAATCACCGCCGTTTGCAGAACGCGCGATTACACCGAGATATGGTGGGTGGCGCCCGATGAATCGGTGCAGGGCGCTTTCTGGCAGAATGGTAATTGGACGCGTTACACCCTGTCGCCGAGCCACAGCGCGTCCAAGAATGGCGGGATTTCCGCCGTTTGCCGGAAATCTGACGTCACGGAGCTCTGGTGGATCGGACCCGAGGGTTCCGTACAAGGGGCATTCTGGCAGTCAGGCAACTGGACGCTGTATCGACTGGAGCCGGTGGGTTCCGCTTCCGTAACAGGTGGTTTGACCGCCGTATCGCGTATTCCGGATGCGATGGAAGTATGGTGGATTGGAAAGAACGGAGCTGTGAATGCCGCTAGCTGGTTGTCGGGTAATTGGGCACGTTACCAATTGGCTCCGGACAACAGCGCATCCACGGAAAGCGGCATAGATGCCGTCAGCCGCGTTTCCGACGGAAGGGAGCTGTGGTATGTAGGCCCCAGGGGTTCCATTGAGGGGCGATACCGGTATCAGAGCGGCCAATGGAAAGGCTATCGGGTGGCTCCGGAAGGAAGTGCTAAAAAGAACAGCGGCATTGCCGCCACAGCGCGTGTATCGAATACAATGGAGTTTTTCTGGATCGATGAAGACGGTGCTATCCGGGATGGATTCTGGGCCGACGATTTGGGGTGGAATTGGTTTACGCTGGCTCCGAAACCGTAGGTTTAGTGTTTGGTTTTTTGGGCGCGTTGGGGTTGTGTCAAAAGTCAGGTGTTTGAAAACCTGGCCAAATAATACCAAATAAAGTTTTGGTCGGGCACTAACATGAGTCATCCCGAATTTTATAGATAAAGGGGTCTACGGGGCAGGTCAAACGCATCAAAGTTCAGAAGTTTAATCGCGAAATACCCCATTTAAATGATTTTAGATTCCCGATTACATGATTTAAGATTTTTGATTTCATCAGAATGCCTGGGTTTTGCCTGAAAGAAGGAATCAATCGTGATAACAATTCGCAAAATATCAGATTACAGCAGATTTTGCCCTATCACCAAATCAAACATCGTACATCACAATCTTAAATCTTAAATCATGTAATCTTAAATCTTAAATCATCTACTGTTTGCCGAGATTTGATGCGTTTGCCCGTAGACCCCTTTATCTATAAATTCGGGATGACTCATGTTTCACATTGCTTTTGGCAACTATAATTTGGCGCGAAAAAACATTTCTTTTCGCTTTAGACTTTTGACACAACCCCAACGCGCCCAAAAAACCAAACATCGAAAATGAACTTTACTCCATAAAAACAAATCCCGCCCAGTAAAATGGCTTCGGATGCTTCTTTTTCACAGCTAACTGGGTGGCCCGAAAGGCCTCTGCCTTGCTCGCGCCGCCCAGCCATTTTTCATAAAATATGGTCATGAATTCGCGCCCTACTTTGTCGTCCACATCCCAGAGAGAAAGCAGCACAGCCTGTGCTCCGGCGATGCGCAAGGCCCGCTGAAGGCCATATACACCTTCGCCATTCTGGATTTTCCCCTGGGCGGTTTGGCAGGCAGAGAGCACGACCAATTCGGTGCCTTCGAGTTGCAGATTTTGCGCCTCATAAGCGGTCAGGATACCGTCTTCGTTGCCCACAGGTTGTTGATTCAGGGTGTTTTGCGCGCCTGCAAAAAATACCATAGAGCGCAGCATCGGGTTGCTTTCCAGCACCGGGCGCGACAATCCGGCAGCGCCGCTGCGCACATTAGACAGGAAATAACCATGTGTTGCCAAATGCAAAACGGTGGGATTTTTCAGCGATTTCAGGGTGTCCTCGTTGGCCGTCAGACCTGTAACGAGGGTTGTCTGCCAGCCTTTTTTAAGCAGCAGTGCATTCAACTCCTGTACTTCCTGTTCGCTGCCGGGCAAAGCTGAAAGGTTGATGCCCCGCACGTCGTCTGCATTGCGCAAAATGCTTTTGAAAGGGCTGATCCACATCAGGGAATCGGATGTTTCGGAAACAGCGCGCAGGGTTGCTACTGCAGATTCGCCGTCTTTTTTGAGTAAAAATGTTGGATTTCCTGCCAAAAAAGCCGTTTTACCGGCAAGGCTTTCAGCCTTCTGCGCATCATTTTTTGTATTGATGTCCTTCAGGGAAAAAACATGGCGTACATCATAGCGGTCGGCAACGTATTGTCCGCCAGGCAACTGGATAGCCCCTAAATTGATTTTAAAAAATGCGCCGTCGGCAGAAACATAAAGCCGGGAAATACCAGTCAGGAAAGGTTCCAGTTTTTTCCAGAAAGCCTCGTATAACTGGCCGGTTTGGCCTTTTCCACCCGGTACAGCGCATTCAGCGAGGTATTTTTCAAGCATAACCTGATCGAGGCGCTCCGCATCCGGCAGGAAAACAAGAGTGGGGCGTTCGCGCATTTCAGGACGTATAATGAACACTGCATACCGCAAGGAATCGGAGGGTTCGAGGTGAGATTCCTGAAAGCGGGCGATTTCGAGTGCGGCTTCACCGGGTTGGAGTTGGTCGCGCACGTCTGTCCAGGCAAAGGGTTTGCGCCGGTTTTCAGTAGCCCAGGCGATGCTATTTCTGGAAATGACTGTTTCCAAAGAGTCGGCGCGGGTTTCAAGCGCTGCAATACTGATATTTTGTGTTTCGAGTTTTGCTTTGGGTTGCGTGTAGCACCAGGCCAGGCGTTCGCGGGTGTCTGTCCAGGCTGAAAAAATGGGCGTAAGCGACGTATCCGTCTGAATATGCTCCCGGATTTTTTGAGATGTAGAAAGGAGCAGTGATTTGGTAAAAAGTTGAAAATCCAGTGCTAATGATATAAACCCTGCTTGTTGTATGTCCTTATTCCGGCATTGTGTGAGCATCCAGTTATTCATACCCTTCAGCTGGTTGAAGCGGTCAAGGCGCTGGTAATCGTTGAGTAGGAGCAGGTCGCCGACGATTAAATCCCGGCGGGTATGTACGAGGCGTGTATAATCCTGCAAAGCCTGTGTTGTATTGCCTTGAAGCAGATGCAGTTGCGCCCGGTGAGACAGCAATTTTAAGAATTGACTATTTTTTGAACCGGCCTTCGATTCAAAGCCATCGAACAAGGCGAGTATTCGTTGGGCATCCTCCAGTCTTCCTGATTTCAGATAATCCGCTGCCAAAAAAAGACCGGGATCTGCATTGTTCCCTCCATCTGCCTGTCCGCTTGATGTTTGAACTATTATAAACGCTTTTTCCCGTAGTGCGAGCGAGCTGTCGGCATTTTCCGTGCATTGTGCCAGTAGATTATAAAAAGTTGCCATCCGCATCTCTGTATAATTCCCGCTGGACTTCAGCGTATCCACCAAGGCTTGGGCCAGTATTCTTGCTTCTGATTTTTTTCCCGAATCGAGCAACAGGGTGATGCGGTTTGTTCGGTTTTCTATGGTTTCAAAATGTGCTCCACCTAAGTTTTTGGTAAAAATAGGGTCTTGCAGGGTAGTCAGATGCAAGGCTTCATTTGTTTTGCCCAGTTGCTGATCTATACAGGTCATCACGCACAAGGCCCTGGCATATTCGAGCGTGTTGGTACCTCGTTTTTTTTCAATCAGTTTTATCAAATCATTCAAAAAAGGTTCCGCCCTTTGCAGTTCCCCTTTTTTCATGAGCAATATAGCGTACTGCCTTTGTCTGCCGAGGACTACTTCGCCGTCGTGCGGGTAGAATTGTGAAATAATGTGGAATGATTTTTCAAGCCATTTTTCGGCTTGTGAGTAATTGCCCTGCGCATCAGATACTTGATACAGGCCGCTGTATATCCGGGCAAGAAGTGGTCCTTCGCCCAGTTTATTGGTATTACAATGCGCAAGCGCTTCCTGGTACAAAGCATACGATTCCTGTACCAACCCCTGGTTGAAACGCAAATCTGCCAGGTTTTGGATGCAGCCGTTATAACCCCTTCCTTTATCCAGGCGATGTTTTTTAAAGGATAACAGCGCATCTTGAAGGATGGAATCGGCTTCATGGTATTTTCCCAGCGATGTTTTAATGCTTCCAAGCCCCGACTTAATAGCGTCATAATCAACTGAATCGGAAGGCATAATTACAAGCGCCTCCTGTAAAACAGTTTCAGAATTACGGAATTGCAAAGTGGACTTGTAGCAACTCGCCAGGTCCATAATACGCCGGGCAACACGGGCCGAATCTGCTTTGGCGATACCTGTCTGATACATAGAGGATTTCCATTTTTCCCCTGTTTTGATAGCATTCGGGTAATCTTTTTTTTTGAATAACGCAGTGAATTCCAGGGCGAGCTGCGTTGTTTCAGACTGGGCCAACAATACAGGAAGGTAGCATCCGATAAAGAAAAAAGTCAAATAAATGGATTTCATCTTAGGTAGTTATCCAGTATTAGTTATTGGTTATCAGTATTGATAATCAAGCATTTATATTGCTTTTTGTCCTTTGTAATTTTACCCTTTTACTCAGTTTTGTAACGCTTCTACGGCCAGGCGGGCTTCTTTTTGGCGGTGGTGTTTCGGGTTGTTCGCCATTTTTTCAAACAAAGTCAGGGCTTCGTCCGCTTTTCCTTCTTCCAGCAGTGCGATACCCAAAAGCCAGTCGCCTTCCGCATGATCGGGATAGGCATCAAAAATTTCGGCCTTGGCTTCGGCGGGTTTGTTGTCGCGCAGCAGTTGAACGATTTTCCCCCAGCCAAACCTCTTGTCAAAATGCTCTTCGCGGTAAAGCATGTCATTGTTTACCGTTATCCTCAGCAAAACCTGTATCAGGCGGGTCGTCATCGTATCCAGATCGGGCTGCACACTCCGCACCAGGGGTTGTTCAGCCTGCTCGCGCGGTGTGTGGGGCCGTTCGGCGATGGATTGTTTTTTGGGTTGATCCGGCGTTTGTTGCGGTGCGGTTTCCTGTTGTTGCAGTGGCGGTGTCGACTCCATTTGCTGCTGCGGATCGGACGGTGGCTGCGCCGGTTTTTCTTTGTTCCAAAAAAACAAAAATGCCGCGCCCGCCAGGACGACAAGCGCAGCAACTCCTGCAATTCGGCTCCAGAACGTTCGTCGAAGCAAGGTTTTGCGCTCGGCAGCCACCTGTGCTACCTTGTGCTCCAGCCGCAAACCGCTCAAGCCCAAACGAACCTGTTCGGCTGCGGCGCGTTTTTCTTCTTCCGCGTCGTCGTTCAGATATTGTTTGAAATCTTCCATTGTTGGGCCAGTTGGATCAGTTTTTTCATGCAGTTGCTGCGTTTCATTTTTAGCGAATCGACAGTCGTGTACTTCGTCATTTTTTGGCTCACCACCTCTTCGTCGCTGTAACCTTCAATATGGTGTAGCCGTATCACTTGTTCGCAAGGCGCTCCCATCTGGGTCAGCAAATACCGGATGGTCTCGGTCGCTTCATGTAGCCGACCGTTTTCTTCCATATCGGGATCGGGCACATCATAATGGTTTTCAAGGGTTTCCGGCGCTTTTTTTAGTGCACGGGTAGCCGACAGGGCAAGTCTCCGCGCGATTTCAATCAGGTAGGTCGATGGGGCGTAATTTTGAAATTGATAACTGCCGGCCTCGATTTTCTGTAGAAAAATCAGGGTGCTTTGGTTCAGGATATCGTCTGCCTGTTCAGGTGGCAGGCCATACTGACGGACGAATTTTTTTACCGAATGAATAGCCTTGTTTTGTATACAAAGAATCGCAGCATTTTCCAAACGTTGAAGCCCCACGAAGAGTCGTTCGTGGGTATCATATTGTTGAAAAGGGTTGGTTGGGAAGAACCAATCTTTGATGCGCATGGTGTATTCTTCCGTAGCTTAATGGCAGTACGTAGGGTAAAGGTAAGCGGCAGTGTATAAACTCATCCCGTTAATTAATCAAAATCATTGATCTGCGGGTGGTAAAACGGCACTTTTGTAACAACCTTTAAGTAAGAAAAAAAATGAATTACACAGCCCTTCCCAGACCCTTTCCGCTTTATATCCTGTTGCTGCTTCTGCTCGGACTTAGCGCCGGCGGTATTTTCGGCGGCTTTATGCTGACGGATGATCCTACAGGCAATGGATTACAAATGCCGCTGAATGCGCTGGAGGGTACGCCGTTTCAGGATTACCTGATTCCGGGTATCATTTTGCTGTTTTTCAATGGCTTATTTCCACTTCTAATCGCTTACGGATTAATCCTGCAACCCGAATGGCGCTGGCCTGAAGTACTCAACATCTATCCTGACAGGCACTGGGCCTGGACTTTTTCACTTTATTGCGGTATTACGCTGGCTATCTGGATCAACGTTCAGATGTTGTTGTTAGGCCCGCCTTACAGCCCATTGCAGGCAGCGTATAGTTTGTGGGCGACTGCGATCATCGTTTTTACCATGTGGCCGGGTGTGATGCGGTATTACGAGCGAACGTAACCGGCTTTGTTTTTCTGTTGATTTTTCTTAAAAATCTGGAGGAAAAATAAGTAGCGACAAAACTTTGTGAAACCACTTTGTGTACTTTGTGGTAAAAATACTCGTGTGGGTATCAAAAAGAAATTTATAAAAATCCGTGTCTCATCCGTTTGATCCGTGTTCCAAGAATAACAGGACGTTTATGAACAAAACAATATTGCTTTTCGCACTCGCAGCGCTATCCGCCTGCCAAACTGCCCAAAAAACACCCCTGTACCAGTCACAGGCATTTACGGTTTACCCTGCCAAAGTAACCCAGGGCCTGCATGAAGCCCGGGTTATTTCACCCACACAGATACAGTCCAACTACCAGAGCCCCGCCAACGCGACCTTTTCCAGATTGGTTACGTTCAAATGCAGCATCAACGAAAAAGACAACGAGCTGCCGCCCGGTAAAGACCACTGGGTGCTGATCGGCGATGAACACGAGTCGCCCGTGATCGTATTCGGTGCGCCCGTGCCGCCGCAGCCGCCCAAACCGGCCACTTTTTTGCCCGTCAATTATGAATACACTTTTCGTTTCGATATGACGCCGGTGATCCGGGAGTTCAATGAAAAAGGGTACTACCAGGCATTCGACGGGACGCGGGTGGCGAAAGCCGATTTTAAAGGTTTTTATGTAGCAGGCGGCGCAGAACCGCTGAGTTGGGATTTTGTCAATCTGGACAACAAGGGTTTAAAATTAAAGGACAGCGGAAAGGATAATATCTACACCCTGACCTTGCGCCTCAATCCGTACGACGCAAGTGTATCAAATGAAAAAAACTGGACGCTCGGCACGGATATTTCCAAAAGAGCGCAGTACCATTCCGACCAGCCCATCGTAGATGCCTTGTTCAATCTCTCGCTCGAAGAAGCCACCAAAAACATCGAACAAGACAGCACCTTCCGCACCGGCGCCAAGTGGGGTGGGGTGTGGACACGCGATGTGAGTTACAGCACCTTGCTGGCCTTTGCTTTCCACGAACCGGAAGTAGCCAAAACCAGCCTCCGGAAAAAAGTCAAACGCGATCGCATCATTCAGGATACCGGTTCGGGCGGCGCCTGGCCGGTGTCGTCGGATCGCATGACCTGGGCCTTGGCTGCCTGGGAAATTTACAAGGCTACGGGCGACCGGAACTGGCTCGTCGAAGCCTACAACATTATCAAAAACTCGGTGGAAGACGACGAAAAAACCATCTTCGACCCTCTGACAGGCATGTACTCCGGGGAATCCTCCTTTTTGGACTGGCGCGAACAAACCTATCCCAAGTGGATGTCGAACATGGACATTTATGTTTCTCAAAACCTGGGAACCAACGTCGTTCACTACCAGACCCACCGGATTCTGGCTGAAATGGCCAGAATTTTGGGACAACCGCATCAGGTGTATACGTACAAAGCCGAGATGATTAAGGCTGGTATCAACAAGTATCTGTGGATGTCCGACAAAGGTTATTACGCGCAATTTCTGTACGGCAGACCTTATCTGACGGTTTCGCCGCGTTTTGAAGCGCTGGGTGAGGCGCTGGCCGTCTTGTTCGATGTGGCCGACCCGGACAGGGCCAAAACCATTCTGTCCAGATCGCCGGTGACCGATTTTGGCGTGACCTGCATCTATCCGCAAATTCCCGGTATCCCGCCGTACCACAACGACGCCATCTGGCCTTTTGTACAGTCTTACTGGAACCTGGCTGCCGCCAAAGCGGGCAACGAACAGGTGTTGAACCACGGATTGGCGTCGATTTACCGTGCCGGTGCGCTGTTTCTGACCAATTACGAAAATTTTGTGGCGGGCACCGGCGATTTTGACGGTACGGAAATCAACTCCGACCGGATGCTTTGGAGCATGGCGGGCAACCTGGCTATGGTGCACCGGGTTTTTATGGGCATGTCTTTTGAAGCCGACGGTATTCGTTTTCAGCCGGTCGTGCCAAAGACTTATCCTGGCAAAAAGACCCTGAGTAATCTTCATTACAGAAATGCGGTATTGCACATCACCGTGAACGGTTTTGGCAATCAAATTAAAAGCATTTTAATGGATGGCCAACCGCTCAAAGACGCTTTTTTGCCTGCTGCCACCGCCGGTTCGCATGTGATTGAAATAGACATGCAGAACAATGATTTTTCACAACAGCCCATTCATCTGGTACCGAATCTGTTCAGCCTTCCCAACCCGCAGGCCGTACGGGCCGGCAATATGTTGAAATGGGAACCCGTGGAAGGCGCTGTGCATTACCGGATTTATAAAAACGGGCAGTTTGTAGAAAAAACAGTCGCGACGCAATGGGAAATAAAGGATATATCGCAGCAATTCAGTGCGTACAAGGTAACTGCGGTGGATCAGCCCGGCAACGAGTCGTTCAGCAGCGAACCGGTCGTTTTTACCGGCGATGCTGCGGTCAAAATATTTGAAATGGAGGCTTTCGCGCCCGCGTCCAAATTGCCGTACAGCAATTTTTCCGGCAGCGGTTTTGTTGAAATCAGCACAGGAAAGAACAGGCGCATCGACTGCCGTATTACGGTAGAAGAGGCGGGAGAATATTTCATTCAGGCACACTATTCCAACGGTAGCGGCCCCTGGAATACGGACAATAAATGCGCCATCCGAAGCCTGACGGTCAATGGCACATATATCGGCGTGCTGGTTTTTCCGCAACGCGGCAAAGACGAGTGGTCCGACTGGGGTTTTTCCAACAGCCGCAGTGTTGCGCTTCAGAAAGGCGATAATGTAGTGTCGCTATCTTTTGAAGACTGGAACAACAATATGAATGTGGACGTGAACACGGCCATGCTGGATTATTTGAGCGTGGTGCGGAGGTAAATTCGTACCGGCTGCTTTAGCTGCCGGATGTTTCATTTTGTATTTTTTGGGTTCTGTTGTGTTAATATTTCGCAAAAAAGTATCTTTCGCCAAATTTTACTCATCAAACAACGAACTTACCACATGGAACTGGTCATCGAAAACCTCTCGAAAACCTATGGCAATGGTGTAAAAGCCCTCAATGGCGTATCGCTCACCATCCCGCAGGGAATGTTCGGCCTGCTTGGACCCAACGGCGCGGGCAAATCCACCCTGATGCGCACCATCGCTACCCTGCAGGATGCCAGCAGCGGCAGCATCACACTCGGCGAATGGGATGTGCTCCAACAACACGAGCAGGTGCGCCGGATACTTGGCTATCTACCCCAGGAATTTGGCGTATACCCGCGTGTCAGCGCCGAAATCATGCTCGACCATATCGCCCGGCTCAAAGGCCTGGCCAACCGCAAGGAACGCGCCCAACTTGTAGAAGCCTTGCTGCAAAAAGTGAACCTCTGGTCGGCCCGAAAACGCAACCTCGGCACCTATTCCGGCGGTATGAAACAACGCTTCGGCATTGCGCAGGCCCTGTTGGGCAATCCCAAACTACTGATTGTAGACGAACCTACGGCGGGCCTCGACCCGGCCGAGCGCAACCGTTTTTACAACCTGCTGAGTGAAATCGGGGAAAGCACGATCGTCATTCTCAGCACCCATATTGTGGAAGACGTGCAGACCTTGTGCAAACGGTTTGCCATCATCTGCGACGGCGAGGTGCTGTATGTCGGCACGCCCCATGAAGCCGTAAAAATGCTCGTAGGCAAAATCTGGGCAAAATCCATCCCGAAAGAAGAGGTGGATGATTACCGGGAGCGATACCAGGTGATCGCTACCAACCTCAACGAAGGGCGGCTCTTTATCCGCATTGCCAGCGACGAGAATCCCGGCAATGGTTTCACGCCCGCCGAGCCGACGCTGGAAGACGTGTACTTCCGCGCTATTTCGAGTAAAATGGATCTGGTGACGTTGTAAACCTGCCTAAAACCTGATGAATATGTTCCTCTCCATCTTCCTTTTTGAACTCCGTTATCGCCTGCGCCGCCCGGCGACATACGTTTATTCTTTCGCGCTGCTGGCCCTCACGGCCCTGATCATCGCGAACGGCGGTCTTGGCATCAGCGAAAAAGTGCATTACAATGCCCCGGTCTCGATCAGTCTGTACATGACGATCCTCGGCATTTATTGTGTACTTATCAGCTCGGCGGTGATGGGCGTACCGCTGTACCGCGACATCGAACACCAGACCAAAGAATACCTGTTATCTACGCCGGTATCTGCCGGAGCGTATTTCTGGGGGCGATTCTGGGGATCGTTTGCCGTGCTGGTATTGATCAGCCTCGGCGCCCTGGCAGGTTATGTGCTGGGCAGCTGGCTCGGCCCGGCGTTTGACTGGAGCAAGCCCGAACGTTTCGGCCCGAATGTGCCGATCCATTACTTCTGGCCGTTCCTGACGATTTTCCTGCCCAGCCTGTTTTTTACCAGTTGCCTCTTTTTCGGACTGGTGGCGCTGACGCGCAACAACCGCGTGTTGTATTCGGCTTCCATCCTCCTGTTTATCCTGTATTTGCTGGCCAATTTCCTGGTGCGCGATCTGGAAAACCGCGACCTCGTGGATTTTCTCGATCCCTTTGCGCTCAACACGCATACGAATGCCACCAAATATTTAACACCCGCCGAACAAAACACACAACTGGTACCCCTCACAGGCAATCTGTTGTGGAACAGGCTGTTGTGGACGGGCGTGGGGCTGCTAACGATTCTCGGGGTGTATTTCCGGTTCAATATTCAGCGCTTTGTTTCGGAAACTTCGCGCGGCAAAAGCGGGGGTAAATCCGATGCCGTACCGGCGCCGGCCCGCGTGGCGCTGCCTTTGTTGACGCGGCAGTTTTCCCGCCGTCTGGACTGGTCGAACCTGTGGAACCTCGGCAAATTAGAGTTTGGCAACATCATCCGCGACACGTATTTCATCTCGATTATGCTGGGAGCGGTCATTTTTCTTTTCCTCGACGACTGGATCGGCAACCTGCAATACGGCGTGCCTGACCGGCCGCTGACGATGAATATGTTGTTGTTCAAAACCTACAATTACAGCCTGTTTGTCTTTATCCTGCTGATGTTTTACGTAGGCGAAACGGTACACCGCGACCGCGCAACCCGTTTTGACAACATCGGCGACGCGCTGCCGGTACCCAACTGGGTGCAACTCGGCTCCAAGTTTGTCGCCATTGTCGGCATCTGCGTGCTATTGGCTACCATTCCCATGCTCGTAGGGGTGGTCGTGCAGGTGCTGCACGGTTTTTTTAATTTCAAATTCGGTTTCTACGTTGTTGATTTATACCTGATTACGTTCTGGGATTACCTGCAAATGGCCCTCCTGGCGTTCTTCGTACATGCCCTGGTCAACAATAAATTTGTCGGCCACTTCGTCGGACTGGGCATCTGGATCATGATGTTTGTGCTGCGCAGTTTTATGGATTTCGGTTACAACCTCGGTTTTTACAGTTACAAACCGGGTTACCTGATTTCGGACATGAACAATTTCGGGCATTTTGCGCAACCCTTATTCTGGTTCAATCTGTACTGGATGGCGTTCGGGTTTATCTTGCTTTTTGTCGCCGCCCTGCTGTGGTCGCGCGGCGCGGAGCAAAGTTTTAAAACCCGCTGGCAGAACCTGCGCCGACGCTGGAACCCGCGTTTCAGCCTGGGTATACTGGCCTTGGCCGCCGTGTGGCTCGGCAGCGGCAGTTTTATCTACTACAATGTGAGTGTGGTGAATAAGCACTACAATGCGGATGAAGTCAAAAAAATTCAGTCGGATTACGAAAAACGGTACAAACAATACGAATATCTCGCCCAGCCGAAACTGACCGATCTGGCCGTTTATGCCGATATTTTCCCCAATACGCGCAGCCTGAACATGCGGGTCGTGATGAAAATCCAGAACAAAACCGACCGGCCCATCGACTCGCTGCACCTGAGTTCGGAGGATGGGCAGAAATATGCGTTGTTTTTTGACAAACAGCCCTTATCGCCCGCGAAATTTGACTTGATGCAGCGGCCATTGATGACGGTTTTTTATGAAAAACCCGACACGGGCGGCTATCGCATTTTTGCCCTGCCGCGCATCATGCAGCCCGGAGATACGGCTACGCTTGAATTCAGGTACACCGTCAAAAATCCAGGCTTCGTGAACGACGGTTACCGCCGCGAGGTCGTTGAAAACGGTACGTTCAGTTACGGCAACGTGCCTGCCATCGGCTACGACCGCAACCGCGAAATGGACAGTGATGAAGACCGCAAAAAATACGGGCTGCCGGACAAACCCGACGACCTGCCGCCCCACCGCGACCCCTTCGGCGAACGCACCCTGTTGTTCAACGACGATGCTGATTATATTTCCTTCGAGTGTGTGGTGAGTACTTCGCCAGACCAGATTGCTGTGGCGCCCGGCTACCTCCAGCGCGAATGGACGGAAGGCGAACGGCGTTATTTTCACTACAAACAGGACAGCAAAACGGATTATTTTTTCACGATAGTTTCTGCCCGTTACGAGGTGCTGCGCGACAAATGGACTTCTCCGGAGGGCAAAGACGTGAACATCGAGATATTTTACCACCGCGAACACGCCTACAACCTCGACCGGTTTGTGGCCTCGCTGAAAGACGGGCTGACTTATTTTCACAAGCATTTCGGCCCTTACCAGTTCCGGCAGGCGCGGGTGCTTGAATTCCCGCGTTACGCAGCGTTTGCGCAGTCGTTTCCGAACACCATTCCTTACTCGGAAGACTTTGGCTGGTACGCCGATTTCAGCGACCCCAACGATTATGATTACGGTTACTACGTCACGGCCCACGAACTTGCGCACCAGTGGTGGGGCCACCAGGTGGTGCCGAACCTGACGCGCGGTTCCAACCTGATTTCCGAATCGCTGGCTGAATATTCCGCCCTAATGATCGCCAAGGAGAAATACGGCCCCGACAACGTGCAACAATTTCTCAAATACGACCTCGACCGGTACCTGCGCGGCCGTGCCGGCGAAAGTAAAAAAGAGAATGTGTTCCTGAATTGTAACCGGCCCTACCAGTGGTATCAGAAGGGCAGCATCATCTTGTACGCCTTGCAGGATTATGTCGGCGAGGCCAAACTGAACGGCGCCATCCGCGCTTTCCGCGACAGTTTCGGGCTAAAGGAAACGCCGCCGTTTCCGGGCAGTTACGACCTCTACGATTTTGTCAAAAAAGTGACACCCGATTCGCTGCACTACTACTTGACGGACACCTGGGAAAAAATTACGCTGTACGAAAACCGCGTCCTCAGCGCCAAAGCGCGCAAAATAGCAGACGACCGGTACGAAGTGACGCTACAGGTGAAGGCCCGCAAAATGTACGCCGACGAAAAAGGCAACGAGACCGAAGCGCCCGACGTCAATGACTACCTCGACATCGGCGTATTTACCGACGACAAAGTGGAGGAAAACGGCAAAAAGAGTACGCAACCGCTGTACCTGCAAAAACACCGCCTGACGGCCGGCGAACACACCATCGTGTTGACCGTAAGCGGCAAACCTGTTCGCGCAGGCATTGATCCGTACAACAAAATGATCGACCGGGTGCCGGAGGACAATCGGATAGAGGTGGAGGTGGATTAGGAATGATGAGTTATGAATGATGAATTATGAATTATGAATGATGAATGATGAATGACCGAGCGTGATGTCGGACATCACGCTCGGTCATTCATCATTCATCATTCATAATTCATAATTCATCATTCCTCATTCTACTTCGGCGTCGCCAATTCCATCAGTTCCTTATCGTGCTGCGGCTTCACCACACATTGGTTATCAAAAAACATGGTGGTCGTATTCTTGGCCGTATAAGCCGCCCATTTCGGCAACCCCGGGTGGTTGGGATTACCTGTGCGGGCAAAATTGATCCAGGCCTGGCTCATTTTACCGGCCAAAACCTCGGCAGTCTTTCCGCCGCCGGTCATTTCCTGGCAACGCGCGATGTTGTTGAACATAAAAGGCAACTCCATGCAGTGCGTTGCTTTGTACTTGCCATCCAGCGTTGGCGATTGCCAGGCAAACAGGTACATGTACACGGATGCGCCGCCGGCAACGGCTGATTTTAAATTGGCCTGCACGACCGCGCCGGGACGGAACCGGGTGTCTATGTCGATCAAATCCGATGGTTTGGTATCCTTGGGGTAGGCTTTTTTGACGGCGGCGGTGTAAGCGTCTGCTTTGTCGCCGTATTGTTTTTGAACCAGTTCCCGGACTTGTTCGGCAGTGCCGTTGCTTAGTCCGGCGCCCAGCGAAGGCATGAACTCGTTTTTGGTGGTGCCGAGCAGCAGCGGGATGTTTTTGGAAAGTTCAAAAGCTTCGTTGGAAAAAAGTTGGTAGGGCAGTACGTCGCCATCCCGGCTGGGTCCCCAACTCAGGCCGAAGCCGACAACCGGCTTACCTTCGGCTCTCATTTGTTCTGCAATGATATTCAGGGCTTTTTTTCCCGCGCCGGCCAGTTGAGCGTACGGCATTTTTTGCAGCGAATCCACTTGTTCGGGTTTTAAACCCAACTGCTTCAGTACTTCGGCAGCGATGCGTTGTGTTTCCGATTTTTCCAGCATAGCCGTTCTAAACGAACCGCTTTGATTCACGGCTTTGTGAAAAAGCCCTTTTGCCGCAGGCATAGCCATCAGGGTGTTCACTTTGGCGCCGCCGCCCGACTGACCGAAAATGGTCACGTTATTGGGGTCGCCGCCGAAATTGGAAATATTAGCCTTTACCCATTCCAGCGCGGCAGCCATGTCGAGAATACTCAGGTTGGCGGATTGTTTGTACTGCTCACCGTAGGCCGACAAATCCAGAAAACCGAGGATATTGAGTCGGTGATTAATCGAAACAACCACGACGTCGCCTTTTTTACTCAGGTTTTCGCCGTCGTAGGAAGGCAATTCCTGCGAAGAACCTGCGGTGAATCCGCCGCCGTGTATCCAGAACATGACGGGGCGTTTTTTGCCGTCGTTGATGCCGGGCGTCCACACGTTCAGCACCAGGCATTCTTCGCTGGTGTAGCCCCAGTCGTGGTGGAACAGAAACTCTGACTCATCTTGTACCGATGTGGTGGGGTCTACCAAGGGGCAAACCGGGCCATAGGTCATCGAACTGCGCACGCCCGTCCAGGCTTTGGTTTTGGCGGGCGGCATAAAACGCGCGGCCTGGGCGTAAGGGATACCTTTGTAGGTGCGGATGCCATTGTTGATATAACCCCGAACCTTACCGGACTCGGTGCTGGTAACGGCTACGTTTTCGCCCGTTTGTAATTGGGCAAAAGCATGGGTGAAAAGGCTGAGGAGCAGGAGGGTGAAAATGTTTTTTTTCATGGTAGATGTGTTGTACCTCCGAACCCTGTTCGGAGAATATAAAAAATATCTGGGGTTGTGTCAAAAGTCAGGTGTTTGAAAACCTGGCCAAATAATACCAAATAAAGTTTTGGTTGGGCACTAAATTTGACAACTTTTAAAAAGTTGTCAAATTTTCACATTGCTTTTGGCAACTATAATTTGGTGCGAAAAAACATTTCTTTTCGCTTTAGACTTTTGACACAACCCCTACTTGCGCGGCGCCGAACAGGTTTCGGCGTTATTTCAGCGCCTCCGCAATGGCTTTTTCCACCATCGGTTCCATTACTTTATAACCTGCCAGGTTAGGGTGTACGCCATCGTCGGCAAGTGTTCTCGGCAAACCATTGCGGGCGTCATTCATGGCGGAGTGGTAGTCGACCCAGATACAGCCATTTTTTTGAGCATACGTTTTCAACATGGCATTGAGCCGAACCACTTTTTCCGCAGGTTCCATGCCGGGACTCCAGGGGAAATCATACGCCGGCAAGACAGAACAAAGCACCACGCGGATACCGTTTGCCTGAGCCATTTCTGTCATAGAAGCGATGTTGCCCAGGGTTGCCTCCAGGGTAGTCGGGCCGGTATTTTCGGCAATATCGTTGATGCCCGCTTTGATGACGACGACGGCGGGTTTCAGGTCGATCACATCCTGCCGGAAGCGCAGCAGCATCTGTGGCGTCGTTTGCCCGCTGATACCCCGGTTGATGTAGGGCTTGCCGGCAAAAAAAGCGCTATCGACGTCCGACCAGAATTCTGTGATCGAATTGCCCATAAAAACCACCCGTTTTTCGCCCTTTTTGGGCGCGGGAAGTTTCTGGTTGTCTGCCGCATAACGCTGTAGCCATGCCCAGTCGGAGCGCAGGCGGTTTTCACCCTGTTCTTTCCATTGCGCCCTTTGTGCCGGGGCGAATCGGGCGCGGTATATTGCATTTTCAGGCGTAATCAGTAAGTTTTGCATATCGAGCCATGCTTCAAAATCAATGATCCAGGAATCGGAAGGCAGGCCTTGTTTCCGGAGACCGAATCCGTGTCCGCCACTGCTGTAAACGTGTATTTCCGCTTTGCGTCCGGCGTCGCGCCATTTTTTGTACAGGTCAGGATTGCCGTGGGCGATGGGATCGTCGCCCGTCAGTGCGAGAAACATGGGCGGAGCACTTTGGGGTACGGCAGCCCCGAGTATTGCCGGGGTGTAGGCATAAATCGGCGCTACAAAATCAGGGCGGCTTTCACGGTCGTAGGTCTGCGCTACGGAGGCAATGAGGGTACCGCCTGCGGAGAATCCGATCATCCCGATCCGGTCCGGTTCGATACCCAGTTCGGCGGCATGGCGGCGCGTATACCGCACGGCCTCGCGCCCGTCGGCGACGGCGAGCGGGACGTAGGGCATGTTGATGGAGTCGATGCGCGCAGAATTACCGGTCTGCATATCCTGCATAAACTGCGGATCGAAGTCGGGTGGAGCGTTCACTAAGCGGTATTTCAGCACCAGGGCGGTAATGCCCTTTGCGTTGAGCCACCTGGCAACATCTATACCTTCGTGCTGAATAGCCAGTCCCCGGAAAGCGCCGCCGGGACAGACAATCACCGCTGTACCGTTGGGTCTTTTGGCTTTGTAAATCGTCAGCGTTGGGGTCGTTACATTGCTGATAAACACCATATCGGTTCCCGGCATGGTGTCGGCACGTTCCGGGTTTTTCCAGTTTTCGGAACCTGGCGCCGGGCCTTCGTACAGCCGGACGACCTGTTGCGCATGGGCAAACAGGGCATTGCCGATAAGAAGGGCGGAAAACAAGGTTTTCTTTATCATAAGTAGGTGTGCAAAATTAGTTTTGCTTAAATTTTTTACAAATGCTTGATTATCAACACGGATAACGGATAACTAATAACCGATAACTACTTAGTAATGCCTAAAAAACAAGTTCATGATTTGACTAACCCCCGCGCTTTAGCCGGGGGGAATGAACGGGACAACACAGATGGGTTTTAACCCAAAATGAGTGATCTGGGGTTAAAACCCCGTTGGGTTTGGTTTCTTCCATACCCCCGGCTGAAGCGCGGGGGTTAGTCAAATCGTGAACTTGTTTTTTGAGCATTACTTAGAATGGGTATTATTTGTATCGCTTTTTACGCGCATCCTTGATTTTCCCTTTCCAGTTCATCCCAAAGCCGAAATCGTACACCGAACCCTGGCTATCCGTGTGGCATTTCATGTCATGCGGCGCGTCTTCCGCCTGTTTTTCGACGGTAGACATATCCGCAGGCATTTGCATCGGCAATAAACCGGAGGGTTCTGTTTTGCCCGTAAATATGTCTAGAATAGCCTGATCCTGCACGCGGAAGTTGACCAAGATGGCGTCGGCCTGTTGTTCGAACTCGCTGAAAACCATCGGGTTATCCATTGTCACAGAAACAATCACTGGTTTGCCTTTCATTTTTTGATAGGTGTCGGCCACCATGCCCAGATCGGTAATGTTTTTGGAAACGACGGTTTTGTCTTTATAACTGCGGTTGGTAAATTTTTCCATCGGGTCGCCACCGGCGATGCTGGTTGCGCGGGCATCCGTCGCCTTGTATTCGCCATATTGCAGGCTGATGGGCAAATAACCATTGCCGCCTTTGCGGATATCCGTCGAATCATAACCATTGCCGCTATCCGGGTTGTTGATAAAAACAAGCGCGAAATCCGCCTCGGCGGGATTGTCCGTCGTGTTGAAGTATTTTTTGACAATATCCATATTGACCGGATAATCCATTTTTTCCGGGGTTGGTACACCCATAAAATTTCTACCCGCCGGGGTAAATTTCTTGGGCACATAGACCGTTTTGCCTGTTTTTAATGGCAAAACCTGGTTTTTGTTTTTTAGCAGCACCATGGATTTCAACTGCGCTTCGTAGCCCGCCGCCATAAATTCAGGTTTCCCGACGGTATTTTTGGTGTTTTCAATATCGAGATAAGGATTTTCAAAAAGCCCTACCCGGAAAATGTTTTTCAGCAGCCGCACGGCGGATTGTTCCATACGCGCCCGCATCCAGGGTTCGCCGTGTTCCCGGATACCCATTTGGTACGCTTCGAGGATGGGCGCTGCCTCATTGTTGCCGCCAAACTGGTCTACTCCCGCCATCAGCACTTTGTAATGCCGTTGCGCTACACTCAGCTGTTCCACGCCGTGGGGTTTGCCGCCGACGAAGTTGTCCATCTGCGTTTTATTGCCGGTGATGCCCCAGTCGGTACAGGCCACGCCGTCGAATTTGTATTTCTTGCGCAACAGGTCGTTGATGATATAGGAATTGTAGGAATTGCCGACGTTTTCCTTGTTTTTAGTATCCTGATTCCACGAAATAGTGTAGTACGGCATAATGGCGGAGGCCATTTTCGTTTTGCCTTTCAGTTTGAAGGCGCCCCTGGTAAACGGGATAAAATGTGTTTTGAACTTGCCGCCGGGGTATACGGCAAACTTGCCCATGCCGTAATGCGCGTCGCGTCCGCCCTCGCCCGAACCGCCGCCGGGCCAGTGTTTTACCATCGCATTGACACTCGTATAACCCCAGCCGTCGCCGATTTCCTGGCTGCCTTTCGAGGTTTGAAATCCGTCGCAGTAAGCCTGCGCCATGGCGGCGGAAAGTGCGGGGTTTTCGCCGAAAGTGCCGCTCGCGCGGTTCCAGCGCGGGTCGGTAGCAATATCCACCTGCGGAGAAAGGGCGGTAGCGATGCCGAGTGCGCGGTATTCCGCTGCGGCAATCTGCCCGAATTGTTCTACCAGGGCCGGATCGAAGGTGGCGGCCATACCCAGAGAGCCGGGCCACATCGAAATTTGCCCGCCGGCGCCGGCGTTGTATTCCATCGTTGACACGGTGCCGTGCCGCGGGTCGGTGCTGTTGTTGGCCGGAATACCCAGTCCGATGCCCTCGCAAAAGGCCTGCACATTGTTGTTCCACAAAGCGGCTGCTTCGGGCGATTGAACGGTGGTTATCAATACGTGCCGCAGGTTGTCTTTCAACAGAAAGGCCTTTTGCTGGTCTGTTAAATCTTCCGCTTTTGCGCCGCTTTCGCTGAACAATTTGCCATTGTAGGTACCTGCAAAATAACCTGTGCTGCGTGCCGGAATAGCCTGGTGCCGGCTGTACAGCATCAGACCTGCTATTTGTTCGATGGACAAGCGGCCGGCGAGATCGCGGGCGCGAACGTCGGCAGGCAAACGCCAGTCTTCATAAGCGTCGAGTGCTCCGTTTTTATTCAGGTCTTTGAACGACAGGCCATTGACATTCAATATTTTAACCCCGGAAGCGGGGGAGTATCCGAGCTGTGCGCCCGCGTTGTTTTTGACGAGTACCACCCCGGCGTTTTGACTGAATGCCGTTTTTGCAGTCAGGAGGATACAGGCAAGCAGGAGGTGGCAAACAAATTTTTTCATATAAGAGTTAGGTTGATGCTGATGGATATGGTCGTTTGGCGCCGTTCCTTATTTGGCCGCCGGGGGCGGTCTCCGCAAAATCAGGCTGTCTGCGGGGTATTGGGCTTTCAGGGTGTCCATTTGTGCCTTGGCCCAGTTGACGATCGTTTGTCGTTGCGCGTCTGAAAGGTTTGCTTCTCCATGCAAACCAAGCCAGGTGTAGGAAGACAGCGGCATTTCCTTTTCTTCCACCATTTCTACTATTTCCTCAAACTTATGGTTTTGCACGGCAATTTTCAGGGACGTGAATTTGGAAAAATTCAGTTTCCTTTTGCCTTCGGCGACATGCTCTGCCAGCCACCAGGCTGCGGGTTGTACCTGGGCGTACCAGGGATATCTGGTTTTGTTGCTGTGGCAATCATCGCAGGCAACTTTCAAAATACCGGCAACATCTTCCGGGACATTGTATTTTTTGGAAAGGTGGTAAGTTTGATCGTCCGATACGTTTTTTTCAGGACGAATGAACTGGATGATGACAAAGACCGCCAGTAATGCTAATAGGATTTTCTTTTTCATTTTTTAAAAGTTGGTTCGTTAAAAAGATATGGCAAACATGCAGCGCCCCGGTAATATTTGCAGCATTTTCATCGCATTTATTCCTCGGCGCCGGCAGGTTTCTTTTTGGCCATTGGTTTGCCCTGGTTGATCCGGTAATTGAAGGTCAGATTGACCTGCCGCCTGCGCCACTGAAAAGTGCTTTCATTTCGGAAATTGTCGCCCTCGGTGATGCTGCGCATTTTCCGGGTATTGAACAGGTCGGATACGTTGAGTGTCAGGGTGCCTTTGTTGCGTAAAATGTCTTTGCTGGCAGCCAGGTCGACAAAATACAGGGATTTTCGGCTGCCCTGCGCTGTTTTTTGAGGCGCTTCGTAGTTGCCGCGCAGCTGGAAATCGAAGCTTTTCGGGAGGATGAATTTCGAGGTGACGCGGGCAAACCAGCTGTAGGTCTCGGTTTTGTAACTCGTCTGAATATTGCTTCCGTCGATGTCGGCGTGGAAAAAATTGAAATTCATGTCCAGTTTCCACCATTTTTCGGGCGAATAGCCGGTGGCAAATTCCACCCCGAAAGCGTTTTCGCGGAGCAGGTTTTCCGGGCGGGTGGTGGCATTGCCTGCGTTGTCGACTTGCCGGATGCGATCAATTTTGTCCTTCGTATGCCGGAAGTACATCGAGGAAGAGAACGACCCTTTATCGAAATGCCTGATGTGTCCGAGTTCCACCACATCGCTGAATTCGGGGTTGAGATCGGGGTTGCCGCTCCAGAAGTTGCGGCTGTCGGTAAAGGTAACGAAGGGACTCAGATCATTGTACACCGGACGGCGCACGCGGCGGCTGTAGCTCCATTGAATGGCGTTGTTTTTGGGCAATTCGTAGGTCAGGTGCAGGCTGGGAAAAAAATTGAAATAATTGCGCGGGTTTTCCACGTTCGTTTCCCGGAGTACGGTGTTCACGTCGGTGTGTTCTGCGCGGAGGCCGCCCTGCCAGGAAAATTTGTTGCGTTTGTTGCCGTAAATGAGGTAAGCGCCGTTGATGTTTTCCTTGTAAATGAAGTAGTTATCCAATCCCTGAACCGTTGCGAATGTGCCGTCTGCATTTTTTTCAGTGACGATATAGTCGTTCACCATATCGCGGAAACTGCTGCGCAGGCCGGTTTCAAATTTGCCGTCTTTCCCGAGGGGGCGCACATAATCTATCTGGAGCAGGTACTGGTTTTCGTATTCGTCGTTCAGCGATTTCTGGAAAATATTTTTGGAAACATCTTCCGTTCCGTCGGGGAAAAAAGTTTGTTGTGGAAACGACTGGTCGGAGCGTTCCCAGTAGTTCAGGTATTTGGCTTCGGCGGTCAGTTCGTGTCCTTCGTTCCAGAATTTTCGTTTGTAAACGATCGAATATTCCGAGTTGGGTTCGTCCTCCGTTTCGTCCTGCTGGCGCAGGGTGTAGCCGATCGGCGTGGCAAGGTTGTAGAGAAAATCCTCGTAACGGATGTCGGTCAGGCGCCGGGCGTCGCTGCGCCGCCACAGGTAGGAAGCCGTCAGAATGTTGTTTTCCGTAAAAAAGTAATCGAGTCCGCCGCGGATGTTGTTGTTCAGCCCCGTCATTTCGTTGTCGGTGGTTTGTTGCAGCAGGAACGTGGTGTCGCCGTTGGTACGCTCCTGGAACAAGGCGCCGCCGCCCGGAGTGACGCGGTAGGAAAAGCCGTAGTTGATGAAAAAATTGATTTTCCGGTGGCGGTAATTGAGGTTGGCCGCAGCGCCGTAATTGTCGGGCTGCCCGGCGATCACTTCGACAGAGCCGTTAAAACCCTGTTTCTGGTCTTTTTTCAAAATGATGTTGATGATACCTGCGGAGCCTTCCGCCTCGTAGCGCGCCGAAGGGTTGGTAATGATTTCCACGCGGTCGATCATGCTTGCCTGCAATTGTTGCAGCCCGCTGCTGCCTTTAAAACTGACCAGGCCGGAGGGTTTGCCATCGATCAGGATACGCACGTTGTCGCTGCCGCGCAGTTTGACGGTGCCTTCCGGATCTACAGTGACGGAGGGGATGTTGGTCAGAATGTCGGTGGCAGAGCCGCCTGCGTTGGAAAGGTCTTTGCCGACATTGAAGATTTTTTTGTCTAAAGCCAGTACCATGCTGCTTTTTTCGGCAGTCACTTCTACTTCGTCGAGCGTTGTGGCGGAAGCGGCCAGCCGCAGGGTACCCAGATCGTGCTGCGGGTGCTCTTTTGTCAGGGAAAATTCGGGGGTTTTGATGGTTTCAAAACCGATGAATTCAATTTCTGCTGCAAAAACACCTAAAGGCAGGGCGACGGTGAACTGGCCTTTTTCGTCGGTTAAAGCGCCGCCGGCCAATTTTTTTTCAGGCATTTGGTACAAACGGACACTGGCGTAAGCAAGCGGGGCGGCTGTGGCGGATTCCGTCAGTTTGCCTTTTACGGTGGCGTTTTGCGACCATGTCGGGAGGGCAAACAGCATCAGGAAAAAAAGGATGGAGGTTTGAGAAAAGGATGTGTGGAAATATCTCATGTTAAAAATGCTGCTTGCGTAAGTGAGCAGCAAAGTTATCAACGGTACACACCTTCTGACTACTGTGAAGATGTAGCGCGGTTTTCTGGCGACTTATGCCTTGAATTCGTGCGTTTGAATAAACAAATGTCTGCCATGAGCAAAACAATGCTCCTCATTACAACAGCACTTTCCCGAACAGGGGCGTTCCAAAAAGGACATCCAACTTTTTTCACCATAAACTTACCAATACCATGAAATCAGTTCTAATTACCTGTCTTTTCCTGCTGACCAGCGCGTATTCCTTCGCGCAACTAACCGTTTCCGATGTTCGCCAAAACTGGATCGTTCGCCAGGGAACGATTGAAGAAGCCACTTTATCCATACGACCCAAAGGAATTTACGTGGAATGCGGGCTTTACCTGACGTTTTCGGCCCGCGGCGTTACCTTCAGCAACAATGGCGATTCGCTGGAGGTGGTGCTTAATTTCACGTTGCCGGAAGGTTCCATCCTGCACGACTCCTGGTTGTGGGTGGGCAACGACATTGTCAAAGCCCATATTTTTGATCGCTGGACGGCTTCGACCATTTATGAAGGTATTGTCAACCGCCGCCAGGATCCATCCATCCTGTTTAAAAACTCGGCTACGCAATACCAGCTGCGCGTATTTCCGATGGCCAATGAAAGTACCCGCAAGGTAAAGATTACCTGGCTGCAACCGGCTACCTTTTTGAACAACAGCACACAGTTGTCGCTGCCGTTTTCACTGTTAAAAACCTCCAAAAATGCCGTGCTGGATTTTAACCTGCTGGTCTGGTCGGACGAGCGTTTTCAGGCGCCTTCCATCGCAACGCGCCCCGAAATTGAATTTGAGGCCATCAGCGACTCGGCAGGCGGCAGTTTTTACCTTGCCAGCCTCCCGCCTGCTTTGTTTGTTGACGATGTTCGGGTGGAATTCGCTTCCCCGCTAAAGGATGGTTATTACCTCAGTACGTTCAGTGAGGGCGGCGAAAATTTTTACCAGTTGGCGGTTTTGCCCGGCGCCTTTTTCCCCCTGGATAATAATCGAAAAATAGCGGTGTTGTTCGATTACGAAACAGGCGCCAACGCGCCTACCACCACACAGTTGCTGGCGGCTGCCCAAAGCGCTTTGCTGAACAACCTCGGGCCGAAAGATTCTTTCAACTTGTTTTTTTCAGCGTTTACGATCAAAAGGCAGGCCGACCATTGGATTCCGGCGCATCCGGATACCATTCAACAGATTTTCGCCGGGCTGAACAATCCGCTCACCAATTACAGCAACCTGCAAGCCCTTCTTTCCACCGGCATTCAATGGGTGCAGGAAAACGGCCCCAACGGCGAGATACTGCTGGTTTCCAATTCGAGTCAATACGCCAATCTTTCCGCTTCCAATGCATTGCTCAATGACGTGCTGGAAGTACTGGACCCGCCTGTTGCCATCAATGCGCTGGATTACAATGAAAAGAACACGCCCAATTTTTTCGCCGCCGGCGCATATTATTACGCCAACAGTTACCTGCTGAGCAACCTGGCTACCCAAAGCGGCGGTTTTTATGTTAAAACCTTCCAGACGCAATCGTTGACCCGGGCATTCGAGTCCAGTTTTGCCAATTTGGGAACCCATGTCGAAGCGTTTGAAATGTACCCTTCCACCGACAATGGTTTTTGCTACGGCAGGTTCAATGTCGGCGCCGGCGGAAGCATCACCAATCTCCACCGCCCCGTTTTACAGATAGGAAAATACGTCGGCGCGGCTCCTTTTACCGTAGAAATCAACGGCATTCACCTCGAACAACCCTGGTTCTCTTCCGTCGATGTGGCGGCCCCGGATATTCTGAACGCCGATACGCTGATCCGCGAAATGTGGTACGGGCGTTTGATACAGGCGCTGGAAACGGAAGCGCAGGGCAATGCCGCCATCGGTAATGTTATTTTTAACAGCCTGGCGGAGCGCGTTTTATCTAAATACACGGCTTTCTTGTGCCTCGAAAACGTTGACTGGATTTGCGATGACTGTGAAGACGAATCGCAGTATACCGGCACGGACGACCTGAACGCCCGCGATTCCGTGCTCACGGCTTTCCCCAATCCTTTTGTGGACCGTACCACGGTGCTTATCAAGAACATCGGTGCAAGTGACGCCCGCGTTTCTTTTGAAATTTACGACCTCAAAGGGCAATTGGTGCGCCTGTTTGAACTGGGCGTTATCAACAGCGAAACCCGTGTCGAATGGGATGGAACCGGCCTGTCAGGCAGCGAGGCGCCGGCAGGGATATACCTCGGGATGCTGAAACGGGGAAATCAGGCGCGGGTGATGAAATTGGTGAAGGTGAAGCGTTAGGAAGCCTTCGAAGTTGATGAAGGTTGATAATACATACTCGGAAAATGCAAAATCTCTTTCATAGAGTGGTCATTATCAACCTTCATCAACCTTATAAACCTCTTTATCAACCTTATAAACCCACATCAACCCTCATCAACCCTTTTCAACAATCCTCTGGCAGCCCGCCTTAGCAGTTTCTGGAAAATCACTTGTTTTGAAACTTGAAAGTAATATTTCCGCATTGCAAAACGTCTGCATCGGGGGCGAACCGATAGTGACGTGCCGCTTCCAGAATCCATTCTACATCCACCGGATTGGAAATGGTAGATTTTTCAGGGACGAGCATTGCCTCACTCACTTTTCCAGTGCTGTCTACACAAATCTTGACAATTGCAACACCTTCAATACCTTCCTGCAAATTGGTTATTCTGCCTCTTTGCTTCAAGGGTCGACCTGCGAGTTCTCCGCCCACCGCAATGCCGCCTGGCCGGGGAATGGGAACGGGTTTTGCAATCGCAGCCGGACTTGGGGCTTGAATAGAGTCGATGGAAGGTTGGGGTGTTGTTGTTTGGGCTTGGACGGCTATTGTCAGGAATAAACCGCTGAGGAAGAGGAGTTTTTTCATGGTAAGGAGTTTGGGACTAAAGTG
>JALHMA010000017.1 GCA_022844265.1 Saprospiraceae bacterium | reverse complement strand
CTGTACTCTTTCTACAGGCTTTTGGCGCAATCCTCAAAGGGGCTTTTCCACTCAGCTTCGCCATTCTACGGTCATCATTTCTTTCATCCAGGGCGTTTTTACCATGCCCAGTCCCCAGGGCAGCGAATCGAGCAATATATCAATTCCGGTTTGTTCTACTTGCAGCAACCAGCCATCGGCGGGACTGAAACTGAGCTTGCCTGCGCGGCGCAGGAAACCATTGCGCAAACCATCCGGGGAGGTGCTGCCGAGCCGTTTCCAGTATTTTATGACCGTTTTAAGCAGTTCATCTGCCTCTGTTTTTACTTTTTTCTGTTGGCTTTTCTTCACATTTGCGGCTTTTTGAAGGGGCGTTTCAGGGGGCAATCCGCACAGGTGTTTGGGAAAAACCAGATCGTATTCCGGGACGTCAAATTCACCCGTAGCGAGGTAGTGTATGAGATAAACTGCCTTGTGCCGGGCGGCTTCATTTTTAAATTCGCGGTCTACGGTGAGGCCAAGGTTTTGGAAGAAGGTCGGCAAGAAGGGGTGCAACAGCACAATACCGGCATTGGATACATACCAATGGGCATTTTCGCTGCGCTTGGTCGGCTCGGCGGGTGTATCCGTTTTTTTGTCGGGTGATTTTGTGGTTTCCGGGTTGGGAGACTCCGTTCCGTTTTTTATTTCAATAGCCTCCGATTTGGACTGTATCTGCTTCTCGACAGGGTTGGCTGCCTTTACATTTGTTTCCATTTTTTGTGCTTGCTCCTCCTTCAGATCCCCAGGGTTGACATTGGCTTTATCGGGTTCGGTGTCACCATTCATACTGGGTTGCGCTATGTTCCGGTCTTCTCCTTTGGCACTGGTAAGGTTATCAGAGTCGGTAGGCTGTTTTGATTCGGTGCTGGGGGGGGGACTGACATCTTGCAGTGGTTCGGTTTGCTGTTGGGGCATAACTGCTGGGCTGCCGGGGTGTCGTTCCAGCAAATAGATTACGGCCGGCAAAACCAGTGGGAACTTCTGGGGCTCGGCTTCTACAGTTTGCTTCAACCAAAGCAAAAGCGAGGCTATTTCATGGCTGCTGAATTTTTTGACCAAAATCCCCATCAGGAAAGGGGCTGTTTCAAATGATCTGTCAGAAAGCACATATTCCCGCCAAAGGTTTGTCTGAAAGATTTCCGGCCATTTTTCCTGAAATGTAGCCCAGGTCGTTTTTAATGATTGGGAAATAATGATCGGGACTGTTATTGGGCCTTTACCCACGATTGGGTTTGCTTTTTTAGATGTGGTTGTTACCAATGTCCGAGCCATTAGTGTCTCCATCTCCTGATTGAATACCAACGCATTTTGTTGCGAACGCCCTGTAATCGCCTCCGCCAGCGACCGCAAAAATGTATGAGGGTGCTGCCAAATCAGCCTTTGCAAAGCAGTATCACTGCGGCGCAGCAATTGTATCAGCGACTGCTGGGCCACACTTTGAGCCGCTATCGTTTCTAATGCCGACTGCCGCAAGGCTGCCTCATCGACTTGCTTTCCAGTGAGGGGCAAATAGCCATGCTCCAGGAAAAAGCACCAGGACTCAAATTGACCCAGTGACATCGGAATTCGTTTGGCTACCGCATCGGGGACGGTTCCGCTCAATTGCTTTTCGATGGTTTCTACTACGGCTTGGGTGATGCGCCGCGCCAGTTCCTGCCGCCAGTTGGAAGCATCCAGTCCTTTTACGTCTACTTCAATCCGGTCTATTTGAATAAGTTCCGACTCACCCGCCATCCTGTCAAAGGCAGCATCCAGGGCAGGCAACACCTCCTGTTCCCATACCCGCTGCGCCTGCTGTTGCAGGTCGAGTGCCTCGGCTGGGGAGCCGGGGATTTGGAGGGACAGGGTGGTTTTGGTGATGAAATGCATTTTTTTAGTGATGAGAGATGAGTGGGTTTGGAGGGTCGTTTTGTGCTTTGGTTGATGGAGGGGTAAACCACTTTTGACGCAACCCTTCCGAGCACATCCTCCTATTTAAAGCAACTTTTTAATGCTTGCTATCAGTTTTTCATTCTCTTTTGTTTTTAGGTTATCACTTTGCCATTGGTCGAGATTGATGTTTTGGGCTGACAATTCCTTAGCCAACGACGTGAATTTCTTCATGGCATCTTTCGCCAGTTCTGGGTTGGGTTCGATCACCAACCGGTCGAGGAACAGGTAGGTTACGTTCTGGAGCAGGGCTTGAAGTTGTGCGGGGTTGTTTTTACCCGGACCCTCAATGGCCGCCACCAACTTGGCTACCGTGTCATCGTATGAATCAAACACCTTTTCGGAGTCTGGCGCCGGGGTTTGCAGGAAGTTCATCGCTTTTTTGAATGGCGAGGCGCTTTTCAGGCTGTTGTCGGCGAGGTCGTTGAGTTGTTGTTGGTAGGTGGTTTGGCGGGAGAGCGCCTCTGAATTGGAAGGGGCCACCCGTTCGACTACATTTTCTGTGGGTGAAATGATGACTGGGAATTCGGCTACTTTTCCATCGCAAGGGAACTTATACTGAATGATATATGCCGTTCCTGTTGCCGTTGGTGCAACATCTTTGAATGAAACAACAAGTTGATCTTCAGTTTCATCAATGACAATCAGTCCAGCCAACGTCAATAATTTGTAATCCCAAACCCCACCCACAGGGAATCCAAAAAGTATATATTCGGTATCATCTCCTTGAATCAAATCAAGTTGTGAAAAGACTTCATCATTATCATTGGTATAAGTAATGGTAACGTCTTCTGTTGGGCAAAAAACAATAACCTTCTGAGCAATGTCTATAGCATGTTCCTTCGGACAGTCTGCCGTCAACTGCACCAGATATTCTCCATAACTAGGGAAAGTGAATTCAAGATCGGCCAAGCGGTTTATTCCATCGCGGAATTCAACGAAAATGGAAGGCCCTGCCTGGATTCCATCTTCAGATCTAAATATCTCCCAGGTAAACGTATCTGCCAAAGGCGAGCGATTTTCAAAAACGTAGTCAAAGTCTTTTATCCATTTGTCCTCAAAATCAGCTTCTGCGGCACAAGGAGGTGTGTTGACGATTTCCTCTTTAAAACAGTATTTGATATTTGGGCCTGAATAACAGCCATAAGGCAGACAGAAATCGGCAATGATGGTACGCCGGATAATATTAGGCAACAACACGTCAACAGTCGCAGGTTCCGGAGGACGGGTTGCGTCGAAGATATGAATGTACTCTGCGGGAATTTCCTCCTTGAAAACCATAATGAATGTGCCTCCGGTAGGAACGCCCGCCATGTGCTCCATACCAGGGTGGTCAGCCGCAAATTCACTGAACTGCATTTGATTCAGGATACTCAGTACCTCAGAATTGTTGCCATTATAAGTAAAGGTTGGCTTTGGTGTCAACCGCAACAAAACAATCTTAAATGGCAGGTTTAATTCCCTACGCAACTTTTCCACCGCCAAATACCCCTGACCCAAAGGCTTATTCAAATGTCCTTCAATCCTGAAAAACATCTCGCCTTTTAGGTCATAACAAAGGATACTCCTGGGATAGGCTTCAGGGGGGGTGGTAAGTGGAAAGTTCGATTCACCAAGCCCGGTATCCCCTGGTAATTCATAGGATTGAATCAGATCATACCGCTCAGACTGCGTCAATTCACAGTTCCATACCTTGCGAACGGCATTTGGGTCATCATAATAATACGGAATTGCCTGTTCGCTTAAAGGCAAACTTTTAAAATCTGAACCTGAAATACGCACTTCTTTTTCTATACGGGGAATAAGGATTTTTGCTTCGTTGACTAAGAACAACAGTTTTTCCTGGAGGAATTCAAGCTTTCCTGATTGCCCGTCAGCGGAGCCTTCCAGCGGCAAGCGGTAATAGGGCATACGGCATCCTGAACCGGCAGCGTTGCCTTCGCAGCCTCCAACCGCGATGAATTTAGGGAAATAGGTTTCATCAGGACACAGGGTTTGCGAGGCAGCACTTTGCAGGATTGCGATTTCGTTGATGGTTGCTACCAAGTCGCAGAGATAGTCGTTGAGGTATTGCAGATAGGGCTTGTTTGGATCTGCCTGTACACCGGTGAGCAGCGCATTAAATTTCGTCATGAGCGAAGCAGCGGTTAACCCGACAGGAATGGTCAGGTCTGCGAACGCACCTATCACAGCTTTTGGAAGAGGGCCTGGTGTTGGAAGTGTTCCAATTGGGCTCCCAACTGGTGGCGGGGTTTCTATAGCAGGTCGCACCACACCGACCCATGCATTATATAGGTCTTCCGGGGTATTCATGGTGTACAGTGCCTTTACCTTGTGCAGGCGCGATAAAAAAGGCATCAAGCCTGAAAAATCATTTCCCCCACTTGAACCCGCTCCGCCTTTGTTCAGCCAGATTTTTGCTAAATCCGTTTCTGCCATCAGGAAAAAGCGCATATCCAGGTGCTTGTCTCCACCTTCACCGTCACAAGAATCAATGCAGCCCTTTCGGCTCGTTTCTTTGGAATCCCAAAACAATACCAAGCAGTAGTTTTTAAACTGATTATATGCGTCCCAGTCATCGTTTATCAGGGTAAAGCCACCGGGCACAACACTGTCTTTGGTGGCGGCCAACTCAAACAGGTCAAATTCAATTTGTGGAAGACCCGTAGTGTATTGATTAAAGAGATCATATCGAAGTGTTACCTTGCTAAACGAGTCCAAGCAGCAAGATGGATCATTTCCATTGGCTTTGAGTGCGAACAAATAACCTTCCGAACTTACACCTGCACCTTTTTCAATACATACGCCAGTAGGATCACAAGTCCATTTTAATCCATAAAACACCCCCGAACCGATCAGGTAAGCGCGTGTCAACCGATCCTGCTTTTCCAAGTAGCTGATCAGGTTGTTCAAGTCTTTGCTCTTCAAAGACTGACCGGGCTGGAATACTGTGTAATCGAAACTCGTGTATGAGGATGCCATGGCAAAAAATATTGAAGGTTCAAGAGTTTGTGGTAAGTGGTTTTGGTGTTCAGTCCGGCCCTAGGGTTGTTTTATCCAATTGCATAATTGCCCCGCCGTCCTCACCGCTATCGCAATCGTGCAGCTTTCCGGACGGATATACATTCACTAAATTTTTCATTGTTTCCATTAGCGCATTCAACGCCTCCTGGCGGGCACAACTGTCGTCTCCCAAAGCGTTGTTCTCCAGCCAATTGCGGTACCGGGCTTCCAGTTCCGTCATTTGTTGCGCACCAAGCCAGCCGATGCGCAGGCCCACATGCGCAGGGGCTTCCCGACGGAGGGTCTTTTCTACAAAATGCCGGAAATCGAGGTTTCGGAAGCGGCTACCCCACCACGGTATGGCCACAGTTGCCCAGAATGAATAGGGATCAGCTCCAGGGATACAATCGGAGCTGAGTTCGGGGTTCCGGCAATCGTCAGGGTCAGCGCAAGCCTCGAAAAGGATGTCGCCAATGGTTTCAGTGGCAACCAAGCAAGGTTCTATTGCATCCAGATCGTTCAGTACCAAAAGGAACTCATCCAAACAGTCATACAATACCGGGTACGCACTGAGGGCAAATACCTCGTTTTTTGGGTCGGTCAACTCGACTGGTTGTTCGCCTGACCATCCATTTGTGGGGTCTAATTGAAGGACAAACTTCTTGAGCGATATTAAAAATTGCTCTAAAAATGCTGCCTTGCCTGCATCTGTGACGTCGTCAGCTGGATTGGCGGCGATAAATATCGGCTGTCCATTGACGCAAATTTGCCAACGGTTTTCCAGGGGTATTCCAGGCGTTTTTGGCCGCAGCAAAATATGCTCGATGACGTGAAAGCCTTCTGCTTCGAGACAGTGCCGTATTGTTTCCACTGCTTTTTCAGCATCAGCGCGACAAGGGTAAGTCGCGGGATGAAGGGCTTTTATCTTCGTGGCATCCACGATTTCGATGCCAAACGGGCCACAATCGTCAGGTTCTACGCCAACATAATTCGACTTTTGCCCCAGAAGCGTCACAAATTCGCAAAACGCTTTCAGTGCCTCAAACGGGTTTTTGAAATCAATTGCGTTTTCGAGCAAAATTTCTTGTTCCAAGGCTAATTGGAAACCGAATTTGTCGCCTCTCCTGACAATGGGGAACTCCCAGGCCAAACGGATGGCATCTTGCTTACATGCTTCTAAATCCTCTGGCTTTACCAAGTAGGCACCGATCGCAACTAAGTTGTTCTGCCTGTCCATTAGCCCTAACGTCGTGAGGCCGCTACTGGGGTTATTGTCCTGGACGGCCACATAACACTCCTCGGCGCGCGCCAGCGCCATCAGATCGACTATGCTTTCGAGCCGGATGAAAAATTCTTTATCCTCCTTTATCTCACAGCATTCATCACCCTTTTCAAACTGTAATAAACCAAATCCTCCGCGCCAGGGCAATTTCAGTGTTTTACAATCATAGAAAACCTTGCAGCATTTTTCCAACGTTTTGAAATACCATTTATCCTCACAATCTTCTTTCAGTAAACAGGAACATAAAATGGCATGAAACAACGCCTCCCTCGCACACTCCCGCGCCTGCGGCGTGTGGTACACCTGCGGTGCCCGCGCTACCCGATAGGCATCTTCAGCCCAAATTAAGCCCCATCTGCAATCTTTTTTGGGCATAAAACGGATAAATAGGTAGCTGCCACCACTTGGGGCGTCCAAATTAGCCAAACAGGTCTCTAATTCATTCCAACTGCATTTTGGGTCTAATTCTTTGATCTCATCATCCGTTAAGGGCTTTGGTATTGGGCCGATGTTCACCATTTGAGTCTGCAAACCACCACCTTTAGGCAAGGGGGCTGTGTTGCCGACTTTATAATATTCCTTAAAATCAAACAGGTTGATAAAATGCTCGAACGCCAATTCGGCTTCGTTTACAGAGCCGTAAGCATTTTCGCTTACCCAACTTACCGTATCGGTGCCTGGGTGGAAGATCCTGAACTTGTATTGATCGTCGGGTGTGCGAAAAATGGGGAATCGGCCGGCCCAATGTCTGATTCTTTCTTGTAGCTCCGAAAGCTCCTTTTCGGTTTGAAAAAATGCGGTGCGCACCTCTGAAAGGGGATGGGATAATAGTTCTAGCTGTAGAAACCAGCCATTCCTGTCCGTATCTTCTACCGACACAAAATTTTCAGAGATTGCGGAAGCCTCAACTATTGGAAAGTAAAGATTTTGAAGTTTATTGTGGGCCTCTTCCCTGGTGGAGCTGGTATCTAAGCTGCGCCACCAAACTCCATCGCAGGACTTGATCTCAAAATAAAAGTCCATCGCTTTTTCCCTTACAGCCCCTTCACCCAAAACAATATCAGAAAAATAAGGGCTTGATTTGAACGATGGAGAGGGCGCCAAAGGACACGGATTTGCCTGCACTAAACCAGCTTCTGTCAGCTCAATCCCAAATGCGCAACCCTGCCAGTCATCAGTTTTTTGGTAGTTCTCTTCAAAACAAAGCAGGGCTATAAAATGCTCAAATGCGTGTTGGGCTTCTGTAACGGTCGGGTATGATTTGGCGCTTAACCAAATTGGGTCTCCCGTTTCAGGGTCGACAATCTTGAAAGAATAGGTGCAGTCTTCGTTTTCGAATATAGGGTAAGTCCTGGCCCATTTCAGGCGCTCGGTATAAGCTGCTTTCAGGTCAGCCCCCGGAGGCAATTTTTCGGTTCGGACAATGCAACGCTTGCATTCCGGATCGCTTGGGTCAGGCAGCCAGAAATAGCAGAACTCATCGCCCGCACAATGGCTTTGGTAATTGTCAGGGTCGGATGCCAGGGCAATAATTGCAAGGTATTGTGCTGCAAAGGCATCCATAGCCTCTTTTGAAGACCCAAATTCTGCACAACTGCGCCACCAAACAGTGTTCCCACACATTAATTGGAAATAGTATTTGCCATTCTTTACCTCAATGGCACAACTGCTTAAATCAATGACTGAATATTCGGGAGGGCCACAGGTTGTTTTTTCTAATAAAGCATCCCAAGCTTCATCGCGCAGTTCCGTCTTTAAGAATTTCGGACCGAATATGGCTGATGGCCACTCTCCCTTCAACAGTCGGAAGCAACTGCCAGCAGTCGTAGGAAAGGTAGGTGCCACCATCCAATTGGTCTTTTTGGCGTACAAGATCAGATCATTGATAACGCAGGCGCACAACTCTGGCGTGGTGTAGGAGCGAGGATGGATCGCTGTATCATCGCCTACCATTAAGGCAAAGCCATACGTGCCATCATCCAGCATTTGGCATTTGGCTTCTTCTTCTTTCAAACCCTTAATCCATTTCAACATGGCGCAAAAGGCAGCTTTGGCCTCTTCCTCTGTGTCGTAAGCGTTTTGGCCAACTAAAACCGATTCGATACGTTCATCACACGATTCCCAACAGACCTCATACTGCCAAGTGGGCGTTTTCTTTTCTGCGATTTCGTAGGGTAGTTTGTTTTTTTCTAAAAATGCCACCAAACGAGCAACGGCTTTCTCGCATGCTGCTTCGGTTTCATACCAATCGGGATGGGTGGCTAGCACCTCCTTTTTATCCATATCCAACAACTCAAATGAAAAACGGCATCCGTCGCTAGCCTTGAAACACTGGTAAGCCGGGTGCTGGCAAGCCCATTGCAAAGCCATTTCAAATGCAAGTGCTGCTTCGGCTTTGGATGGGAATTCGCCAGCGCCAATTAAAACAGGTGCATCCTCCATTGAGAAGAAAAAGTTCCAGGAACCCTGCTTTTCAACAACTTGCGATGGAATTCCCTGACCGCCAAACCATGCACGCCAAGTTGCCAGGTGCCCGTCGCGGATGGATACTTCCTCAAAGGATTCTTGTGAAACCGCCAGTACTTTCCCGATCTCATTCCGCAACTCAATGCGAAGGGCGGACCCCGTTTTATCGCCAACAGAAATAAGATATTGCGCCTGTTTGGCCCAGTACAATGCATCATAATAACCAGTCTGGGCTGCTTCTTTGTCCAAAAGCCAGGTGCTGCCCAGCAGCAGTGGGTTGTTGTCGGCATCTGTCAATTGGAAATTGAACACCTTGCCGGTACGCTCGGTGTCCATTTTCAATTGGTCTGACAAGGCTGCCTGCACTACTTGTCCCCTAAAGGCAAGAGCATCCTCCTGCGTGTAAAAAACGCTGGGTGATTCGGCCAGGGCTCTCCCGTCCGAATCGAGCAACTGAACGGTTATTCCAGCCTCTTTTTCAAAGTTGTAATTTTCTGGTTTCCGGGCGCTTTCAAGCAAGGATACCCAAGCGGCCTCAGCAGCTGGCAGATCAACAAAAACATCGCCTCCCTGAAGCAGCATAGTGCCTTCTGAGTTGTTGACTGTCAAGCGCAGAGCCGTGCTTTTTACGATCATCCGGCGGAAAAAAGAAGACTCTTTTTCAGCGATCTTAACCGTTTTTTGCAAAGAAACATGGCATTGGGTCTCATCCCAGGTGGCAGCCGCTGGGGACTGCGCCACTGGGACACTGTAGGCTTTTTGATCTTCTTCCTCAGGATATTGTTCCAATAATTGATACCCGAAAGCGCCATCGGCATGCTTCTCTTTGGAAAGATTGTCGGGCAAAGCTGCCAGTTCCAAGGCATGGTCAAGCGCCTTGAGCGCTTGCTCCCGGGTTTCAAAATAATAGAGGCTTTCCAGCAAAGCCTCGCCTTGTCCGTCGCTCAGGTGCCAGGTCCAGCCCCCAGGGTTTTGGAACAATTGGCCTGAAGCCTCAAATTTGGAAAAATAGTCGAATACATCGGTCAGGGCTTGGCTTGCCTTTGATTCTTCCGAAGGGAATTTAGCCAATAAAGCTAAAGGATTTCTATTCTGGTCAACTATTTGTGGCATCACATTCTGACTGAAAGGCTGTGCTGCCAGTGTGTAATCCGACCAGATTTTTGCCTGGCCCTGCAAAGCGACCCAAGCGACTAAAGCATCTTTTTTCTCTGGGAAAACCTCAGCCCCTTTGACATAGATTTGAATGGTTTCGGTCTTTTTCTTGTCAATCTTGGGCAATGTGTAGGCTACTGCCAACAAGAAGTAAAACCCGGCCCGAGAGGCCCTGATTTTCCCGCAACAGCCCAAGCCGTCATCTGGTGGGCAGGCAATGTCTCCCTGAAACAGTTCGGCGATATAGGCCATTTTGGCATCGCGGTCTTCCGCGCAGCAATAAGTGTCGGGGTGACAAGCAATAACACACTCGCTACCATCTGCGAGCGTTTCCACCAATTGGAAACCGAACATGCCCTGTGAGTCACAATCAATCGGGCGGTAATTGGCGGGGTCAGCGGCAAGAGCCTTTATTTTCACTGAAAATTCCGGCCAGTCGATAACAGGGTTGTAGTACTTCTTTATGCTTTCAAAAATGACCCTTCCTCTGAAATCCTTTAAGGTCAAATATTGGCTCAATGGCTTAATCACAACGTCGAATGGGCTCAGTGTGCGCCGCTGCCAATCATCGATGCCCATTAGTCGGCTTACCCGCCTTTCCAGCCCAGTGACATTTTCAGTATTCCATAAATACTCGCGATCTGTAAAGTCAAATCCCTTGCCCCTATTGCGGCTGATGTCGGGGTAATCGGCCAGGAAGTTCTCTTTTGCGGCGATCACCCGATTTTCCAGTTCGGCACGTTGGCTGCCGGTTTTAAATTGGAGCAGGGCGTATTCGCTGAAATCTTCGGCAAATCGAGCCAGAAGATGATCGAGGAAACGGCTGCGACGGCTGCGGGCCTCGCCGGGAGATTCCGCCAAATCTGTCAGAATGCTGTTGTAGTTCCGAGGGTTGTAAAACAGTTCAAATGTGTATTCCTGCAGCTGATCCCGGTTGATAAGGCGGTAATGCTCTTCGCCCAATCCCAAAAAGGTGAGCGATTCCCCTTCCAGCATGGCCTCTTCTTCGGATTCGAAAAGCGAGGCACTGCGCAGCAAAAGCCCCGTATTGCCGCCTGGCAGGTCAATGGGCAGGGTCAGGGTGAACCGGTACAACTGGCAGTCAACGTCCAATTGCGCACCGACGATGGCCTCTTCGTTTTCAAAGGAACTGATGGCAGTGCGTATCAAATTATCGCGCTGTTTAGGGCTGTCGAGCAAGAGGTAGTCATCGGCCCCTTCATGTGTGCCAATGGCGCAAGGGATGGCAATCAGTTCTTTCTTTTTGTACAAGGCTGTTCCGCCGGTCAGGGATTCCCCTTTGTCATCGGGTGCGGCGCTTCGGATCAATTGGTTCAAGTCCGGTACAGACTGAATACTGCCGGGGTAGAAAGTGGAGAGTACTCCTTTTTTTTCGGGTCTAAGGGCAAAAAAATCGCGCAAATGGGCCAATTGGGCCAAATAGTTGGCCAACAACTGGTCGAAGAAAAGCAGGTATCCCTTCAGCTGCATCGCTTGGGCCTTGCGCTGCATGGAGGCACTATCCGGAATGCCACCCTCCCCGATGCCATAAACACTCGGAAAGTCATGTTGGATGGAATGGTGCTCACCTATGGTGGCGTGAAACTTGCCATCAGGAATTGCCTTATCCAATTCATAGGGCCGCAGCCTGACTTTTTGTGCATTGCTGAGCCGTACGGTATAACGGGCAATCACTTCCTGAAGGTTAACGGTAAAAGGGATGCCATCCTTGAACAACGTGATTTTACTGAGCTCCGGGGCCAATATCGGGCGGTATCCGGGTGTCAATTTGAGGCACCACTCCATCCCTGTCGTTTGAGCCTGGTTGCCGATATAGTTGTACAGCATCAATTTGCTGACGGCTTTAATGCCGGGCGTGTCCATGATTTCCCGCAACAGATCAGAGGCGTGGATGTCCGTCTTGCGTTCCAGTTTTTCCAATTCTCCGGTATCAATAAAGCCGTGGCTCTCCAGGATACCTTTGTTGTCCAGCCGATAAGGGCGACCCGCAAATATTTCCTCCATGGTTTTACCCATTTCCAACATATTCTCCAGGGTGTGGAATTGAACCGCAGGAGAAAGGAAATCCCGAAGCCGTTCAAAAAGATCTACCAGCACGTCTTCGGGATCGGCAGTGGAGGCTATTTCCAAATGGGCGCACACGCCGATCTGTTCGTCCTGCAAGACACAAATCTCAAAAAAATCTTCGCAGAGGTTGCGGTGTTGGTGCAGGCAGGCATTTACATCGTCTAAAATGCGGGCCACAGAAGCATCGTCGTTTTTGCAACGGGCGTTATTTTGAGATTCCGGGTTTACGGGATCCAATTCGAGCAGCACTTTCCATAAGCCGTTGAGTACGACTTGTTTATTTCTGTTTTGGATTTTTTTTGTAAAATTTGGCTGTATTTTGGCGTAGATCAACTGGTTTTCATCTCCAGTAGCATCGCAGTTGAGCTCCAGCACAACTTCACTTTCCTCCGATGGAACTAACCAGGCATTACGCACCCCCCGAATATCAATCAGGAGCTTGCGGTAATCAAGGACGGTAAGTGGGTTGTTGCTGAGTATTTCAGCCGCTGTAAAAAATTGTTCGTTGGAAGGCTTTTTCGAATGATCCTGGGCGAGTAGTTCGTTAATCGGCAAATTGGCGCGATAGCCAAGGTCGAGCAGGGCGTAGCACAATACCTCCAGGATGGTGATGCCTGGGTCGTGGAGGTTGTGGTCTGTCCAGACATCGCCAGAGAGCTTCTGGATATGCCGAATGCCCTCCTCGCGCAGGTGGCGGAAGTCCAAATATTCCGGGAAGCCGGATTGGGTTTTAGATATGGGTTTGGCCGAGGGCATTTTCTATTGGTTAGCAATCATTGACAATTTGATAATTTACCAATTTGATAATGGGCTGAGAGTCCTATTTCAGTTTGGCTAAATCCTTTCTCAATTCATCTATCATTTTTTGTTGTTCCTGGATCGCTTTGATCAGTACTGGGACAAGGTTTTGGTAAGCGATGGCTTTTTCATCCTTGCCGGTGGTGCGCACGACTTCTGGCACTACGTCGGCACATTCGAAATCGGGCAAGCCAAATTGATCGTTCTCCCGGCTTACGATATTGCCCAGGTTTTCACGCCATTTGAAGCGTATGGGATGCAGGCGGCAAACGATGTCGAGCCCTTCGTTCTCCTTGAGGTAACTGGTATTTTGAATATTACCCTGATCATGCGCTAAATAAGCTTCAAAGCTTCTGATCCGACCGCAATCGTCCAATTCATAGCCGTCGGGGGAAACACCAATTCCCACTTTTCCGTCCTGGTCTATGTAAACTTGCCCTTCCCCTTGATTGATATTGCGCTCAGGGTAGCCAGGTGAACCATGTACATCCCCACGCTTGAACACATAGCCACAAGGGGCGTCGGTTTTCAGCACTGCGAAAGAGTTGTCGGCGCCAACGGTGAAATAAGTGTTCTTGCCAGTTGGTTTAAGGTTCATGACAGCAAACGCCGGGTTGATTTGATCCAAAATGGATTGGATAGAGCCACAATCGGGGCGGGTCACTTCAAGGTGGGCCGCAGGCGCGAAGGTGCCTACACCTACGTGGTTGTTCTCATCAATAATAACAGGCAAGCCTGGGTTGTCCTTGGGCGCACTTGCATTCTCCACAAAAAAACGGAAGCCCTGTGAAGCATTGGTCTCAAAACTGGCAAAGCCACCTTCCAACTTGTGGGCACTTTTTTCGCCATTGAATGCCAACCGTGTCTCGGCTACGCGACCAGTGCTGGGATTGACAAGCCATTCGCCCTGATTTGGGGTACTGACGTGCAAACCAGCCGCAGGATCTTTAATTCCGATGCCGACCTCTGCTTTTGGGCCATCGCTGGTCACCACCATGAGCAGTTGGTTTTCGTCAGTCGGCGTGCTGCTTCCTTTTTGCTGGGCTGTACTTCCGGGTTTAAGTTGCTCAAAACTGAACCCGTTTTTGGTATTCGTTTCTGCATGAGCGAAATCAGGATCTAAGTGCAACGAAAGGTATTCGCTGGGCTTACAATCTGGCAAATCAAAAGCAGTGATACGCAGTTCGGGCAGTTTTTGAGCATAATATGGTGAATCATGCGGGTCAAACTCCAGTTTCCCATATTCGTTTTCCTCCACATGGAGTTTGGCTGTAGGGCAATCAGTGCCAATGCCCACATCGTGCGCCAGGTTGGTGGCGTACATGAATTTGTCACTTTTATCAATAGTCCAATCATCATCCTGGAGGTCGAAATCGAGTAGGCACCATTTGCTGTCTTCTGGTGGAGGCGTTGCCTTGCAATAGGGCTCTACGACGTTTACTGTTGGGTCACAGTTTTCTTCTGCAACTTTAGGCGGCGGCTGTTTTATTGCCTCCGCCTGCAACATGTACATTGACTTGCCATAGATGACCACATCTCCTGGGTAGTAGGCGGTGCCAGGTTGCCAAAGGCCAAAGAAGTGGTCGTCCCGCTTGTTGAGGCAGGAATCAATGAGGTCGGTAAAATGTTGGGCTGTAGGGATGCTTCCGTTTTTGAACAAGGATTTCAGTTCCAATCTTCTTTTGGTAGCCATCGTTTATTTTTTGAAGTGATGAATGTTATCCGGTGATTTTCAAGGTGTTTATCATTTCGTGGCCCAGCCCAACAAGGCCGGCATCTGTGAGGATGCTCGGCGGGCATTGGCCAAGCGGAGTTACATCGATTTTCCCGGCAGCGATGATGGATCGTTCGGTATGGGTCAACACGACGTTCCCTTCAATTTGGCCCACAGGGTCGACCAGGGAAAATGCTACTATATAGTCCACATAATCAAGGGTTTCGATAAAATGCAATACCGAAGAGCCGTACAGGTTCCCCCCAAATGCCAGACTGTCTTTTTCGCCAAAAGCCCAGGGGGTGAGGAAGCGAAGGATGTCGTTTGCCAGGACTTCTTTGTAAAAGACCGGGTCTTTGTCGGCTGTCAGTACCACAGTCACTTTGACATTCACATCTTGAAAAACAGGGTTGACCGCATGAATTTTTACAAAAGGGGTTACGTGTTTTTTAAGGAATGTTTCAATGTCTTGCAACAATGCGCGGCTGGCGCATGGCCGCAATTTTTCCGCAAACCCAAAGCGGGTGATATCTGGTATCACCGCTAAGGAAACGTGGCCGGGTGCTATGTAAAAGTCGCGAACAAAGCCGGAAGCATTTTTGAATACATGGGTGTGCGTGAGGCATTTTACTTTAAAAACCTCTGGGAAATGTTCCAAGACCATTCGTTCGTAATCGTACAGCGCGATGCTCCGGCCTTTGTGGCGCAAGTGTTCTCCCGCTCTTTTTCGAAAAGTTGGGTTGTCTTCTTCGGGCCTGCCACCAAAACTTTCGTATGGTTGTTTGATTTTTTTGAGCGCGGCATCGTCCAATACGGGCTTGGAAATGCTGCCCGAAGCCAATGGGTCAACCAATCGCCCTGTGTCGTTCAGCAATTTATGGTCTGGCCCACGCCTGAGGTCAAAGGTGGTTCTGATGGCTTGGGCGTGGACAGCCACGGTTTCGCTGACACCGGCTGTCCCTTTTTCAAAAGAGACTTTGAGCCAATGCAGGTTATTGGGTAAAATGGTGGTGTCCTTACTGGATATTTCAAAAGGAATGGTGAATTCAACGATTCCAGACGCGATCAGCCCTTTAGTGCTATCATGCCTAACCTCAAAGCTAGGCCGAAGCACTTCCCATTTGTTGCCCTTCAAATATTTCCAATCCGGCTGGTCGTTTTTGTTGATGGTTGAGTGGGGTAGTGCGTCCGGGTTGGCAGTGGCCTCCGCCATTTGGAAAAGCAGGTTGAGGCTGGCTCCAGGGATGAGATTTTTGAGGCCGATGTACAAGGTGCCTTCTTCTTTAAAGGTGGGCAAAAGTCCTAACCCGGCGATATCGGTTTGTTTTTCATGGTTTTGGGCCTCGTAGGGGTGCACATGCGCGAAGGTCATATCACCTTCGCTGGATGCGGACCACTCGCATTCGGCGGTATAGCTGAGGTGAAATTCTTTGATAGTGGGGGTGTAGGGGGGATTGGGGAGGTCGGTGGCTTGAATACCTGCAAGGGTGTTTTGGATAGTAGTGACTGCTGCATCAGCTATCACTAAATCTACTTGCGCTTGGTCTACTTCAATTTGGGTGTTGCTAATATTAGTATTTGCCAGATTAACAAAAAAAGTAGATCCAATTACTGGAACGGTGTTCAGATTGGATTCTGCCTGTATCAGGTTTAAGGCAGTATTGTCCAAATTGGATTGTGCAGTAGTTAAATGTGAATTTATTGTTCCTAATGTAGTAGGCGAGAACCCAGATTGAGCTATTTCCGCCAATCTCCCTGCCAGCACATTCGGGTATTGCGCATGCCTGAAATCACTCCCGGCCAGCGACAATTTCACAAAACCACTTTTTGAAGTATTGGAATATGGCTGGAGTGTTTCTACCACGCGCGATGGCACATTTAATTGCCGGTCAATCTCAAAGTCTGTTTTTGTTGGCGGAGGCACTGCATTGTTGGTGCCAAAAAGTTGAAATGGCAACGCCATATCTGGGATAAACCCTCCGCTTGAAGGCTCAGAAATGCCTTTGACCCAGGTGCCATTTTGAAGAAAATGCAAGTCGGCTTTGAAATCAGCGTTCTGAGGTTTGGCTAAAAATGGAATGGCTCCAGGAGCGGACTCATACCACTGATAGTAGCTTCCAAAAGATTCCGCCGTAGGCAGTTTGTCCCAGGTAGCGTGCAAAGTAACCTCCGTCAGTTTTTTCCGAAAAACCTCCTCACTGCCCACCACAAAATCCGACCCAATGTGTGGGATGGCCCCAAAAGGCATAAATGGTTTGTTCGGGTCGATAACACCTTCGTCATTGCTCAGCAACAAGTTACGAACCGTGTTGGCCGTGACTTTCAATTTGATACTGGTAACCACCCTTTTTAAAATATCGTCGTAAGGTACCCAAAGCACATTGGGATCGAGATCAGGATTTAGCTCAACCAAAACAATTGGATCCGTGGTGCCAAAGTCGGCTTTCAAGGCGAGCGGGTCTGCAAAGGTGAGCGGCTCGCCCGCCGGGGCAATGGCAAACGATATAAGCAGCTCATTAGCATTGGCATTGGCACTCGCATTGGCAGGTATCCAGTCTTTTTTTCCGCTATACTTGATCCTGAAAAATTCACTTGGCATTTCACTCGGATTCGGTAAATTAGCATCAAATGTCAGGGTGATTATCACCGAGCCATCCCCTTCATTCAAGAGGAGGGTAGGAGAAGCGATCAAAAAGCCGATGCGAGCAGGTGCATTGATACTGTCCGGTTTTTTGGGTTTAGGAGAGCCAAGCGTTTCCCAGGTAGCCGCGTTTGGATCTTCAAAATCGAGGCCTCTCCCATCATAAGAATTGGCTTTTGGTGCAACCCGTATGCGCTGCAATTGGTCATCGGTATTGGCGGGCAGGCCCTTATGGGAATCATTCCCTGTATCCCGATAGAGCGTCCGGAGTTCCACTACCTGGGCCTGGGTGAGTACGGCTTCCGAGCCTTGGGCAAAGTGCATCTCCTGGCCTTTCTTGTCTTTGGCGGAGGCTTTGAAAGCCTTGCCTTTCTCTAATTTATATTTTTGAATTTGTTTATCCAACTCCACAACGAGGTGGGCGTTGTCTGGAACAGCCAGCTTAGGCTGTAGGCAAAGTACATTGCGCAGGTAAAAATCGAGGTGCTTTTCCCCCAAACCATTCAAGTCGGCTTGCAGCACCTTGAACATTCGTGTAAAGGCCAACAATAATCCGATATGGGCTTGGTGGTTGGCTATGGATTCTATACTTTTCTTTTGTATCTCAGGGTTTTGTGCGGATTTTACGATGCGTGTTATGCCCTGGAGAAACACTTGGAACAACTCCTCCGCCTTTTTGGCGTAAAACTTCTTTTTATCGTCTAATGTACCTTTCGCTTGAGCCGAAGAATTGGAAGCCGGTGTGCCGACAACCATAAGGTCGCTTGCTGAAAACTGCCAGATAGAATCGCTATGGACAAAAGATTGCAAACTTTGGGGTCTGCGGTAAACGGAGGCGCCCAATTTAAGTTCTGCCTCGTTGGCAGTGGCAACCAATTGCCTGAATGAAAAGCGCAGGTCATTGGTAATCAGGTTGTTGATCTCTGTTTTTAAGGGAGAGCTTTCAGGGGAATTCAACTGCCACCTATTGACAATCCGTGCCAGCTCAAACACGCTGCTGAACAAAGGCTCCACGTCCCGACGGCCAAGCCCTGTATCAAAATCCTGGAGTGTTGTTTGAAAATCCATTCGCAACCCGGCCACATCGTATTTTGCAATCAGGGCCAATTGTATTGGCACGCTTAAACGGAAAAAATCCTGCCAATCGCTTTTGCGCAACTGCTCCGCTTCTACCTCATGGTACACCACTGTTCGAGCCAATTGGAACACATATTCCAAGAGGTCTGATTCAGTCCGCTCGTCAATCTGGACAAAGCCGGGCAACTGAGCAGTAAGGCTGCGCTGTTGCTGGCTGGTGCCGTTGTTGGCTAACGGGTGAGGTGCATTGGATAGGTTTTCGGCCATTGAAGGTAATTTAATGATTTAGGTAATGTGATAATTTTCCAAAACTATTGGCACCTGCTAAGAGATGCGACTCGCGGATTCATTCACGTAATAATCAAAAACGAAGTTGAAGCGGCTGTTAGACTCGATAATGATGTAATCTACTTTGATCAACAGTCTGCCCTCAATGGCATCCCAGGAATCAGGGCTACTGACCTCTAATTGTTGAACCTTGATACGGGGTTCGTAAAAAAGGATCGCATTGTATATCAGGTCTTTCACAAATCCCAAAAGAGCGGAATTCATAGGGTCAAATTGGTAATCGGCCAAGTTGCAGCCAAAGTCTGGAAGCATCACCCGCTCGCCCAAACTTGTGCGGAGCAGGATACCTAAGCTTTGATCAATATCTTCACGGCCACCTACCATCAGCACTTCACCATTGGAGTAGCCTTTTCCTTTGACAAATTCGGGGGGGAAAGCCCAGCCTTTTCCTAAGAAATCGTTTTGAGCAGCCATTTTTTAGTTATAAGAGATGAGTGAAGAGAGGGGTTAGCTGCCTATTTCTACTGTTGGGGCTCCGGCCATTACGGTGCCCCCGTGGGCTGTGAGGGAACCCATTATTGCTGCGGGTTTTCCGCAAATGAGAACGGTGGTGGAGCCCTGTACAATGCTGTCAGGTGGGCCGGTACATACACACATGTCACCGACAACCGCAGCTGGGATTCCTCCGATCAGTACTGTAGCTGCTCCCGGGCCGATGATGGGGCCGCCTACGTGCGGTACGCCACCAGGGTTGACCATGGGGCAAACATGAAAATCGGTAATTCGTGCTGCAAATGGCATGTTATTTTGATTTTATGATTATTAGTTGAGTTTTAGGATAGATCCTTTGACTTGGGTGGCGCCGCCGGAAGAAAACTCTGCGCCGGCGCCGCCTTTTGCGGCGAGCTGCACCCCTGCTTTTAATTCAGCATTGATGCTCCCCTCTGCCTTGAGGTTCATGCCTGCTTTGATATCTATATTCTGGGAGGCTTCTATTTTTATGTCCTTCACACTTTTTATCTCAATTCCATTGCTGCTCATTATGATGGAGTTGCCATTTTGATCTTTGAGGGTAATACTCTTCTCATCCTCGCTAACGATAAATTTGTTGCCAGCCGGGGTTTCAAGGGTGACGATTTTTTTATCGTCGTCAAACAGGAATTTCATTTTGCTGCGTGTCTGGAAGCCCTTAATGTGGTTGTCGTCTGCCGCTGTGACAGGAGCTGGTTTGCTGCTGCTGTGAACCATGCCTAGTACCACTGCATCGCGGGGATCATCGTTCAGGAATCCGACAATAACCTCATCCCCGATTTCTGGCAGGAAAAACGAACCTCGGTCGTTGCCCGCATCCAGGGTACATACGCGAGCCCAAACACCCTTGGCCTGACTATCCAAAATTGGCAAGCGCACCAAGATTCGGTTTTCCCCATCCGGGTCGCTTTCTAACTGGACCGTCACCCCTATTTGAAGTCCGTGAATGGCTGGCGCCAACCCGCCTGCCAATATGGGGGCGATATCAGGTTTGCGGCAAAACCACTCCGGGGAAAGGCCGAATTGGATGTGTGTGTACCATGCTCCGCCAACTACTTCATGCCGCACCCCCGTTACATATACCTTTCCGTTGAACCTCGCCCCACAGCCTTGTATTTTAACCATGGTACCCGGCTTGACCCCATGAAATCCTGTTATTTTAGCCCTTCCTCGGATTTTAGCCATTCTGCTTTTCAACATTTCGGCATCTGCCCAGGCTTTCATTTCCTGAGGCAGAACTTGCCCGGTATGGCGCAATTCAAACTCGTCGGGAGCAAATGCACCGGCGAGTGTAGCACCACTCAGGTTGCCAGGTTCTGCAAACGACACGGAACTGCTGTCAGAATCTGCATTTGCTTGTGCAGCATAGTCCCAGGAACTGGCCTTAACGGCTTTCCACTGGCTGAGGGCGTCCAATTCGGATTCTATTTCCAGCAAATTGGCGCCATAAGTAAGCACAAGTACTTCCTGGCTGCTGGTATCGGGCTTTTTTACCGCTAACTTGTCTCCTTCTGCAAATATCAGCAGGCCATTCGCTTCTGCCCGGGTTAATATGAAATCCCAATCTGTGGCATGATATTGCACGATCTCCTTGTGCTGCAGACTCGTCTGCTCAATTGTTCCTTTCACAGCATACTTACCCAGTAGGTCTTCGATGACATCGCTATCCTTTTGGCTTTCATAATACTTGTTTTTCCGGCCCAGGGTCATCTTTACGGCGGCATGCTTACATTCTACTGTAAGGTAAGAATTGCCTGCCCCTTTGGCGCGGATGGTTTGCCGTGCAACAAGCCCTTTAAACACGGTCTTCTTGTCCGAATCCAGCCCAATTTTTATCTCGATTTTATTTCCAGGTACAAACTCTCCTTTTTCGCTGATTTCAAATTTCTCTTCTGCCGCATCACCATCGCGAAGGACAAGCGATGCAGTAGCGATCTTGTTCACTTCGTCGTAAACGGATATGGACATGACCTGCCACTCGACCGGGATTAGGTTCCCTTCAACAAGTATCTCAAAATTGACGACTTCATGTCGCGCTTCGTTGGGTATGACGCGTTCGTTTGTCATGCTTCAGTTCTATCGTATGGCGGCAAAACAATTTCGGTTCCGGGCTCTAATTTTCTGAAAGTTGTCAGGTTATTCGCCCTGGCAACTTGCAACAACGGAATAGGCTGCCCATAGACTTTATGGGACATGAGCCACAGCCTGTCAATGGGAGATGCGGTTTGTACGTGGGTCAAGTCAGCAGATTTTTTGCCTTCTTTTTTGGTTCTTTTTTCATCTGAAAGGTGCTCCACAAATGACGCGCTGATTTTGGCGCGGAGTGGCTCTCCTTGTGGGTTGAAGAGAACATATTGAATGTCAAGGGTTTTAAGGTGGCAATCAAACGTCGTTTTTTGAACGCCAAACAATTCTTTATTGCTCCAGGCAATTTTCAAGAAGAATGGTTTGTGTGTTTCTTCGTTCATTTTATGAACGGTTTCCAACAGTTTTCTTACCTGTTCCGGCACGGGTGTGCCCTGCATTGTGTTTCCTGCAACCGTATTGGTGTTATCCAAGTAAAAATCAAGTCTTAACTCCTCCGGAGGGGTAGCGCCAAATCGACCGGAAGTACCCTGATCGCCCGTGGCCTGATCCGTATTGGATTTGATTTCAAACTTTTGGGACAAGTTTTCCGGGTTGATCGGAATGGTAAAAGAAACCTGGGGCTCTTTCTGTGAAAGGTTCTTGTCTTTATACGCCTGAATGACAATCTTGCTGACATTCTTGTTGGCATCATTGGTGTCCTGTGCAGCCATAACCGTTATCGCTCAGATTTTTTTGTGAGTACTTCCAATACTTTTTCTACGCAAGCCTGAACGAGGGCAGGATCAGGCTCGCCCCCAGTAGCAGTTGAATTGCTGCTGCTGTTACCCGTGGTTTGCGTTCCCGAGTTGTCGACATTGACGCGAATGTGTAATTCTTTGATTTCTAATGGCATGATCTATCCTTTTGACATGGTGAAGGTGTTGTAGCTGATCTCTAAAGTCTCGATGAGCACCTTGCCTTGCTCCGCATTTAGCTCGTCTATTTTCCAGTTTTTAGGCCAGGCATGAAAGATATTCCAAACCAGCAATGGCTGGTGTTCTTCATCGAGCAATTGAACCTGGATGTTTTTGGGTTCAAAAATAAAATGGAGCACAGCATCTTGAATCCACTTTGTCAAGGGTGATTCCGCAGGGTAAATACCTCGTTTCAATACCAAATCTCCAAATTTGGCACGGGTAGGAACGACGTGTTCAAAGCGGTTTTCTCCACCTTCTTTGATCGTTTCGGTCTGCATCTGCGCCGTTAGCCCGGAAACGGATTGGAAATAGATGTCTTCAGTCCATTCCGGTTTTCCGGTAGCGGCTGCCCCACCAGCTCCTTTCATGAAATAGACCCTGAAGTGGAAATTTACTGGAGGGTAATATCCATTTGATTCTGCCATGAGCATATAGTTTGTCAGGTATTTTTAATCCCAAAACATGATTGGGGCTATATTTTTTTCTCCTAAGCCAAATGATTAAGCCGGGTTGTTGATTACGCAGCCTTCATGGACCAATTCAATGGTTTCGATGGCTATCTCATTGGCATCTGCCTTAAGGTCAGCCGATTGCACCTTGATAGGAAAAGCATTTTTAATCACCCAAGTAATAATGGGGTTGTGCGCTTCATCCAACAATTTGACGGTGACATCGCGGCGAACTTTAGCCCCTTTAGCTTCAAAGAACTGAGTTTCCTTCCACCACTCGAAGAAGTTATTGTCCTTCTCAAACGTGCCGCGTTTCAAGGTGATATTGCTGTACTTGGCTAAGCCGGGCTGCTTTGTTTTGTGGTACTCCGGACTAACACCGTGGCGGTATTCGATGGCCTCCCTTTCAACGGTCAGGCCAGTTACTTCGGTAAATCCGGTATTGACCCCGGGGGCCCATTCGACGGAAAAATGGAACTTGGGCAATGGATAATCTGCCATGATTTATCTTTTTTTTGAAATGATGAAGTTAATAATTGGTAGGTTATTTTGCCTTACAGGCAAGTGCTGTTTGGGCTGCTTTAAGAGCAGCTTCTAAGGAGTTGAAGCAGGATAGGGCTTCGTTGGCCGATTGTGTTTCGTTATTCATAATCTCCCGTAACCCTCGTGCGTCATACAAGCAGGCCTGAACTACTCCTAAGTCAGCCTTTATTGCTTCATAGTACGTGTCTTTATGGTCTTTTAACGGCCATGCCGGTTTTATTGGTTCGGGACAGGGTGACCATGATCCAGCGTAGTCGTAGTAGGGTTTTTTCGTTCCTTTTTTAAAGGAAGTCTCCATGTCGCGCAGAATTTCCTCCAAGCCGAAATTTGGTTTGATCTGGCTGTAAATACCTTGCGCATCTTTCAAAACCTGAAGCATTTCGGTCAATACCTCTTTTGCGCACTCATAAGCAGCGTCAATCGTTTTAATCAAGTCTGTCAGGCCGGCCATCAACGGATCTGCGGGATCCATGGTGCTGAGGCAGGCTTTTAGTTGATCGGTGTAGGCTTTGAGCGCTTCCAGGCATTTGGCTAAGGTTTTTACGTCGTTGACCATGTTTTTGAACGCCTCGACAGTGCATTCTGCCATGTCTTTGACATTCACCGATTGGATGATGGATTGTTGTAAGCTTACGCACAAGCTTTCTGCCAGATGATCGGTTGCCTGAATATTTGCCCAGCATTCTTTTAGGAGCGTTTCCCATGCGAGTGCGCGATCATAATCTTTTTGGGCTTTGATGGCTTTAGAACTTGCTTCTTTGTACAGGAGCTCGGCCCATTTTTTTTGTTGCTCTAAATCCTTTATGTACGCCTGGGCGGTGCCTTCGCGCGCAGAGGTTTCTTTTACTGCAGTTGTGGTTGCCATACCTCGTTATTTTTTGTGTGTGAGTTAGGGTTTATCTTTTGGAAGTACCTGTGCCGGCAGGTGGTTGCAGATTTTTGTCCACCTTGGCGCAGATTTCATCCAACGTTTTGCTTGGAGTTGGATCATCTGCCTCGAGGTATTTGACGATGGTGCTGATGGCCTCGTTATCGGCGCATTCCTTCCGCCAAAGGATTTCTGCCTCGCTCATTTTAGGCAGGTCGTCTGCCAGTGCTTTTTGAGCGGCTTTGATTTTCTCCTCGGCTGATTTGGTATTCTTTTCTGCATCTGCCTTGAAAGCGGTGCATTGTTCCACTAACTTGTCGGAATAAGGTTTCATGCTGCCAATATTCGTGAAAGTGTAGATGCCCGAAATTTTTACGGCAGCTTCCACGACATTGTCGGCGGTGTTCACGCAAATAATGGCATCCTCTTCGATTTTGGCGGCTGAGCCTTTGATGGTTGGTATGTCTGCTTCATCCTTGTATTTCGTTTTCAGGATATCGTTGATCTTATCATGGCTGGCAGTGTTGCAACTTTGGCTAACGAGGTTGCACCATTTGTTTGCTTCCGTTTGGACGGTTTGCACCTTTGCGCTCAATTCTTTGAGTTTTACAACGGAGGCTGCAAATTTTTTGCCCAGTGTTTCAGCGGCTTTCACCTGTGCCACCACACATTTTTGGACTTCTTCGTTGTCTTTGCATAAACCAATCGCCACATTGTAATATACATTGGAATAAAACTGTCGGGCATCCTCAGATTTGTTCCAAATGCGACGGTCTTCGCATACGGCGGCAAACATTGTCTGGAATTGGTAGCCTGCGACATTCGCTTCAGAAAGGGATGCTACCTTCTGTACCTTATCACAATCCTCTCGAAACTTGATCACCACGGCTTTCGTTAGCGGGCAATCCGAAGAAGGTGCCGGTAACGGCACCCCGGGAGGCAAATTTTTACCTTGAGACTTTGACATTGTTCAAGTATTTAATGGTTTAAAGAATTTAGTCTTTTAGGTGAATGCCTAAGATTCCTGCATTTTGTGGCTAAACCTCAGTACGATGAACTCTGCAGGCCGCACCACGGCCATGCCGATTTCCACAATCATCTTACCTTCCAGGATGTCTTGGGCAGTCATGGTTTCTCCAAGACCAACTTTGACATAGAAAGCATGTTCCGGGACAGCTCCTGCCAATGCTCCGGCACGCCATTGATTGGTGAGGAAATTTTCGATCATGGCACGTACCCGCACCCATGTATTTCGGTCGTTGGGCTCGAACACAAAGGAGGCAGTAGCTTTTTTTACAGATTCTTCCACCATGATAAAGAACCGACGAACCGACACGTAACGCCATTCGTTGTCGTTTCCGGCCATTGTGCGGGCACCCCATACCAAGGCATTTCCACGCCCGCTAAAGGAACGGATGCAGTTGATAGACTTTCCAGAATTGGGGTCGATGTTGAGCGACTCCTGGTCCCTGTCTGTCAGGGGACGAACGGGACGAAAAACTAGGTCAACATTGACGTTGGCCGGGGCTTTCCATACACCACGGGTATCATCAACAGAGGCGTAAACGCCGGCAATACCGGGTGATGGGGGCATCCTTAATGTTAAATCTCGTACCGCCTGTCGCGCCCGGAAATAGAATGGATTTCCACCTGGTTTTCCACGCAAATCGCTCAATAGCCCTGCAAACGAACCATTTCCGCCAGTATGGACTATGGTTACATTTGGATCGCCAACGGGGCCTTCTCCGCCATACCAATAATCTAAAGTAGTTTCCAAATCTGGATAATAAACAGCGCCATACTTTAATGTATCTATCTCCGCCGAACCTGGCGCGTTGTTGCGCAGTGCATCAATATCGGCATCTGGGTCATTGACATTAGCGGGAGCTTCATATACATCCATGATAGTAAAACGGTCTTGAAGGTCTCTGCACAGCTCCATAGCCGCATTGTAAAGACCATAATAATCTGCCGCAGAAGTCAGGTTCTTAGCGTCGGGGAAAAGGATCAAAGAAATCTCATCCACCAATTCCGAGGCTTCCAAGCCAGCCAAGAGTTCAGCTTGCCCAACCGTCCCGGTTGAGTAATCGCCAACTGAAACGACATAACAATCGCCGCCGCCATTGGCAAAAAAGTGTTGAACACCGTAATACATCCAATAGGGTGATCTGTTCGTGATGGCGGCACGGACATCCGGCACTTGGCCGGTTATTTCCCGGATAGTGACCGTAATACCCGTTTCTGGCAGAGGTTTGCCGAATTGACGCTCGTATTCCAACAATGACTTTATTTTTTGTGGCCTGTTTCGGGGCAAAAGGGGCTCAAGGCTTCGGTCTACAGCAAATTCGGTATATCCGATAAAAACCGGGATGGCCGTTTCAACTGCGGCGACAGAAGGGGGGAAAAGGCGAGGCTCTTCAATGTACACCCCAGGTGTTCTGTATGTTGCCATAATGGGTTAAGTGAGTTTAATTGTGGACAAAAAAAGTTCTGAAAAATATTGGTCTTGGTCGTATTTTAGATTTGAGTGATCTGGTGCAGGCAGTGTTGTCGTTCCACTGGGAGGGTCTATTGATAAATTCGTTGGTGCCAGGGACATATGCCTGGGCACCTTGGATACTACGTGCTGCCCGGCGCCTTTATATTCAACATCTGTGAAAGTATTAATGTCGGTGTAGGGCAACCCTGCCTTATTATCTATTTCATACCGCCAATAGGTTTGGCGGCTCATCAGGCGAATTTCAAATATAGGCGGCTCCCAACGAGCGGGGTTACTACCTGGAATTTGGATTAGCCGAAGGGAGTCGTCTGGGTTAAGTAATTGAAAATCGGTGGCTGTTTGTCCCATAGAAATATCTACCACGCCAAACAAACCATTTCCCGCAACATTCAAATCTGAATGCAGCAACACTTGCCTACCTTCAAAATCAGCCCCGTTTACCTTAACCTTCAAGAAATACCAGCCGTTGGGCAGTGGTTTTGGATGGAGTTTCTCCGCATCCGTCGGGTTGGCTGGTAGAGGTAAATACTGGAAATCAAGCGTGGTTTCAGCTGGCGCTGGCAAATTCTGCGTGAAATCCTTGGTGATGTTTTTGACAAGGGTTCCTCCTGTTTCGGATGACAGTAAATTAAACTCAGCCGTATTGACTGATAGAGAGGGATCGAACCGATAGTTGAATCGTTTGGGAAAGGCCATTCTATCGCCAGTATGAGCCCATTGAAAATTAGGGACTTGCAGAAAATCACCTTGGGCAACAGTGGTTTTTTTTGCCGAGCCCAGATTGCCGGCGACCATGGCCAGTTCCCCCATTTCCCAAGTTCTCCCAGTGGCGAAAGCAGTAGGGGCTGTGGCTAAGGAAGGGAACACTTTATTGTCTTCCACCGCTCTTAAATTGGTGAAATAATACCGGCCTGGAAGGGTTGGTCGAAAGGCGTGGTTCGTAATGTTCGCAAGCTGTAAATTCCGGGAATGAAGGGTAAAAGCCCAGTTGCTATCAGGAGGGGGCATTTTTTTCGGAAAAAATTTGGCTGTGGCTCCCGAGCCTTCTTTGCGTACTTCTATGCCGACCATTAATCCTAAAGGGGTTGCTCTCCAGCGCATTCTCAATCCACTGATCAAATCTTTAGTGGCTTTCGTCGGTTCAATAGACAGGTCTTTCAGGATATTGTACCTGTTTTCCAGAATATAATCTTGTATCGCTTTGCGTTCTTGTGCCCTGATGATTGGGTCTGCATTAACGCCATCGTATTCCTGAAATAAACGTGGCGTGCCCGCGCTGTCTTTATTCCAATGATCCAAATAGTACCCGTGCAGGACGCGTACTTCAAAGAATCGTTTGAAAATGGTATTTGACATTTGGAGGGCGTTTAGAGTGTAGTCGTAGTATAGTGTATTGGGTGTCGATTATTCGTTTGTCCGGACATCAGGTCGGGTCCAGCACTTTATCCGTAATGCCTATTTCTTCAATAACCGGCCCTGATCCAATTGTCCTCCGATCCGTGATCTTCACAAGGCGTGCTTTATACATGGCAAAAGGAAGCTGACGGCCACCTAAAGAACCCCATAAATGATTGATCTGCTCGAAAGTCATAGTATATAAGTCCAAGATGAGGTGCATGTCCTGCACATCTGGGGATGATTCCGCTGGTGGAATAAAACCGGGCGTATTGCTCAGGTTAAACACCCTTTTTCCTTGAAAAAATCGGATGCAATGCGATAAGTATCGCAAGGCATTTTCGTAATGCTGGTCGAAATTGCAGGCAAACAAAACATATAAATTCAGATAGACCGGAGCATTGGCATAACGAACGGTGCCATTGGCTAATTTGGTTGTATTGGGAAGGTTTTTATAGGCGCTTTCCTCTTCTATGTTGACTAAGGATATTAACAGATGATCATTAGTTCCCGCATCGTTTCCCGCGTTGTTGTCGGCTAAATTTGATATATTGAACAGCCTTACACCTGCTCCGGGCACAGGGTTTGGCTGAGCATTAATGTACTCCGTTAATTCAAACGCTAAAAGTCTAAGTGCTACATCTATCATGGTTGTTTTGGTGGATGATTTTGTGGCAATAAACAATATGCTCTTCTAGTGTCAAAAGCACTGAAAGAAGTTAAAGATTGTTCCCTAAGATATATACGGAAACATAGTAAAATACTGCCAAGAGCAGTATAGGTAGCGACTGTGTTTACGAAAAGTAAAAGCGTGGATTACGCGAGCATTGTATAAGGAATACTATAGAGAAATTGCATCCTGAATAGAGGAAGCCGATCGATAATGCACGTGACCATTACTTTAAGAGTAATAGTCATAAAATGTAGAGTGGGAAATCGCAGGGAATTTGGTTCGGGTGTTTCTGTTTCTTTAGGTTTGGTGGTTTAGAATTCTTATGGTGTTTCATTTTGGACAATGCAAATATATAGGAAGCATAATTGATTCTTTTTATTTTCTTACAATATTTTTTTAAAAAAAACTGTAAGAAACTTAACATATTGATTTTGAATGGGCTACAAAATGAAAAGGTGCAATTCATAGGAATAATAATTTCATTATCACGCGCCTACATGGCATCCTAATATACAACATACTGGATTGTGCTTAAATACGTCGGAAAATCCATCTCACTCCAACCTTTCCTCCACCCCATCCTGGCCAGGACGCCGTTATCCGCACACGTTTTTAGAAATGTCCGGCATTCTTCCGACCAGTTTTCCTTATCGAAATCTGCCGCGAGCAACCAGGAACTGTTGTCAGGGAGCAATGGATAAATGCCCACCAATTGTTCGCCGTTCAGGTGTTTGGCGATTTGCGCGTCGGTAAGCGGCAGGAATGTTTTATCGGGATAATTCTGGAAGGTACCACCGCCCATTTTATGCCGTCGATACAGATCGTATTGATAGGCCGGCGTGTAGCCACTTTTTCCACCTTTTTCCCAACGAACGGCAAACACATCGTCGCGCCCTTTAAAAAGGGACTGGAAACGTTTGATATTTGAATTTGTGGGAAGGGACATGATGTTGGCGTTTGTTGTATTTTACTTGCCTGAAAGGTAATAATTTGTACCAGTTCCATAAATTTGTTGCCCTGAGCAACATGATTGATAAGGCTGAAAAACTATACCTGCATGTCCGAATTTCAAATCTACCAATTCAAATCCATCGACCGGCCGCTCACCGACGCCGAGCGCAAAGAAATTGGCACATGGTCGAGTCGCACGAACCCGACGGCCACTTCGGCGACTTTCACGTATGCGTACGGCGATTTTCCGAGAGACGAGGAAAAAGCCGTGGAACAATACTTCGATGCGATGTTGTATGTAGCCAATTGGGGTACCAAGCGACTGATCTTCCGGCTGCCGAAAGACTTGGTCGACTCTGAGGCGTTGTCTGCGTATACCTTTGAAGATGAGGCCTCTATGGACACCATTTCGCTAAAGGAATGCACATCCTGCTACCTGCTCGATATTCATTTTTCCAATGAAGAGGATGGTGCCTGGCTCTCGGAGGATGACTACAACCTGGACAACCTGGCTCCATTGCGAGACAATATTATAGAAGGCGATTACCGCGCGCTGTATCTTGTTTGGCGGCAATTTGCACAATATGCTACGGCTGAAGAGGATGAAGAAGAGGAAACAATATAACATGTGCCGCCACCCGTACCTCCCAATTTGTCCAAACTGAATGCCCCGTTAAAAGCCTTTATCGAGTTTTTTGAGATCGACGAGGATATTGTGTCGGCTGCAAAAGCGGTGAGTCCCGTGCAGGAAACACCTGCTCTTGATCACGAAACCCTCATTGCTCAATTACCGGAAAAGGAACGAAACGAATGGCTGCTGCGCCTTGCCAATGGTGAGCCGCGCCTGGAGTTGGCATTTAGAAAACGGCTGCAACAATGATTGAAACCCCGGAAATTCAGGTATATTCTATAAACAGTAAAGGAGAATAACTTCCCAAAACAATAAAACAAAAGCGCATCTGCCGGACATATATCCGACAGATGCGCTATAAATTTGAGCGGAGAGAGAGGGATTCGAACCCCCGGTACCCGCGAAGGTACGCCTGATTTCGAATCAGGTACATTAAACCAACTCTGCCATCTCTCCTTTACCCGCCGTAGCCCGCAGGGCGTAGGCGGGTGAAGGTGTGAAACAACCCGCCTAGGCGCTGTGCGCTTCGGCGGGTGAAGCGGAGAGACGGGGATTCGAACCCCGGATACGCTTTTGGCGTATACACACTTTCCAGGCGTGCTCCTTAAACCACTCGGACATCTCTCCAGATGCGCTTTTTCAAAAGCGGCGGCAAAGATAGTAATAGCAACGGCAAAATCCAATATAGTTTTCAGAGAGTTTTTTCGCGCGGGTTTATCAGACCGTCCACAACATAACAAATTGGAACAGCACGCAGCCTGCAAGCCGCTGAAAATCACTAAAATCAATCCTGTCATTCTGCTCAATCACTTGAATCGCGATATATCTTTGCCCCGAAATGGTTTTCAGGATATTTGATCATCGAAGGGTTCGGCAATTACTGACGATAGCGCTGCTATGCGGCACTTTGTTGTGCATGTTTCCACCCCAGCAGCCTGCTTTTCAGTGGTGGGCCGACCAGGCTTTTATAATTGCCCTGAGTTTTTTGTTTTTCGGCCTTTTTTTCCTGATTATCAACAAGCCCCGGCTCATGTTTGTCTGTTTCGGATGTAGTGCGGCCATCAGTTTTTACAAAAATGAAGCACCTCAGACTTCCAGCGAACAGTCCCTATTGATTGTTCCGGCAAGGGAAATCAGGTGGAGTGCTCAAGAACGAGATGGCAGCACCGGGCTGTATTGTCTGCCGGAGGTGGCAGATGAAAATTGTCCAAAATCATGAGCATACGCAAAAGGATCAGCAGTTTCCGATATGCGTTCCGGGGTTTGTCCGATCTGTTTCGCCGTCAGCCCAATGCGCGGATACACCTGCTGGCCGCCGTTTCGGTGGTAGCACTGGGCATATATTGTCAAATTTCCCGCATGGAATGGATCGCTTTGAGCATTTGTATCTCATTGGTATTGGCTTTGGAAGCGCTGAATACCGCGCTGGAATACCTGACTGATCTTATTTCCCCTGAATTTCATCCATTGGCCGGCAAGGCAAAAGATGTTGCGGCGGCGGCTGTGCTGCTGGCGGCGGCGGGCGCGGTGGTTGTTGGACTGCTCATTTTTATTCCGCGCCTGTATTTGTTTACCACATAGGCATATAGTTTCACACATAGAATACATAGTTTTTAGAGTACTCTACGCTATGTGTTCTATGTGTGAAACTATGTGCCTATGTGGTAAAAAATACCCGCACTAAAATTAAGACCCCATCCCGGGAGCGAAATTCCCTTGCACGGTATCTTCAGCGAAATCTGATGCTATTTATCTTTTTTCACCAAACCCAATCCTGCTCATGCGGTTCTTATCCTTCTTACCGATGCTGTTGTTTGCAGCGTTTTTATCTGCACAAACCAACTGCAACATTTCCGGCCTCACGGCCACGGTTTCCGACATCAATCCCGCCAACTGTCAGTACACCATTGTGCTGAATTTTGACCATTCCGGCACCACCAATCAGTTCAGGGTGCAGGGAAACGGTATCATTTACGGTACTTACACCTACGACCATTTGCCCCTCACTTTGGGGCCGTTTACGGCCGGCAATACGCCAACCATGCGCGAATTTGTGGTGCGGGATGTGGTTATTGAAAATTGTGCAGATGATATTGCAGTCAATATTCCGGCCTGCTCGACGTCTGCCGCCTGCAACATTTACGATGTGGTGGTGACCACGGGCGACTGTATGCCGAACAGCAACCATTACAGCCTGACCCTCGATTTTGAAGTGACTGCGCCCACCAACTCGTTGTTTGAAGTGTGGGCGGGCAACACCCAATACCTCGGCATTTTCCCGATCAGTGCATTGCCGGTGCAGATCAATAATTTCCCGGGCAGCGGCAATGACAACGATATTATCAGGATTTGTATCAACGATAACGAGAGTTGCTGTGAATACAAGGAGTTTCAGGCGCCGGATTGTAACCCCACACCCTGCAACATTTACGATGTGGTGGTGACCACGGGCGATTGCCTGCCGAACAGCCCCAACTACACATTAACCCTCGATTTTGAGGTAACTGCACCGACCAACAGTCATTTTGAAGTGTGGGCGGGCAACACCCAATACCTCGGCATTTTCCCGATCAGTGCATTACCTATACAGATTAACAATTTCCCGGCCAGCGGAAACCTCATTGATCTCCTCAGAATTTGTATCAACGATAACGAGAGTTGCTGTGAATACAAGGAGTTTCATGCGCCGAAATGCGGCTTTGAACCCTGTGAGATTATTGAATTAGTCGTTGACCCGGGCGAATGCCACAACAATGGCACTTACCAATTGGTGGTGGATTTTGGACTGCAAACTACCGGTGACATCGACTCATTTATGGTATTTGCCAATGGTAGTTTTTTTGGGAAATATGGTATCAATCAGTTGCCGCTGACCATTCCTAACTTTCCCTGGAACGGTGGCGCCACAGATATGATCAAAATCTGCGTGGCCAATGATCAAACGGAATGTTGCCGTACCAAGGAATTTGAAGTGCCGGATTGCCTGGCAGGCCCCTGCGAAATTTTCAACATGGTGGTAGACCCGGGTACCTGCACATCCAATACAACCTATCAGTTGGTGGTCAATTTTCAGGTTCAGTCAGCCAGCGACATCGACTCGTTTGTGGTGTACGCCAACGGTGTTTATTTTGGAAAATACGGCATCAATCAGTTGCCACTGACGATTCCCAATTTCCCTTATAATGGCGGAGCCAATGATGTCATCAAGGTTTGTGTAGCAAATACGCTCGCGGAATGCTGCCGGATACTGGAGTTTCCGGTGCCCGATTGTTTGTCCCACCCCTGCACCATCACCGATTTAGTAGTCGATCCGGGCGCCTGCACCTCCAATACGACCTACCATTTGGTGGTGAATTTCGGGGTAGTTGCTCCGGGTATTATCGATTCCTTCCTGGTTTTTGCCAACGGCAACTTTTTTGGGAAATTCGGTATCAACCAGTTGCCGCTGACCATCCCCAATTTCCCCTACAACGGCGGCGTCAATGATGTGATTAAAATCTGCATCGGCAACAACGTAACAGAATGCTGCCGCATCAAGGAATTTGCGGTGCCCGATTGCCTGAACACGGAGGACTGCGAGATTTATGATTTGCATGTGATCCATACGCCCTGTCTGTGCGGGCAGTTTTTTGCAGTGCTTACCTTCAAATCAAACAATGGCGGCTCGGGCGGTTTTGATATTGTCGGCAATGGAAATAATTACGGCACCTTCCCGTACAACCACCCGCAACCGATCGTTTTAGGGCCGTTCCAGGGTAATGGAACCAACTACGAATTTGCTGTGCGCGACCATTTTCACCCGGAATGCCACGACGCAGTCGAATTGGGCGAAATTGTTTGTACGGTTCCTGTAACGGATCCCGGCAACGGTATCCACCTGAGTCTTTCTCCCAATCCGGCCGGCGACTGGCTGCAAGTGGCTGCGCAAATGCCCGGCGGCGTGCAGGCTGGTCAAAGCAATATCGATGTGTACAGCGCTGACGGACGTTTGGTGATCCATCAATCGGTGGCCGACGGCGGCAACTTCCAACTCAATGTTTCTGCTTTGCCCGCCGGTATGTACAGGTTGGTGGTGTTGAGCGAGGCAGGGCGGATGGAAGGCACGTTTGCCAAGAGATAGAGATATTGCTTGGCTGCTCAATGGTTTTGGCATTTGCTTTTCAGGCGGGATTTAGTTATTCGTTATTTGTTATTTGTTATTCGTTATTCGTTATTCGTGTGGTAGCTCTTGGCTTTGCTGGTAGAGCAGCCAAGAGTTGCCACACGAATAACGAATAACTAATAACTAATAACTAATTGAATTATTTGCTTAGGTTATACCCTATTTTTGTTTTTTTGCGGCATGGAAATTCATAATAATGCTGCCTTAACAATGAAGCAGCGCAAATCAATAAA
>JALHMA010000016.1 GCA_022844265.1 Saprospiraceae bacterium | reverse complement strand
CGTCCAACACGAAAATTACGCTTACCGGCGATCTTGGCAGTGGAAAAAGCGCCGTTTCCAGAATCCTGTGCGCCCGCACGGGCTTCGAATATATCTCTACGGGGCGTATTCAGCGGCAACTGGCCCAGGAAATGGGACTCGATACGCTCGAAATGAACCGCTGCGCCGATACCGACCCGAGCATTGACCAGCGTATCGACGGCATTTTTGTCGACCTGGGTAAAGACCCGAACGGGTACGTGGTGGACAGCCGGATGGCCTGGTTTTTTCTGCCCGAATCCTTTAAAGTGTACCTGCAGGCGGATGTGCACATTGCCGCCGCGCGTATCCTGAGCGACCCCACCCGCAACAGCGAACAATACACGAGTCTGGAAGAAGCAGTGGAAAAGATTTCAGCCCGGAAACAAAGCGAAAACGCTCGTTTTTTGAAAAAATACGGCGCGGACAGCACCAATCTGGACAACTTCGATCTGGTTATCGATACGGCGCAACGCAGCCCGGAACAGGTGGCGGATTTGATTCTGGAGGTGATGAAGATGAAGGCGGATGGGGTGGATTTTGAGCGGTTTGAGTGATGAAATTCATTTTTTACCACATAGTTCACAGTAGAATTTTCACATAGATCACATAACATAAACGAAACTACTCCTATGTGATCTATGTGGAAATTCTACTGTGAACTATGTGGTAAAAAACTATGTGGTAAAAAAAGTTACAACGTCCCTCGCAGCGCCTGCTCCCTTTCAATCGCTTCAAACAGCGCTTTAAAATTCCCCTTTCCAAATGATTTGGCCCCGTGCCGCTGGATAATTTCAAAAAACACCGTCGGGCGATCCTGGATCGGTTTGGTAAAAATCTGCAACAGGTAGCCGTCGTCGTCGCGGTCGATCAGGATATTCTGCCGTTTCAAGTCTTCGAGGTTTTCTTCGATATGGCCCACACGTTCCAGCACATCCTCGTAGTACACTTCGGGGACATACAGGAAATCGACGCCGTTTCTGCGCATTTGCGCCACGGTTTCCAGGATATTATCCGTCGCCACGGCGATATGTTGCACACCTGCCCCTTTATAAAAATCCAGGTACTCTTCTATCTGGCTCTTTTTCAGGCCTTTAGCGGGTTCGTTGATGGGAAATTTCACATAGCCGTTGCCGTTGCTCACCACTTTCGACATCAGGGCAGTGTACTCCGTGGAAATATCGTTGTCGTCGAACGTAATCAGCAGTTTGAAGCCCATCACGTCCTGGTAAAATTTCACCCAGTGGTTCATGGCGCCCAGTTCGACGTTGCCGACGCAGTGGTCCACGTATTTCAGGCCGACGGACTTCACCGGATACACACTTTTACGGGCTTCGTAGCCAGGCAGAAATGCGCCGTTGTAGTTGCTGCGCTCCACAAAAGTGTGGATGGTATCGCCATAGGTTTTAATTGCCGACAACACCACATCGCCGTGTTCGTCGCTGCGTTTCAGCGGCGCTATGGCCGATTCTGCGCCGCGCTCGATGGCCGTGTAATAGGCGCTTTCGGCGTCGTCGACCCACAGCGCGAGCACCCGCACACCATCGCCGTGTTTGGCTACGTGGCGCGCGATTTCCGTATCAGGCAGTAGGGAAGACGTCAGTACAATGCGGATTTTCTGTTGTTGCAGCACATAACTCACCCGGTCGCGCACGCCGGTTTCGGGGCCGGCATAAGCCACCCATTCAAAACCCAGGGCGGCCTGGTAATACAGGGCGCTTTGTTTGGCGTTGCCGACGTAAAATTCGAGGTGATCGGTTCCCTTGAGCGGGAAAGTATCGGTTTGAGTGGCGGTGGTGGTGGTGGGCGCGGTCATGGTTAGAAGTGAGAGAGTGAGAGAGTGAGAAAATGCGGCGCAAAATTAGCAATTTCGGTGCATTTTCAGATGCTTGCTTCGGGAATGTTCAGATCACTGACTCAATAATCTCATATACAAGTAGCGGGGGAGACACGGATTTTTTTAATTGATGATTGTCGATTGATAATTGACAATTGCTGATTTGCGCGTTACATTATAAATTGTCAATTATCAATCGACAATCATCAATTTAAAAAATTCGTGTTCCAACTAATCTACGAGGGAAAAATCCGTTTTAATCCGCCAAAATCCGTTTCATCCGGGTCCCATCACTCTACGAGGGAAAAAATCCGTGTCTCATCCCTCCCATCCGTGTTCCAACTACGCTACGAGGGAAAAAAATCCCAAGTTCAATACGTCGCCTTCAACTGCAAATCCAGCCTCAAATCCGTCTCCTGGCCGGTCGAATTGCGCAGCCAGAACACCACATCCATAGAGAAACGGGAACCCGTCATCAGGCGTTTACAATCGGCGAGGGAAGGAATCAGCGCCAGTGAATTTCCCGGCTCGAGCGGAACGGGCTGGCGGTAAGCGATTTCGATATAATCGCTGGGATTCGCTTCGTCATACACCCGCAGCGACACCTGATCCACAAAATTCAGGTTGGCATCGCCGAAAACACCGTTTAACACGGCCTGGGCGGTGATGACGCCTGTGATGTCTCCGTCCGATTTGCCGTGCTGGGTCAGGTATTGTTCGTAGCGTGTTGCCAGGTTTTTCAGGTAAAAATGGTGGACCTGAAACACGCCGATACCCGCCGGAATGGTAAATTCCTGCTGGTAAATCATATCAAAACCGGGCGCCTGATCTTCTTTTCGGCAGGAAAAAGTGCTGATAACAAGCAGCAACAAACTCCAAAAAAGTATTCTTTTCATGCACCCATAGGCGATAAAAACGATGAAAAGGTTGCTTTCAGATCGGGTTGTTTTTGAAGATAAAACGAGTAGAATGTATTCAATTTTCTTTCAACTGAATGCCACTCACCACTCACCACTCACCACTCACTACTCACGATTCACGATTCACGATTCCAGGCCTGAAAAACCAAAGCCCAACCATCAGAGCCGCCAAACGGGAAGCCTCTCACCTCTCACCCTCTCACTTCTCTCACCCTCTCACCCTCTCACTTCTCTCACCCTCTGCCTAAACTGCAACACCTGCATAAACGCCGTCCATTCCTTCGGCAGGTAAACGCCCGGTTCGGAAGCGTGCAAAAACGCCAGGCCATCGGGCAAATGACAATGCCAGGCGGCAATTTGCAGCACCAGGGAATAATGCCAGCCCGGCATATTGCCGTTGACAGCCGAACGGTATTGTTGTAACAGGTTGTTGAACAAGGATGTAGACCAGGGGCGCCGGTGATTTTCAAGCATCCTCAGGATAAACTGATTGTCGTAATCCAGCGACATGTTCTTCTTCGCCAGGTGCTGCATCAGACTTTCCGCATGGCGGTTCATAAAGCCTTGCATGGCCGTTTTTTGCCACAACGGATGCCGGAACTGCTTGCAGTAATGCTGCCAGACCGCCTCCGCCCAGGATACCGATTCGTGGCGCAGGAGATTTTCCAGTAAAGCTTCCGCCAGGCTGGTCTGGTTGCCACCATCGAGGGCTTGAATGATTTCAGCAGGCGAATTTCCAGTAACAGTCAACAGATCGGCAGGCGGCACAAAACGAACAAACAATTGGAACAGCCCGTTGCGCCAGTCGCTTTTTTCCTTTTTGGACAACAAATCAAACCAGGGCTTCAATTCCGCATCCGACAGATCAGGGAGCGTAGATTGCAGGTGTTTTTCCCGCGTGTGGGCCGGAAAAGCGCCCGCCAGTTTTTCTTTAAAAAACGCGTGCAGCGCCGTCCGTGTCTCGTTTTCCGGTAAAAAGACCAGTAAGGACAAAGCCGCCAGCCGTACTTCCCTGCCTTTATCCAGAAAAGCGCGTTCGAGCAAATCCGTATCCATTTCCGACAAACGAATGTTCAATAAATGGATAAACTGTACCTTATGCTCCGCCTTTTCTTCCGGCCAGGTTTTTTCCATCCAGGCAATAGTCAGCAAAGGATTGCGGTGGCGGGTCGCCTCCAGCAGTTGCAGGCGCTCATCAAAAGAAGCCGTAAACCAGTCGATGGCCGACACATCGGCGGCCAAATGCCGCCAGCGCTCATTTTGTTGCGCCAGCCAAAGACCTCTTTTGCCCAGCATGGGCGCCAATTGGGCTGCGAGCGCGGGTTCCTTGAGACATTGATCCAGTAAATCCGGCAGTAATTCAGGCGGCAGGCGATAACCGCGGTCCTGCAACAAGGATAAAAATTCAGGCAGGCCTTCGGCATAGGAACCACTCAACATCCGTTGTAAATCACGCACAGCCGCATCTTGCAGGACAGCCAGCGCCGATTCGTCTGGCGCCTGCTGCTCAAAGTGCTCCAATCCTCCTGTGGAAGCGGGCGCCAGGCCGGCTTTTTGCAGCAGCGCAGCGCCGGCCAGGGCTTCCAGCGCAGTGCGAACGGGATCGTCCGTTGCTGCCAAACCAAGGCCTGCTGCCGTTTCTTCAGGCAGTTTGCGCCGATCGACGCCGATCAGCAGGGTTTGGAGAACAGAAGACCAGCTCATTTTTTAGTGCGAATGTAAAGCGGGTTCCCGTTCTTTGCGGCTATGCGACGTTTTTTCAACCTGAAATTTTGTATTCCGTTACTGGTATGCGGGACGATTTTCTTCGAAGGCTTCCATGATAACAAGCCCTTTGCCAACCTTTCCCGGTCTGCCAACTTAAAAGAGGCATTCTGGGTCGACTCGCTTTTTAATGCTATGAGCGATGCCGAGCGTTTCGGTCAATTGTTCGCGATCCGGGGACATCTGGATATGGATTCCGCGTACGAACAGCAAGTGGAAGACCTGATCCGCCAGTACAAACCGGGCGGCATTTGTTATTTTAACCCGACGGGAAAAGGAACGCCCGAAAAACAGGCGGCGCTCACCAACCGCTACCAGGCAGCCAGTCCGCAAATGCCGCTCATGGTCTCCATGGACCTGGAATGGGGCCTTGGCATGCGACTGCGGGAAACCACCATTTCCTTTCCCAAACAAATTATGCTGGGCGCCATAGAAGACAACCGGCTGATTTACGAAATGGGCGTCGAAGTGGCCCGGCAATGCCGCCGCCTGGGGGTGCATGTCAATTTTGCGCCCGATGCAGACATCAACAACAACCCCGCTAATCCGGTCATCAATGAACGTTCGTTTGGGGAAGACCGCTACAATGTGACGGCCAAATCCTTCCAGTACATGGCAGGACTACAGGATGGCGGTGTGTTGGCCTGCGCCAAACATTTCCCGGGACATGGCGACACGGATGTGGATTCCCATTTCGATTTGCCATTGCTGAACCACAGCATCGAAAGACTCGACAGCCTCGAATTGTATCCGTTTAAAATGCTGGCGAAAAATGGTATCGGATCCGTTATGGTGGCCCACCTGAACGTCCCGGCGCTTGATCCGCGCGTCAACCGCCCCACCTCGCTGAGCAGGCCGGTTATCACGGATTTGCTGCGGAAAAAGTTTGATTTTCAGGGACTTATATTCACAGACGCGATGGAAATGAAAGGGGTCACGAAACACTTCGGCCCCGGCGAAGCGGATGTGGAGGTGTTTCGGGCCGGCAACGACGTCGACCTGCTGCCGGAGAACCTGGGCGCCGCCATGACAGCGCTGCAGACCGCTGTTGATAATGGTACCATCGACAAAAAACAGCTGTACGATAGTTGTAAAAGGGTGCTTCGCTCCAAATATCGCCTCGGAATAACCACGCCGCAAAGGGTGGAACTCAACAACCTGCGCCGCGACCTCAATACGCCCCAGGCCCTTGTGCTCAAACGCAAACTGATCGCTGCCGGACTCACGCTGGTGCGCGACGAACCCGGCATTGTCGGTTTCCGCGAACTGGAAAAATACCGTTTTGCCACCCTCGCCCTGGGCGATACCAACCGCACGGTTTTTCAGACTTATTGCGGTTATTATGCTCCCATGAAACATTTTAACGCCGGAAAAGAAGTGGATACGCTGGCGCAGAAGTTGCTGCTGGATTCCTTGAAACAGTACAATGTGGTTTTGGTGAGTATACACGGCACACGTTCCAAAGGCAGTGATAATTTTGGTCTTTCACCCAGCCAGATGACCTTGCTGCACCGCCTGAACGGATTAACAACCGTGGCGATAACCATGTTTGGCAATCCGTACAGCATGGGGTATTTCGAATCTTTCCCGATAGTGCTGGATGCCTATACGGAAGACCCGATGGTGCAGGAAACGGCTGCCATGGCGCTGTTTGGCGCCAGCGACCTGACGGGCATTTTGCCCGTAACGGCTTCGCCCGCCGCCAAATTCGGGCAGGGCGTCCGAAAAATTTATCCCTATAAACGCCTCGGCTACGGGCTACCGGAATCGGTGGGGATGCGCAGCGACACCCTCGCGCTGATGGACGGTATTGTACAGGAAATGATTGCAACGGGCGCGGCGCCGGGCTGCCAGATTCTGGTTGCCAAAGACAACACCATCGTCTGGCATAAAGCCTACGGCTCTTTTACCTACATCCAGCCGACGCCGGTCACCACGGAAAGTATTTACGACCTGGCTTCGGTCACAAAAGTGGCGGCAAGTACCATTTCCCTGATGAAACTGACCGAAGACGGCCTGATTAGCCTGGATGTCCCGATGTCCAATTTTATTCCGGAATTAAAAAAGAGCAACAAAAAAGACCTTCTGGTGCGGGAAATCCTGGCGCACCATGCCGGATTGCAGGCCTGGATACCGTTTTATCAGCAAACACTCACCGCTGATAAAAACCTGTCTCCAATGATTTACCGCGAAAAGCATGAAAGAAAGTTTGATACGCCGGTTGCCCAGGGCTTATACATGGAAAATACCTGGGTAGACACCATCTGGCAGCAAATATTCGACTCGCCGCTGCGGGAAGATAAAAAATACAAATATTCTGATCTGGGCCTGTACCTCGGCGCCCGCGCCATCGCTGAAATCAGCGGCCGGCCGGTGAATGTATTCGCGGATCAGCAGTTTTACCGTCCGCTTGGCCTGAGCACGACGACCTACAACCCCTGGCAAAAAGGATTGACCCTGCGTTGCCCCCCAACAGAAGAGGATGCCTATTTTCGGCACCAGCATGTACAGGGTTATGTTCACGACATGGGCGCGGCCATGCTGGGCGGCGTCAGCGGGCACGCCGGTTTGTTTTCCAATGCCAACGACCTGGCCAAAATATTCCAGATGCTGCTGAACGACGGTTCTTACGGCGGCATACAGTACCTGAAACCCGAAACGGTTCGCCGGTTCACCACGCGTTTCCCGGGCAGCACCCGGCGCGGCATCGGTTTCGATATGAAGGAACTGGATCCGAAAGAAACAAAAAATATGAGCGATCTGGCGGGCAACAACACCTTCGGCCATCTTGGATTTACAGGTATTGGCGTCTGGGCCGATCCGGATAAAAACCTGATTTTTATCTTTTTATCCAACCGGACTTACCCGACGATGGAGAATAATAAACTTGGGAACGGGGATTTTCGACCTCGATTGCAGAGCGTAGTTTACAGAGCCATGAAAGAGGAATGAGGGATGAGGAATGACCGAACGTGATGTCCGACATCACGCTCGGTCATTCCTCATTCCTCATCCCTCATCCCTGATTATGAAAAATACTCCCATGCTTAGTGCAGTACTTGATTTAGGCACCAACACCTTTCACCTCCTCATTGTGGAACACAAGCCCGATGGCCACTGGCATGTTCTGCTGAAAAACAAAATATACGTCAGGCTCGCCGAAGAAGGTATCCAGCGCATCGGTGCAGCGCCTTATGCCCGTGGGTTGAATGCCTTGCGGCAGTTTCGGGCACAATTGGACGAAGCGGGTGTGCTACAGGAAAATATCCGCGCATTCGGCACGGCGGCCCTGCGAACGGCGGAAAATGCCCCCGATTTTTTGAAAGAAGCCTGGGAAATGGCGCGTATCCGGCCCGAATCCATCACCGGCGACCGGGAAGCGGCACTGATTTACAAAGGGGTGCGGCAGGCGGTTCCTTTCCCCGACCACCGGGTACTGATTATGGATATTGGCGGCGGCAGCGTGGAATTTATCATTGCCGACCGCGAACGGGTATACTGGCAACAAAGTTTTCCGATCGGAGTTTCGGTGTTGTTTCGCGCATTTCACCACAGCGATCCCATTGCAGGGGAAGAAATCGGGCAACTCCATCAGTTTCTTGAAAAAACGCTGGGAGCACTTTGGCAGGCCTTGGAACAATATCCCAGTTCTTCCCTGATCGGCGCTTCCGGTACGTTCGACGTTATAGATATTTTCCTGCTCGACCCGGCAACCAAACCGGAATTGTACGGCCACCTGTCGCCGGAAGATTTTGAACCGCTCCGGGATATGCTCACCAGCAGTACCCTTGCCGAACGCCGGGCCATGCCCCAACTCCCCGACGAACGGGTGGAAATGGTCGTGGTCGCCATGGTGCTGATCCAGCACGTACTGGACAAAGCAAACATCCGCGACATATACACCTCCGTGTATGCGATGAAGGAAGGGATGCTGGCGGAGATTAGAAGTGAGAAGTGAGAAGTGAGAAGTGAGAGGGTGAGATGTCTGCGTCGCGACGTATCCCCCGCTTTGGGTGCCTGTTGCTACCCCTTACCGCTGAATCTACCCATACCTTTAAGGACAATTATCTTTATTGGGCCCAAAAACAAAGGAAAAGGCTTTTACAAATTAGATTTTACCGGAGCCTTGAAAGGGCAAAATGTGCTGGCTGCTCCTGCGGTTGCACTCGGGGTATTTGCTGATTTATGAGGCTATTATCAATACCAATAAACCTTTTTAGACAACCTCCCTTGTCTATTTTGTATATTATGGTAAAAAAATGACGAAAAACGTGGATTTGAATGATCGTGATGCACTTCGTGTCGCAGAATTTTTCTCTACTTTTGCCGATCTTACTACCAATACAAAATAGTCATAATTCTAATGAGCAAAATTACCGTCGTAGGCGCCGGCAATGTAGGCGCCACCTGTGCGAATGTACTGGCACACGAAGACCTTTTTAATGAGGTCGTATTGATTGACATACAGGGCAATCTGGCCAAAGGCAAAGCCCTCGATACCTGGCAACAGGCGCCCATCGACGGCTATTCCACCCGGATGACGGGCGGCGACGATTATGCCCTTACCGCCAATTCGGATATCGTTGTAATTACCGCCGGTATCCCGCGCAAGCCAGGTATGAGCCGCGATGACCTGATTTCCACAAATGCCAAAATCGTGGTTTCTGTCACACAGAATATCCTGAAATACACCAAAAACCCGATCATTATCGTGGTTTCCAATCCGCTCGACGTGATGACCTACGCCTGCTGGAAAGCCTCCGGTCTTTCCGACAAACGGGTGATTGGTATGGCCGGCGTGCTGGATACGGCCCGTTACCGCGCATTTCTCGCAGAAGCCCTCGACGTTTCGCCGAAGGATATTCAGGCGATGCTGATGGGCGGACATGGCGATACTATGGTGCCATTGCCCCGCTACACAACAGTAAGTGGTATCCCGGTCACGGAACTGATTAAAAAAGATAAATTAGAGGCCATTATCGAGCGCACCAAATTCGGCGGCGGCGAATTGGTCAACCTCATGGGCACTTCCGCCTGGTATGCACCCGGCGCAGCCGCTGCCCAAATGGCTATTTCAATTTTTAAAGACGAAAAACGCGTTTTCCCCTGCTGCGTACGCCTGAACGGTCAGTACAAACTGAAGGACGTATTCGTAGGCACACCGGTCAAACTTGGACGCAAAGGCATCCAGGAAATTATCAAACTTCGCCTGAAAAAGGACGAACTCGATCTGCTCCATAAATCAGCGGCAGCGGTCAAAGAAGTTTCTGACGCGCTGGATGCTATGAATGTACTTTGATTTTCGTGTTTGGTGTTTCGTGTTTGGTGTTTGGGGGGACATTGCCCAAGACATGCTGTGATGGTTGAGCGAAGCACCCCAAACACGAAAAACGAAACACCAAACACACATTAAAAAGTTATGTCTGAAATCCAATCCTCTGTGACGTATCCCGATTTTTGGGAAAAAATGATTACGGTCAATAGTAGCGAGTCGCTGGCCGAAATAGCTGAAAAACAACCTGTTATGTTGGTTTTTCTGCGTTTTTTCGGCTGCTCTTTCTGCCGTGAAGCGATCAGTGATATTTCCCAAAGACGCAAACGACTGGAGTCAAACGGTTTCCGGGTAGTTTTTGTACACATGGCGCCCGACCAGGAAACCGCAGAAAAGTTTTTTAAAAAATACAAACTTTTCCCGGTCGACCACATCTCTGATCCGGAGAAAACTTTTTACAAGGCATTCGGCCTGTCACGTGGCACGCCACAGCAAATTTTCGGACTGATGAACTGGATTAGAGGATTTCAGGCCAGCGTACTGGAAGGCCATGGCAACAACAACCCCAGCGAGGAACTGGGCGACGGTTTTCAAATGCCCGGTGTTTTTCTGGTACATAAAGGCGTTATTCGAAATCAGTTTATCCATCGAAATCCTTATGACAGACCGGATTATGAGGAGATTTGTCAGATATAATAAATACTGTGTTATCTAAATTTTTGAGTATTCGAGTATTCGAATATTTGAGTATAAATGATTCGTTATCAGTCAGATACTCGAATATTCAAATCTTCAAATACTCAAAAAAATTCAATAAGACCCTCGCACGGAAAATACCGCCCGGGGGCTTATCGCCTGCCGGGCTTTTTTTGCTCCTGACCGGTATGTTTCAGGGTTTTTGCGGACTGCAGGCACAAACGGACACCTCCCTTGTGTTACCCGAAGTGCTGGTCCGTCGGCAACAGGCAGAGCGCAATGGATACACCATCTGGCGGGCTGACACATTGCCTGTTCAGGGCGTCTTATCCTTGTCGGAGCGTTTGTTTTGGGATAATGCGGTGGATATCCGGCCCAATGCACCCGGTACGCTAGCCACGGCGTCCATCCGAGGCGCCGGACCTAAACGCAGTCCCGTGCTCTGGAACGGGCTTCCCCTCCAAAGTACCATGCACGGCGTGGTCGACCTTGCCCTGATCCCGATTTGGCCTGACGACCGGGTGGAAGTGCGGTATGGCGGACAAAGCGCTGCGCAAAGCAGCGGTTCCATGGGTGGCAACATTCATCTGGAGTCGCAACCGCTCCGGCAGGAAGCCGGCTTTTTTGGAACGGCAACTACAGCGGCCGGTAGTTGGGGACGCGTGGAAAACATGGTTTCAGCCGGTTTGTCCGGCGAAAAATTTGCGGCAGAAATCCGGGCATCCTGGCAGCGTTCCAACAACGATTTCCCCTATCGCAATACCACACAAATTGGCAAACCCCTTGTTCGGCAAGCCAATAACTTTGGGGAAAAATGGGATATTCAGCAACACAATCAATGGGTTATCAATAAAAAAAATACGCTGAAATCGGCGCTATGGAGCCAGCGTGCGTTCCGGGAAATTCCGCCGACAATGACACAATTGCCCACAGAAACCTGGCAGCGCGACCGGGCTAACAGGGCGGTTGTTACCTGGGACAGACAATCGAATGCGCATAGCCTCTGGCAAACCCGCGCGGCATGGCTCGATGAAAGCATTTTTTATGACCTCTATGGTAAAACGGATTCCAGCCGTGCCAGAACCGCGCTGCTCAGCAGCGATTATTCCACAACATTCCGGCAGCATTTTTTTTTCAAAACCGGGCTGAGCGCACAGCAGCAATGGGCAAATGTGGATGGTTACGCAGACAGTACGCGCTGGTACGGACAGGCCCGATTGGCGGCGTATGCCACAGGAGAACGTCGGTTTAAAAACGGCCGCCTCTCTTTGCTGCTTCGGCAGGAATGGGCGCAGGAGCAGGGCGTTCCTTTTACCTGGTCTGCCGGTGGGCAATTCCGCCTCGGCGCCGGGCAACTGCACTTCCATCTTTCCCGGAATTTCAACCTGCCCACCTTTAATGACCGTTTCTGGAATTTCTATGGCCGGCCAGGCCTGAAGGCTGAACGCGGATATAGCAGTGACCTGGGCTGGAAATATCAAAATGAATTTTTTTCCGGTGAAGTCTCTGTTTTTCAAATACTTATGGATGACTGGATTGACTGGCAACCGGGTTCAGGCGGTATATTCAGGCCGCTTAACCTGAAAAAAGTATGGAGTAGGGGAGTGGCAGGTAGCGGCGCCTGGCACTGGCGCATGGGGCGCTGGAAGGGGCGCTTCTCCGGGCGTTACCAATATGTAAAAGCCACGAATGTATCGGTTTATACAGCAGAGCAGGGCGTGTTAAACAAGCAACTGGCATACACACCCAACCACACGGCAGGTGTAGGCATACATGCCCGACGCGGCAGTTTCACAGGCGCTTACCTGCATCAGTTTACCGGACCCCGGTTTGTCACCACTGATAACCTGGATATGTTGCGCGGTTTTCAAACGGGAAACCTGATCCTGCGCTACGGATTTGCCGGGCTTTCCAAAAAACTGACGGGATTAATGCTTGGCGTCCGGGTAGAAAACGCCTGGAATACGCCGTACCAGGCACTCCTTTACCGGCCCATGCCGGGGCGGGGATGGCGGGTGGAATGCTCGTATAATTGGTGAGGTAGCACAGCCTTCAGGCTGTCAGGACAAGGGCATTTATGCCCGCAATTCAGTCAAAAAGCGCCTTAAAAGGCGCTCATTCCGACGGCCTGAAGGCCATGCTACCACCTATATCCACCTTTTTTCCCTGAAATAAATCAACATGCCTACCATGGCAGCGAGCATCCCGCTCAGTACAATGAAATAGCCGAAGCGGGTATGCAATTCGGGCATATTGTCGAAATTCATGCCGTACACGCCGGCCACAAAAGACAGCGGGATAAAAATGGTGCTGATCACCGTGAGCAGCCGCATGACGTTATTCAGGCGATTCGAGGCTTCGGCGTGGTAAAGCGATTCCAGGCTGGACAGCATATCTCGCTGACTATCAATGCCATCCAATATCTGAGCTACATGATCTACCACATCGCGCAGGTATAGTCGGTTGGATGTATCCACAAGTTCGCTTTCCGTTCGGTAGAGCCGGGTAGCCGCATCGCGGAGCGGCAGTACTTTTTGCCGGAAATGATTGACCACATGTTTGAGGTTAAAAATGCCCGCTTTTACTTCCGGTTCGGCGCCGTTGCGGTGCAAGGTTTCTTCGAGGTCGAACAACTGCGTCTGGATACCATCAAGCACCACGTAGTAGCCGTCCACAACGGTATCCAGCAGTGCGTAGGCTAAATAATCGGGGCCTTTTTTTCGAATGCGGCCTAATCCTTCCTGCGCCCGTTTGCGCACGTGGGCAAAATTGTCGTCGGGATCTTCCTGAAAAGAAAGTACAAAATCGCTGCCGATAAAAATGGCAATTTGTTCGCAGACGATTTCCACTGTTTCCGGCTTGAAAGTCAGATTGGGCAGAATAATAAAAAGGCCGTTGTCAAATTCTTCCAGTTTGGGGCGTTGCTGGGTGTCCAGTACATCTTCCAGCGCCAGGGGGTGGATTCGGAAGTCGTCGCCAATGGTGGAAATGAGCGCCGTTTCCGTGAGGCTTCGGATATCGACCCAAATCAGGCCCGGGTTTTTCCGAAGCTCGTTGCGGTAATAAGGCTGCTCGGCATACTTGTTTTCAGTAAATTGAACAGAAAACACACTGGAAGGCTTGTCCGTGCGATAACCGGTATAAATCAAGGTACCCGGAGGCAACCCCTTTTTCCTGATTTTAGTATGCTGGTGAAATTTCCTGCTCATGGCGGCAAAGGTAATAAAGAGCGGTGAGAGAAGTGAGAGGGTGAGAGATGTGAGAGGATCACATCTAAAAAATGCAGCAATTGAAAGATACCCTCAAATTGGTATGATTATTGAAATAGACACCATCAATGAATTGAAAAGTAGATTTTCACAGGTTCCGAATATTTTTCCCGGGCAGTGAAAATATAGAGTAAATGTTTGACAATCAATCTTTTATTTTTAGAATGTTGATTGTTGCGGAGAAAAAACTCAAAGCGGTTCGTTTAATTTGAACTAAATTTGCGCCCGTTTTTTTAATCCCACAGTCTGGTTCAAAACAGATTTTTAATCTTCCGCCTTTCAAAGTTGGTTTCTCGTGATTGAGTGTTTTTTATTTTTTTGTGTCCAACATTTGACGCGATGAACCCAACATTTGTAACAACATTTATTCATTCCAAACCGACTCAGCTTTGATGAGGCTAAGATTACATTTATTCAGAAGAATTCCCACCTTTTTTCATTTCCCATCATCTAATTTGTTGACCATGAACAACTCGACAACACCTCGGCGTTGGGCGTTGACTGCTATGACCTTTTTGTCCCTGCTTGTCAGCCAAAACCTTTACAGCCAATGCGCGGACTTTGTGTCATACCCGCCTGATGCATCCGTCCAAATCATACTGGCTCTCGGCGCCGGAGGTACAGTAGACCTAAATGAAGCGGTACTTGACAATAAGGGCTTTGTAAAAAATCCTGCCTGTGAATACTATTTGTCTCAAAATCCCGGAGGCCCCTGGTCTGCTACGCCGGTGACATTCGATTGCAGCGATGTCTCCACCTCTCCTCAAACCTGGTATGTTCGGGTCGACGGCGCTCCTCCGGGCACCGATGGCGGCCCGGGCGCTACCGTTCGGACCCTGAGTGTTACGGTGGTGGATAATATTCCCCCTACTATCTTTGTGAACCCTGGCAACGAGCTTCGCCCTGCTGATGTTGGAGTCTGTACTTATGAGGCGTCCGGATCAGAATTTGACGCAACGATTGGCGACAATTGCGGCGTTGTCATTACGTACGTATTAAGCGGTGCTACAACCGGAAATTATGCCGGCACGCTCGATTTTGTGAATTTTAACACAGGTATTACGACGGTTAATTTTTCCGGCGTAGATCCCTCCGGCAATGTATCCAACGGCATTTCATATCAAATTGAAATCGAAGATACGGAACCGCCTGTTGTTTCACCATGCCCGGCAGATGAAGTGTACACAACTGCTCCCGGTTCTTGCCTCAGCGATTTATCCAATATTATCGCCCCAGCTTATCCAACTGAAATCATCGAAAACTGTCCCGATTTTATTTCGGTTGACTGGGAAGCCACCGGTGCTACTTCCGCTACCGGTTCCGGCGATATCGCCATCAATTTCGGCCTCGGCATTACGACGGTGACCTACACGGTGTCAGATGCAGCCGGTAATACGGGCACCTGTTCTTTTATGGTGACGGTGACGGATGATGAAGACCCCACTTTTGTGGATGTACCAGACGATGAACCAATCGGAACTTCCACCGGCGGCGCTACGCCTCTGAACCTGTGCGATGGCTTTCTGGGCTGGGATCATCCTGCTGTGGTTGACAATTGCGTAGGGCCTTATACTATGACGGTAGCATTCAGCGGCGCAACCGTAGTGGCTGCTGCTGCTGCTTTGCAAGGCGCTCCAACCACTCAGTTTTTCAACCTCGGCGCTACAACAGTTACTTATGTTGCCACTGACGCCAATGGCAATACGGGCAGCACTTCTTTCATTGTAACGGTATCAGATGATGTCGCACCGGTCATCGCACCGGCGCCGGTTGATTTCAACTACCCGGTTCAATCCGTAACAGCGGGTGATTGTTCAAAAGTAATTACGTTCACACGCCCCTCTAAAGGTATGGTGAGCGACTGCGATGTGAATGTAACCTTTACGGAAGCATACTTTTCAGGTCCTGATCAGCTGGTACTGAGTGGCGCGCCCGCATTTCCGCCAACAGGCGGCGGCGACATCACGGTGCAATTTCCTGCCGGCACCACTGTAATACGGTATACCTGGACAGATGACGCCAATAATACTGTGACCATCGACTACACCTTTATAGTAAATGAAGATGAAGCGCCTGTTCCACTTTGCAAACCGGCCGGAAGCATTGTCCTGGCATTGGACGCCACCGGCAATGTATTGCTTACGCCGGCTATGGTGGATAACGGTTCCAACGACAACTGCGGAAACGTAATTCTGTCCATTTCTTCGCCGGATGATGATCCGATCACAACGGGCCTGTTCAATTGCGGCGATCTGGCAAACAACGCCATTCCCGTGACTTTGACGGTTTCCGACCTCGCTGTACCTGCCAATACGGCTACCTGCAACACAACCATTGATATTGTAGATAACCTGGCGCCACAAGTGATTTGCCCTTCCGGTATTACCCTGCCAACCAACAGCAACAACTGCGTAGCCAGTTTCAACGGCGGTTTGACCCTCGTTGCACCGGGCTCCATGCTGACAACAGTAGGACAGTATACCGATAACTGTAGCGCTCCGACCGTTACATACAGCCTGAGCGGCGTAACCACCGGCTCCGGCCCATATGCTAACATAGGCACTGTAGCATTTAATAAAGGTACAACAGCCGTTACCTATACCCTGAGCGACGGTACAAACAATACTGTTTGTAACTTCAATGTTACAGTGAACGACCTGGAAGCGCCTTCTCACTCGGGTGGCCAGGCTGCCAATACCACGATTACTGTTTTCACAAACGTTTCCAGTTGCCTGCGTCAGGTCAACTGGGTTGCGCCTACTTTTACGGATAACTGTCCGGGCGCTGTGTCTGTCTTCTCAACCCATACCCCAAACACTTTCTTCCAGTTTGGCATGACGACCGTAACCTATACGGCTACGGATGCTGCGGGTAATGTAAGAATCCACTCATTCAAGGTGAATGTAGTAGACGTACAGGCGCCGATCGCCAAATGTAAAGACGTCAGTGTTACGCTGGATGTAAACGGCGATGCAACGGTATTGCCTACCGAAATCGACAACGGCAGCACCGATAACTGTTTCTTTGATTATTACGAATATGGCACAGGCAGTCTGCTGACGGAATACAACTTCGATTGCAGCGATCTCGGCCTAAATACAGTAGTGCTTGACCTCCGCGACGGTCAAGGCAACCAGGATACCTGCCAGGCAAGGGTTACGGTCATCGACGATATTGACCCGGATGCCATATGTATCGGCAACCAGACTTATGTGTTGAATGCAAGCGGCCAGTTTAACCTGGCGGCTGCTACCCTGAACAATGGCAGCACCGACAATTGCGGTGTTACAGGATACAGACTTAAAGTAGGTGCAGGGCCTTATGAAACAGCACACTTGTTTAATTGCAGCCAGACCGGCTCCTTCCTGGTTACCCTGGAAGTAACGGATGCCGGTGGCAATACAGACGAATGCAACCTGATCGTAATGATCAAGGACATGACCAATCCGGTGGTGACGCCTCCGGCAAATGTTGTGGTCGATTGCGCTACATTCAATCCGAATAATCCGGCTACTTCCGGCGGCACTGCTACGGCAACGGACAACTGTTCGGTCGTTTCTATCACATACAGCACGGGCGATGACATCATCACGCCGGGCGGTTGTGCCGACGAATTTACCATCCAGCGCAAATGGGTGGCTACCGACGCATCGGGCAACACCGGTACTGCCGTACAAATTATTGTTATTGAAGACAATACAGCGCCTGTATGGAACCTGCCCACCACCATTACCAGTGCAACGGACGATCCGACTTTCTGCGACGGGCCGGTCACTTTTGAACTTACTTCTCCTGGCGTTATTACAGATGCCTGCGGCGATGTAACCGTTAACGTTACAATTGACTACCCGACACCTTCTTTCGGTTATACGGATGAGCTCGTTCCGTCGCCACTGCCCTTGAATACGCCGATTACGGCTTATTTCCCGATTGGCACCAGCATCGTTACGATGGTTGCTTCCGATGCCTGCGGCAATAGCGCCACGCACACGGTTTCCGTTATCATAAAAGATACGCAGGGACCGATATTTGTTTTTGATCCGCCTTTCGATACGATTTGCGGCGCACACTATGTCATTCCAAATACCCCCGGCGCTTGTTCCAATATCTTTACCTGGCAACGCCCCTGGGCTGCGCTGAGCAATGTGGACGATTGCCTGCCATTTACCATCCAGGAGCAAATTCTGAATGCTGCCGGCAGCACGTCGAACTCGGTTCAAACGACCATCAACCTGACGAATCCGTTTAATTACAATGCCAACTTCCCGTTCCAGATTTTCCCGACGGCGCAGTTCCCGGTAGGCGTTACCACGGTGCGGTATACGGCGCGTGATAATGCTGTTCCATCCAACTCTTCTGTTTGTGAATTCACCGTGGAAGTAGAAGATACGCAGGCGCCTATACTGAACTGCCCTGCTAACCAGTTGCTCAGTTCCACTTGTCCTGAAGCGCAAATTCCGAACTATACGAACCTGGTTCAGATCACGGATAACTGTTCCGGCAATGTGGTACTGACTCAGAATCCGCTGCCAAATACAACATTAGGCAGTTTCTTTGGTCCGGCGCCTTTAACCGGCGACAATGACACCATTTTCATCACCGGAACGGATGGCTACAATACCAGTACCTGTTTCTTCAAATTGACATTGCAGGATGGCGACGATCCGATCCCGGCGCTCGTTACCCTGCCGGCTATTGTGGATTCCTGCGGTATGTTCATCATATTTGCTCCGCTGGCATTCGACCCCTGCAACCCACTGGCTGATACAATTTACGGAACGCCTTCCGCACAGGTTGGTGAGTTCCTGAACACTGATCCGCCTTCATACAATTTGATGCTGGGCAACTATGTCATTACCTGGGTTTACAATGACGGAAATGGCAATATCAGCACTCAACCACAGAATATTACCGTTCTGGCGGATATTTTCCCGCCGGTTGCCATCTGCAAATCGGATTCTGTAAACCTGAGCGCAGGAGGTACCTTCACCATTGCGGCCAGTCAATTGGACAACGGCAGTTTTGACCAGAATGATTGCGGCCCCATTACTTTCAAATTCAGAACCGGCGCCACGACGTATGTCGATTCGCTGAGTTTCAGCTGTACTCAGTTGGGCAATAATGTGGTCAATTTTGTTGCAGTTGACATCAATGGTAACACCTCTTTACCTTGCATTGCAACCATCAAAGTAAAAGACGTAGTGGCGCCGATGCTGCAGAATATTCCAGCCAACGATACCATCAACTGTCAGGATGCCATCCCGACATCCCCTACACTGACGGCAACTGACGCCTGTAGCAATGCAATCGTGACTTTTGTACAAACCTCTACACAGGATACGGTAGGTTGCGGCCAATACAATTACATGATCACCCGCACCTGGACAGCAGTGGACGCAGCCGGTAACGTTTCCACCGGAACACAAAAAATTACGGTGCAGGACATTGAAGCGCCGATATTTGTGGGTGCGCCGGATACGATTAATGCATTTACGGCTACCAATAATACGGATTGTACCGCGAAAGTGGATATTAATATCCTGAATTATGTTTCAGATTGTTCCGACGGCGTTGACCTCACGATAGCGAATCTCGAAGCGTTTTATTCCAAAACGGACACCTCGGAAACATTCGGTCTGGGTACGTTTACCACGACCTTCTTTGCAACAGACGCCTGCGGAAACAAAAGTTCGCACAAAATCGTCATTGTGGTGAAAGACGGCACCAACCCGATTGCAGCCTGTATCAACGGCGTCAGCGTCTCTTTGCAGGCATCCGGTACGGTATTAGTAACGACGGCTCAAATCAATGCCGCCAGTTCGGACAACTGTACCAGCCTGGATTCGCTGGACCTGAAAATACAACGCCTCGAACCACTAGGTCCGATTACAACCAGTATCCTGTTTAACTGCGCTGATGCAGATGCTCTGACGCAGCACCCGGTCAAACTGTTTGTAAAAGACCTGGCCGGCAATGAATCATCCTGCCAGACTTACATTGTAGTACAGGATAATGTTGCGCCAATGGTCGTATGCCCGGCCAACAAAACTATCCAGTGTACGGATTCAACTGCGCCGGCAACAAACGGAACAGCAACGGCTACGGACAACTGTCAGGGCACCGTTATGATTACGTTCTCCGACACACTGACGGCAGGAACGGGCGCTACCTGTACGGTGCTCAACCGCTACTGGCAGGCGCGTGACCTTACCGGCAATGTGGCCGTTTGTATTCAGAAATTGAATATTCAGGACACGATCGCACCTATTCTGTCTTCAACGGCCCCGAATGATACGATCAATTGCTTCTCCTTGGTACCATCACCCTTGCTGGTAACTGCCACAGACAATTGCTCCGACAGCGTAGAAGTATTGTTGACGCAGGATACGATCAGTGTTGCGGTCGGCCCTTGCGGCGCTTACAATTTCACCATTGTACGCACCCGTACTGCTGTCGATGACTGTGGAAATACGACTACACATACCCGTACGATTACGATTCTTGACGAACAGGCGCCGCAATTCCTCGGCATGCCGGATACGGTGAAAATTTTCACTGCCAACTATCCGCCGAACGACTCCTGTTCTGCCAATATCGGTCTCAATGAATTTAATGTGCTGCAATACCTCAGCGACTGTCAGCCGGATTCGGCCATAACGGTCACGAATGACGCACCTGAAGGTGATGGCGAACTGAGTATCGCGGGCAATTACGGTGTGGGTGAATATACAATTCACTTTACAGCCACGGATGCATGCGGTAATGCAGGGCAAGACTCCATTTTGCTCCAGATTATTGACAACAGCATTCCGACCGTCGTTTGTAACAATGACATCATCATTTCGCTCGGTTCCAACGGCTCGGCAACTATCCTGCCACAGGATGTTGTACTTGCCGGCACGACCGACAACTGCGAGATCGATACGATGTACCTTTCGCAGACAACTTTTGTTTGCAGTGAACTGGGTATTAACCCGCTGACATTGTTCGTGGTGGATAACTCCGGCAATATCAACTCCTGCACCGTAGACGTGGAAGTAACCCTCGGCGCCAGCGCAGGTTTCTCGCTGACTACGACTGCCACTCCGGAATCCTACTTCGGATCGGATGACGGCACTGCACTTGCAACTGCAAGCGGCGGTTCGGGCAACTTCTCCTACGCCTGGAGCACTGGCGATACGACTACCGCACTGGATAATTTGATGGCAGGTATATACATCATCACGGTGATTGACGAAGACAACGGTTGCATACAGTCAGACACCGCAGTGGTGGATGAAGGCGCAAAAATCCAGTTGATTGTCGGCGATGACACGGGTTGCCAGAATGGTGTGGCCCTGGTGCCTGTTACGGTGGAAAATTTCTTTGAAGTGCATTCTTTCGCATTTACCCTGAATGCCGGCGACGGTACCGTCGGTACCATCACAGGCGTGACGAACGTCAACCCCGAGTTGACCGGATTTATTGCAAATGTATTGCCACTCAATAACTTAGGCGTAGTATGGACGGGCAATGGCGCTCCGCAGATTTTCACAGACGGAACCAAGTTGTTCGATGTTCAAATACTGCTCAGCAATAGCGCAGCAGTAGGTTCTGCTGCTCCTGTTACGGTTGTCGGCGTCCCGGTTGGCATTGAATTTAACCAGGATAGCCTCGGCATTCCGGTTGTTGTTCCAATCGATGCAACAAACGGTTCGGCTACCATCAACTGTACTGCTGATGCGATCGAAATTGGCGGCGACATTCAGACATGGAGATTGCCCACACAACCGGTTCCCGGCGTAGTGGTTACGCTTTCAGGGGATGTCAGTGATACCCAGACCACCGGCGTTCCAGGCACCTACCTCTTTAGTGAAATTCCGAACAATTCGGATGTTACTATTGCGGCTAGCAAAGCAACTGCGGGTTCTGCCGGTATTTCTTCCGCCGACCTGTTGTTTATTGTCAATCACATTTTTGGAACACAGTTGTTGTCTCCATACCAGTGGGTTGCAGCCGACGTAAACGGCGACGCCAATATCTCGCTCAATGACTACCTGCGCATTCAGCGTGTTGTGTTGGCCACAGATATGCATATCCTGGGTTCGCCTGACTGGAAATTTGTTCCAAAATCATACGTTTTCCCAAGCCCTAATCCGCTGAGCGCGCCAGTACCACAAAGTATTGTACACAACCCGGCAGATATGGACTTCCTCGACGATGATTTTGTGGCGGTTAGAATGGGCGACGTGAACGGCAATATCACGCCGATGTTGACCAATGACCAGTCAGAAGAGCGTTTTGGTGGTAAATCATTCCGTTTCCGCCTCGACGACAGCGCATTCAAAGCCGGCGAGATCGTGACAGTCCCATTCAAAGCAAGCGATTTCAACCAGCGCTTAGCCTACCAGATGACGATCGATTTTGATCCGAATGTATTTGCACTCGAAGATATTACACCCGGTGTTTTGCCACTGACAGACGACAATTTTGGTACAAACTACCTGTCAGACGGTCACCTGACAACCCTGTGGGTAAGCCGCGAATCAATGACCATCGCGGACGACGAGGTGTTGTTCACCTTGCGTTTCCGCGCCCTGCGCAACGGTACAATTGCAGAAATACTGCGACCAAGTTCCGCACTGACCGTGGCTGAAGCATACAACTTTGACGGCGAATTGATGAAAATTGATTTCGAGTTCACAGAACGCAGCACAACGGATGACCAGGCCTCCTTCACGCTGTATCAGAACCAGCCTAACCCGTTCAATGCCACGACCACCATCGGATTCCGCCTGCCGGAAAGCAGCCGGGGAGCGTTACGGGTGTTCAATGCATCTGGTCAGTTGGTTCGTACGGTTGTCGGCAACTTTGAAAAAGGTTACAACGAATTCCAGTTCCGCGAATCAGAACTCGGTGCACCCGGCGTGTATTACTATGAACTTGAAACACCCACACACAGCGATCGTAAGAAAATGATTCTGATAAAGTAGGATAAACCTCTGAACTGTGGCAGTCTGGAATGGGTTAAACGATTACTTTTAACCCTTCCAGACAGCTGCGGTACTTAACCGGTCGACAAATAGGAGACAAGAGGTAGGCACAATCATTTTTCTCTAATTGCATGATTTTTAAAACCATGAGAAATATTTTTCTAATCCTGATGCTGTTTGCGTCGTTTGCTTTTACAAGTCAAATGTCCGCGCAGACAGTCATCCTGAAAACCGACTCAGTCTCCATCGACTGTAAGTCATCTGACACATTCCTGATCCCGGTGCGGGTGCGCAACTTCACCAATGTGGGTTCCATGCAGTTTACTGTTTCCTGGAATCCTGCCGATCTGGATTATGCCTATACCACACCACTCAACATTTTATTCACACAAGGCGCCGTAAATATCGGCTTCGACTCTACTACTTACCTGGCGACAGGGCGTATCACGTTTAACTGGACCCGGTTCGGCGGTTTATCGGTACCAAACGATACAACGCTGTTTTCGCTGGCTTTTCGCCGCATTGGCGGCCCGTTTTCGCCGGTACAAATTATCAGTACGCCTGTGGTGATTGAAATTGCGGATGCCAATGGCAATGAATTGATGGTGGAAACCATGAATGGTGGTGTCAGACCAATTGATACGACGCCTCCTACCATTGTTTGTCCTGATAATTTGACGGTGGCTGTCAGTACACCTTCAGCGGTCAATGATATTGGGCCGCTTTCAGCCATCGACAATTGCAGTTTGCCAACCGTAGGCTGGTCTTCCTCCGGAGCGACCGTGGCCAATGCGCCCAATGACCCGGATGCCAGCGGTAACATTTTTAACTTTGGCACCACTACGGTGGTATACCGCGCTACAGATGTGGGCATGAATACCGCTACCTGTTCTTTTAATGTAACCCTGGAAGTGTCGAATACGAGTGACATCCTGACGGTTATTGCAGAAAGCGGGGCGGCTGATTGCGGGCAAACGTATACGCTGAATATCACAGCCCTGAATTTTGATTCCCTGGGTTCCCTTCAGTTTTCGCTGGGCTGGGACCCTGTTGTCCTGCAATATGGAACTTTTGGCAACCTTAACCCGGCGCTGCAATTGTCGCCGACCAATTTCGGCACCACATCTGTGAATGCAGGATTTCTGGCTTTCAGTTGGACCACAAATTCTCTTACAGGCACTACGATTCCGAATGGCGCTGTATTGTTCAGCATCACGTTTAATGTCATCGGAGGCAACAATAACAATTCCCTGATACAATTCGGCGACTTCCCGTCTGTCCGGGAAGCGTACACCAGCGCTGTTTCTCCCCCGGAAGAAACGGCAGCCTCCTATGTGGATGGCCAGGTAAATTTTGCCGACCTTGAACCGCCAACGATCTCTTGTCCGCCAAATGCCACCACAATGGCTGCGGTAGGCAATACTTCTGCGCCTGTGAGCAACCTGGCGCCCGTTTTTGCTGATAACTGTAGCGCTGTGACGCTGGGTTATGCCATCACCGGCGCTACAACCGGACAAGGCGCCGGGAACGCGGATGGAAATTACAATATTGGACTTAGCACGGTAACCTATACCGCTACAGATGCATCGGACAACACAGCCACCTGTTCTTTCAATGTATTGGTGAATTCGAGCGCAGGCCTGGGCCTAAGTGTAGATTCCATCGCTGCAGATTGCCAGAGCGGCGGCACGGTGGCATTCAACGTGCGTGTTCAGGATTTTAGCGACCTTATCGGCCTCCAGTTTTCACTGGGCTGGGATCCGACTGTGCTGCAATTCGACTCCGTCGGCAACGGTTATCCCGGGCTTAACCTGGATGCTGCCGACTTCCTGAATTATTTGGGCACTACTTCCGGTCTGTTGCGCTTTTTGTCGGGCAATCCTGTTTTTCCATTTTGGCCTACGATCCCCGACGACGGTATTTTGTTTACTGTTTACTATACCGTACTCAATACAAACGCAACCACTGAAATTGCCTTTATTCCACCCTTCGATGCGGTGAATACGGCTTTCAACTCCGTACCGTTTAATATTACCAGCGGCTATTTTTCCATTGAAGACCAATCTCCTCCTGTTCTGGTTTGCCCTGATAATATTGAGGTAGATGCCGAGATCGGGACATGTAGTGAAACCATCATTGTTCCACTTCCCGATGCAACGGATGCTTGCGGTACGGTAGAGTCTATTATTTCCAGCAAAGACACCGATTTATTTACAGCAGGCGCTACCACGGTAACGTTTACCGCTTTCGATGCAGCGGGCAACTCGGCTTCCTGCTCCTTGATTGTGACGGTTTTTGAATTTTTGCCCCCGCAAATCGTGGACTGTCCGACAGATATTATAGCGTATACCACCGCTGATTCCTGTGTGCTGGCTGTTTTCTGGGTTCCTCCCACGGCAATCGACACATGCGAACAAGGCGCAGTCTTTTTGACAAACGACTTTGAGCCGGGCGAACTGTTCAGTGTTGGTATTACTACGGTTACCTACGAAGCGTCGGATGTCTCCGGAAATGTTTCAACTTGCTTGTTTACTGTAGAAATACGCGATACCCTGGCGCCGGTCATCATATGTCCGGAAGATATGGTTATACCGCCTGACAGCGGCCTGTGTATCGCTACTGTATTTTTTGATCTGCCCGTTATCACCGACAACTGCGATGATACGCCCGAATTGTTTGGATTCGAGCCTGTGCTTCCCCTGGAAACCGGAACCAACAGCCTTATTTATCTTGCGGCAGATGATGCCGGCAATGTCGGCTCCTGTACATTTAGCATTACGGTCATTGACAACAATGCGCCTGTGTTTGATAAATGCCCGGATGACCTGACGATCGATACAGCACTCGACACCTGCGGGGCGTTCCCGACATGGCCCGTACCCAATGCTACGGACGACTGCGATATTGACGGCATAGATATTTTTGCAGATTATCAATCCGGCGGCTTTTTGCCGGTTGGAACGACCATTATAACTTATTCTGCTGTTGACAATGTCGGCAATATCGGCACCTGTACTTTCCAGGTAACCGTATCTGAAAACATACCGCCTGCCATTACAGGTTGTCCCGACGATATTCTCATCGAACTGCCGTCCAATAAATGCGATTCCCTGGTCAGTTGGATACCTCCTTTAGCGACAGACAACTGTGGAGACCCAATCATAGAATCGGAACTTGAACCGGGCGTATTTCCTGCCGGAACAACAACTGTGGTATACACGGCAACCGATTTGGCCGGCAATACAACGGAATGTTCGTTCAATGTAATATTGGTCGACCTGGTGCCGCCAGTGTTTACCAGCTGTCCCGAGGATATCGTTATTTCGACAGAAAACCCCTGCGGTGTAGAGGTAGACTGGACATTTCCAACCGCTACGGACAACTGCTCCGTACCTGAATTCGAATCCTCCTTTCAGCCGGGAGATACCTTCTCTATAGGTACGACCACGTTGGTTATCAGGGCTTTCGATCTCAGCAACAATTACGATACCTGTACTTTTACCATAACGGTAAACGGGCCGTTCAAACGGTTTGAGCAAATACCTATGTCCATTGACCTGGCAGGTTGCGACTCTGTTGCGACCTGGACGCCACCGATCGCAGTAGGTTTTTGCGACCTGGATACCTTGTACTCCAACTTCCAGCCAGGCGACACCTTCCCCATTGGCGTCACGACCGTTCAATACACAGCAGTTGACAACGATGGATTTTCAACCACGGCTACCTTCACGGTGACGGTGACGGCGGGTGTGCCTCCTCAGATTACCTGTCCGACCGGGGAGGTGATGGTCAATACAGCCGGGGGCCTGTTTGCAAATCCCGGAGACTTTATCACTGGAACGGATCCGGTCGACGACTGTCTCGCAACGGCACTGACGTTCAATCTGCCGCCTGCTATCGACGACTGCGGTGTTCCGCTGGTCTCGCAGATAGCAGGGCCGGTTTCAGGCGCCATCTTTGAGGTGGGGCGTGATACGCTGACTTTCCAGGCAACAGATGCATCCGGCTCGAGTGCCCAGTGTTCGGTCATTATTGAAGTGTTGCCGCTGCGGCCGCTCGAACCGACAGCAGACCCCAATCCCGGCTGTGCAGGAGAAACGGTTGTGTTGTCCGTACCGCTGATTGCCGGCGCTACTTATACCTGGACAGGACCACAGGGATTCACTGCCAGCTCCAATACGGTGACGATCCCGTCGCTGACGACCAGTAATGCAGGCGCTTATTTTGTACAGGCTGTCATCAACGGATGTACCACACCGCGTGATACCATTGTGGTTCAGATAGCGGTACAGCCAGATGCAGTGGACGATACCGGTTTTATGCTCGATCCTTCCACGCTGGACACCTTTAATGTACTGACCAACGACATATTGACTCCTGCCGGCGATTTTATCATTACCGAAGTTAGCCCACTGAATGGACTGACTAATCTGGGCAATGGCAATTTCTCTTACCAGGCAGGCGCCGAACCGGGTAGTGCATCCTTCTTCTATGAGGTTTGTTCACAATCCTGTCCCTTGCTTTGCGACATGGCAACTGTGACGATCACGATACGCGATGCGAAGTGTACGTTCGTCCCCAATATTTTTACACCCAATGGCGACGGGGTCAATGACTGGCTGGAAATTCCATGTCTGGATTCCGGTTTTTATGAGAGCAATTCGCTGGTGATATACAACCAATGGGGCGATAAAGTATACGAAGCGGCGCCTTATTCCAACGATATGAGCCTCGCATGGCGTGGCACCTTCGAAGGCGAGCCTGGCAAAGACCTGCCGGACGGCACGTATTTCTTCATTTTCAAACCAGGCCCGAACGAAGCAACTGTGAAGGGTTTTATTGAAATTTTCCGTTAAAAAACTTGAAAACCGGGTCATCGCGGTCGGATTCCAATCCTTTGACCCGGTTTCCTATAAAAATATTGCGCCATGAAAAAACTTATATTTTCATTCGCTTTGCTTTTGGCAGGAGCGACCATGTTCGCTCAACAAGAGCACCACTACACACAGTTTATGTACAATAAACTGCTCATCAATCCGGCTTATGCGGGTGCCCGGGGTGTTCCGTCTGTTACAGCCATCTATCGCAACCAATGGATCGGTTTCAAGGGTGCTCCCCAATCGGCACTGGTGAGTTTCAACTCTCCTTTCCTTTCTCCACGTGTAGGGGTAGGCGTCACTTTGTCGCACCGGCAGATCGGGTTACAGCGCGATTTCCACATGGCGCTGGCTTATTCTTACGACCTCGTCGCAAGTGATGAATTTTCCCTGCGAACGGGTATTACCATTTCTTTGAGGTCGCTGGGCATCGCATTCAGTGATGCCGAGCCCAATGTAGGCGGCGATCCTTCGCTTGGCGACGCTCAGGTGAATGATTTTTATGGTAATGTGGGCGCGGGAATATATGGTACGGTATCTGACCGGTTCTACTTCGGTTTTTCCGTACCGCGTATATATTCCAATGCAGTGGGATATGCCAATGGTAGTGCAGTGCTCATTGCCAAAGAATACCAGCACTACTACGGCATGGCCGGAGGTGTTTTTCCGATTGCGGATGACATCAACCTTATGCCTGCTATTTTGTTAAAATATGTAAAAAATGCACCATTTGATGCGGATATTAACCTTAACCTGGATATTCGTAAGAAATTTACTGCCGGTCTTTCCTATCGTTTGGGTGGTGATGGCCCGGGTGAATCCATCGGATTACTCGCATTCTGGCAGGCATCACCCCAATTTGGCGTAGGCGCAGCGTATGATTTTGGCTTGTCGAGCCTCAAAGATTACAATGCCGGCTCGGTCGAACTGATGGTACAGGCAGATTTGAAAAAACGCAGTAAAAAAATGTCGAATCCTCGTTTCTTCCTGTAAGCCTTTTTTAGAAGTGAGAGGTGAGAAGTGAGAGGTGAGAAGTGAGAGGATGAAACACCTGCTGTCATTTTTAAAATATCGTCTGCACATCTTGTACATATCCAAACATAAGAAATAACGCTGGGATCAACCGTTCCGGCACCTTAAAAACACGGGAATTATGAAAGCCCTTCGACTTTTTATCTCTTTACTCGCCTGCTGCTTTTTCGCAGGTCTGGTGCAAGCCCAGACCACACCCTCCGCACCGCCATTGATCACAGTACAAGTGAAAAATGAGGATGCCGTGAATACTGGCGGACTGGAGTTCAGCCCCACCTTTTATGAAGACGGGATCGTTTTTATCTCTACCAATGCCAGTGGCGTCGGACTGAAAAAGAAAAAAGATGATGACCTGAAACTGCCTGCTTTGAGTATTCTCCGCGCCCGCCGCGACACATCCGGAGCACTTTCGGCGCCCGAACTTTTTGCTAAAGAATTGTCTTCCTTAGTGGAACATGAAGGGCCTGTTTGTTTTGACCGTACGACGGAAACGGTATTTTTTTCCCGAAACGCCATGATCGGAGGGAAAGAGAAGTTTGCGAAAGACAAAACGCAAAAAACGCGCATTTACAGTTCTAAAAAAGTGAATGGCGTGTGGAGCGAACCGGAAGCGCTACCCTTCAACAACAATGAATTTGACGATTTCCACCCTGCAATCAGCATCGATGGCGATAAATTGTTCTTTGCTTCCAACCGCCCGGGCAGTCTGGGCAGCACAGATATATATGTTTCCTATCGTGTGGGAGAATCCTGGAGCGAGCCGGTAAACCTTGGGCCGGGTGTCAACACAACCGGTCGGGAAGCATTTCCTTTCATACATGCCGATAATACGCTTTATTTCGCCTCCGATGCAATGGAAGGCGGCCAGGGTGGTTTCGATTTGTATTATGCCATCATGGAAAATAATCAGTGGACGAAACCGGTCAACTTAGGCAGCCCGTTTAATACCAGTGGCGATGATTTAGGACTGATTGTAGACCTGAATAAAATCAACGGCTATTATTCCACCAATGGCAGCGGCGGTAAAGGCGGCGATGAAATCTTTAGTTTTCATACAGAAAACGGCAACCTCGACGATTACCTGCTGCAAAACCAGCGCGTACCCGACCGCAACCTCGATATCAGGGTAGTGGTGACTGACAAGTCGTCGGGCGCCGCCATCAGCGATGCCGATGCGCAGGTATTGAACTATGATGCCAACAACGTGATCGGCCGGGATGAATCCGGCAATCTGATTACCATCCAGAATGTCAACGGTCAGGATGTAATCAAATCCATGGCTCCCGATAAAGGAATCAATGGTGTAACCGACGGGAAAGGGCGTTTTTCGACCGAGGTGAAACCCGGTAATTATGTGATTATCATTTCCAAACAAGGTTATCAGACCAAACAAATCCGTCTGACCGTTTCCAAACCGGGCAATGAACTCGCCATACAATTGGAGCGCACTTCGATGGCCGGGCCTGGCAAAGTGCAGTGGAATGCCTCGGCGTTCAACTATGTCACCAATGCGCCGCTTGCCGGCGCCATGTTTGTGCTGACAGACGAATCGGGTAAACAGGATACCGTAGTAGCAGACGCAAACGGTCTGGTTGACTATTATCTGGACACCAATAAAAAGTATAAAGTGGATTTGTACCAGGGCGGACGCATTATCGGATCGACGGAAGTGGATACGCATGGGGCTACTTCAGGACAGCCCATCATGCAGAACCTCTCGGTGGCGCCCCTTTTGCCGGGCACGATCGTCGACCTGCCCAACATTTATTACAACTTCAACGACGCTACCCTGCGGCCCGACGGGCGTAAAGACCTAGACCTGGTGGTTTCGCTGATGCGCCAGCAACCTTCCATTACGGTAGAATTAGCCAGCCATACCGACTGCCGCGGCAATGATATGTACAACCAGGAACTCAGCCAGCGCCGCGCCAATGGCGTGGTGGAGTACCTGGTGAGCCGTGGCGTCGATCGCACCCGCCTCAAACCGGTCGGATATGGCGAAAGTGAACCGCGCAATATTTGCCAGGACGGTATTTCCTGCACGGATCAGGAACATGCGCGCAACAGGCGTACCGAAATCCGTATCCTGACGGGTATGCAAGGCGCTTCCATGATTTATGTCAATGGCCAGATGAACAGCCCATCGCCAATCTCTCCGGAAGTAACTGCTCCGGGTGGCAAAAAGCAGAACACTGGTAATGGAGGCGTCATCGTGACCAATGCAGACCGTGACACCTATTATGTTGTTGCCGGGTCATTCCTGATGGAAAACCGCGCATACAACCAGGTCGCCACCCTACAGGCTGCCGGTTATGAAGCGGCAGAAATTGTGCGTTTCCCCAATTCTTCGTTTTTCTCCGTCTGCGTGGGCCGTTTTGGCACCCGCCGGGAAGCCGATGCGCTGGAACGCCAATTGGAAAGTGCAAACATAGATGCATTTGTACGGGCGGTGCAGTAGGGGTTGATGAGGTTGTTGAGGGTTGATAAGGTTGATGAAGGTTTATAAAGGTTGATATACACCCACTCGAAATATGATCCATTTTCCCATTTTTCGAGTGGGTGTATATCAACCTTTATAAACCTTCATCAACCTTTATCAACCCTCAACAACCTTTTTCGTTATCTCTCCGTACATTTGCGCCAACTTTCGGAAAAATGCGTTGTTTAACGGGTTGATAAAGGTTTATGAGGTTGATAAGGTTGATATACATCCGCTCTGGAATGAGACGATTTTGCTTTTTAGAGCGGATGTATATCAACCTTATCAACCTCATAAACCTTTATCAACCCCTTAAAACAGCCTGTAAAAGAAAAAAAATGGCCATTATCATCACCGACGAGTGTATTAACTGTGGAGCCTGCGAACCGGAATGCCCCAACAATGCCATTTATGAAGGCGGCGTGGAGTGGGCTATTTCAGATGGAAATACAGTAAAAGGGGAATACGAGTTAGAAGACGGCACCGTTGTACCCGTCAGTAAAAAAAACAGTCCCGTATCCAACGATTTTTACTACATCGTACCGGATAAGTGTACGGAATGCGTCGGATTTCACGAAGAACCACAATGCGCAGCCGTTTGCCCGGTGGATTGTTGTGTGCCCGACCCCGATCGTGTAGAATCGAAGGAGTTTTTGCTGGAAAGGAAAGCGCGGCTGCACCTTTGAGTTGTTATCGGTTATTCGTTATTGGTTATCCGTGTTGATAATCAAGCATTTGTAAAGAATTTGATCCCGAATTTTTCCTCAGAGGAAAAATTCGGGATTTTTTATTTTTGAGTGGGTGTTTGCTCAAAAAGGAACACGAATTGGACACGGATTTTCTCCAATACTCTGCCTCGGGGAAATCCGTGTCCAATCCCCCCAATCTGTGTTCCTTTTTTATCCCAAAATCCGTCCCATCTCCCTCCCGAATTTTTACCCCTTCTAAATAGACCTCATTTACACATCTTTATCGAACGATAATTTGGTACCGCGGTTGGTGTAAGTAGTTTTGTTCCGCGAAAAAAACAGCAATACAGTGCAATACTTCATTTTGTTCTGTTTCTTTGCGCAATTGCCTCACGAGGCATCTTCAAAACAAACAAGAACGTATCATTCATAACTAATAAGATGAGTTGGTTTACCAAATTTCTCTCTTCATCCATCGGTCAAAAAGTCATCATGTCGCTGACCGGCATATTCCTGATGCTTTTTTTGATTGTACACCTGCTGGGTAATTTGCAGTTATTAAAGGACGACGGTGGAGAGGCCTTCAACACCTATGCCTTTTTCATGACCCACAATCCCGTGATTAAGACCATTTCTTATTCCCTGTATGCCTTTATTTTATGGCATGCCATCCAGGGTATTCTCCTGTGGCGCAAAAACAAGGCTGCCGCTGGGAATTCGAGGTATGCCGTATCCCACATACGGACGGAGGAACGGAGTTCCCGCAACATGGCCTGGTTCGGCATTGTCATTTTTGTATTCCTGGTGCTGCACTTGTGGCAATTCTGGCTCCAGATGAAATTAGGGGCGCTGCCTCCTGTTGAAGTGGAAGCCTATTCGCATCCGGTTCAGAACCTCTATTTACCCGTTGCGGAAGCATTTTTGAATCCCTTGTACGTGCTTTTTTATGTCTTTTGCATGGTCGTGGTCGGCTTGCACCTGTGGCACGGCTTCTGGTCATCTTTCCAGACCCTGGGTATCAATCATCCGCGTTACAACCCGCTTATTAAAACAATCGGCTACCTGTATGCGGTAGGCGTACCGGCGGGTTTTGCACTCATTCCATTGTGGATGTACTTTGTCCGTTGAGCAATATCAGGCAACTCGCTCCTGCTTTTTATGAAGTCAGGTGTGCAACATTAGTTTAAGTCAAGTTCTTCGTAAATGCTTGATTTTCAATACTAATGACCAATAATTAACAACGGATAACTACTTTCAATAACTATTATTGATTAAAAAAATATGGCAACTGCGATCGATTCCAAAATTCCTCCAGGCAACATCACCGAAAAGTGGGAGTCTTATAAAGGCCATGTGCCACTCGTAGCGCCCAATAACAAACGCCGGATTGATATTATCATCATCGGCTCCGGCCTGGCTGGCGCATCGGCTGCCGCATCACTGGGCGAATTGGGTTATAATGTGAAATGTTTCACTTTCCACGACAGCCCGCGACGTGCTCACTCTATTGCGGCACAGGGCGGTATCAATGCGGCCAAGAACTATCAAAATGACGGCGACTCGGTTTATCGCCTGTTTTACGATACCATCAAAGGTGGCGACTTCCGTGCCCGCGAAGCCAACGTACACAGGCTGGCAGAAGTTTCTACGGATATTATCGATCAGTGTGTGGCGCAGGGCGTGCCTTTTGCCCGCGAATACGGCGGTCTGCTCGACAACCGTTCTTTTGGCGGCACCCAGGTGTCCCGCACTTTTTATGCCCGCGGACAAACCGGACAACAACTCCTGATCGGCGCATACCAGGCGCTCAGTCGCCAGGTAGCCCTCGGAACGGTCAAACTGTACAACCGCCATGAAATGCTCGATACGGTGGTCGTCGACGGAAAATGCCGTGGTGTCATCGTGCGCAACCTGCTTACAGGCGAACTGGAACGCCACGCAGCGCATGCCGTAGTTTTGTGTACCGGCGGTTACGGCAACGTATTCTACCTGAGCACGAACGCCATGATGTGCAACGTGACTGCTGCCTGGCGGGCGCACCGCCGCGGCGCGTTTTTCGGCAATCCCTGCTACACCCAGATTCACCCGACCTGTATCCCGGTTTCGGGCGAATATCAATCCAAACTCACGCTCATGTCGGAGTCGCTGCGCAACGACGGGCGCTGCTGGGTGCCCAAAAAAGCCGAAGACCGCCTGAAAGACCCGCGCCAGATACCGGAACAAGACCGCGATTATTACCTGGAACGCAGGTACCCTGCTTTCGGCAACCTTGTTCCACGCGACATTGCCAGCCGGGCCGCCAAAACGGTCTGCGATGAAGGTTTGGGCGTCGGCAAATCCGGCCTGGCCGTTTACCTCGACTTTGCAGATGCCATCAAACGCAAAGGAAAGGAAGCAGTTTCGGCTGCTTATGGCAATCTTTTTGATATGTACGCCAAAATAACCGGCGACAATCCTTATGAAGTTCCGATGCGTATTTACCCCGCCGTACACTATACAATGGGCGGTTTGTGGGTGGATTATGAACTGATGACCTCGGTGCCGGGCCTTTATGCCTGCGGAGAGGCCAACTTCAGCGATCACGGCGCCAACCGTCTCGGCGCTTCCGCGCTGATGCAGGGTCTCGCCGACGGCTACTTCGTATTGCCGTACACCATCGGCTCTTACCTCTCGAAAGAAATTCG
>JALHMA010000015.1 GCA_022844265.1 Saprospiraceae bacterium | reverse complement strand
CGGAATGTTGCCTGTCCTACTATTATGTGTGTTCTTTTAGTGGCTGAATTGTAGTGGATTGCCGGTGTTCGGAAGCACAAAAAATATCCTGCTGTACGTTTGCGGCAGGTCGAAAAAGACACTGCCGCGGCGCTGGGCGAGGGCGGTTTGACAAAGCAGGAATACCTTCCGGGGGAAAAATAAGGATTATAACATTGTATATCTGAAATTAAAATAGTAAACATCTTCACCTATGCCAGCGGATACCTGGATACCTAACGCTACCACGCTGACCGGCGAAACCGTCGATTTGATCCCCATGGAACAGAAATTCGGCATATTACAGTAATATTGTGGAGGAATGGGCAGTGAAAAAACGAATGTTGAAAGCGTTATTCCTGGCAAAAAAGAGTACGATCGGTTAAAACGCCTCTCCTGTAAAAATATAAAAACTCGCGCCTTCCCGGGTAAAGCCCACATCGAAGCGCACAAAAATGTCTTTTTTAGGAAAAATCAGGTAACGGATACCCGCGCCGCCGGCCACGCGAACCTGTTGTGCCCGGAGCGCCTGAATTGAAGGCGTCACGGCCCCGGCGCTCAAAAAAGTGGTGGCGCCGAAACGTTTGCTAAACGGAAACGGCAACCAGCGGTACTCCGCCTGTGCAGCGTAATATTGCCGGTCGCGGTACCTGCCCGTGTAGTAGCCGCGCATCATCATTTCGCTGCCCATCAGGCTGAGCATATTGAACGGCGCATTGCCCTGCACGGCATTACCCGTTATTTGCCAGGCAAACACCTGCCCTGCCCGCATTTGGTGGTAGCGCCTCAGTTCGGCGCTGAACACATCAAAAGCATAATCGCTTCCCCACACGTGGCTGTAATGCAGCCAGGATACTTCCGCAAACCAGCCTTCCCGGGTATTGAGCATGTTGGGGCGTGAATCGTACACAACGCTGGGCCCGAAAGCAACGCTGGTCGAGCCGCCGGAGCCTTCCGGCAGGGGTCGGGAGGGCTGGTCGCCGCCAAAATCCACACGGCCCAGATTTTGCACATCCGTTTGTAAACCGGCAAACAAATTGCCCTGAATCTGTCGCAGCACCCTTTGGCGCAGCAAAATGTAGTTACCATCGACCACCACGGGGTCTTCCTCGGGCGCATCCGGCCCGATGCCGTAATAGAGCAAGGGGAAGCGCTGGAAACGCAACTTGCCCAGCAGCAGCCAGTGATCCTGATCCGTATAAACCGCATTGTCCAGCAAAAAACCATATTGCGAACGCAGGGTAAAAAAACCGAAAGCGGTGATCTCGCTCAGGCGGTTTTTCAGGTAGTCGTTTTTGGCATGAAAAAGCAGGGAACCGGCCACCCCCACTTCCAGGCTGGTCTCGGGTGAAAAACCCAGGGTCGGATAAGCCAGAAAACGCGGACGGTCAGGCGGGAGGTCGTCGTGTGTAAACCGGTTTAAGGTCCTGTTGAACCAGGAAGATGTATCTGACTGCGCAGTCAGAGAGAGGGAGGAAAGCAATATAAGCGGTGAAACAACCAGCAGGCGGTAATTGAAGATCATGTTTTTTGACATTCTGTTTAACTCGTGTTTCAGGTTGCGCTTTCAGAAATACAGGTTGGGCGCGAAAATCGGAAAGACCATTAGACAAACAACACTATGGAAAGTTTGCAAAACAAAATAAGCGAAACTATCGTATATTAAAGAAAACCGAAACCTATTTGCTGTAATCTATTGGTTTTCATGGTTTTCCTTGCTTCCATGCCATCCTTCTAACTACCTTTGAAGATGAATAAACTTTTGCTGACCAAAACCATTCAAGTACTGCTGCTGGTCATTCTGACCTCTACCATTTTATACCTGGGGCGCCCATTTTTAGTTCCCATCGCTCTGGCGGGCTTGTTGTCCATGATGTTTCTACCATTAAGCGCATGGCTGGAAAAAAAAGGATTTAACCGCGGACTTTCCTCTTTGGCGTGCATTCTTGTGCTCATCGTAAGCATCGGTGGGGTCATTACGCTGCTCAGTTGGCAAATGACCCGTATCGCCGAAGACCTGTCGCAGATTAAAGTAGTGGCGACAGAGCGGACAGAGCAGGTGAGTCTGTATTTCAGCGAAAAGATGGGATTTTCAAGAGAAGCGCAGGAACAAATGGTGAAAGAAAATCAGTCGTCGGGCGCGGGCGGAGCAGCGATGGTAGGCGCTTCCATATTAGGCGGATTTTTAGGCGGATTGGTAACCTTCATACTGGCGGTGGTCTACATCTTTATGATTTTGTATTACCGGTCGCATTTTAAAAAATTTATCCTGCAATTAGTACCCGCAACGGAAAAAGCGGAAACGACCCGTATCATTACCGAGGCCAGTTTGGTCGGTCAGAAATACGTGAGCGGAATGGGACTGATGATCGTGATGCTATGGGTGTTGTACAGTATTGGCTTCAGTATCGTGGGTGTAAAAAACGCCGTTTTTTTCGCTATACTCTGCGGCATACTGGAGATAGTACCCTATGTAGGTAACCTGACGGGCACTGTCATTACATTGCTGATGGTAGTGGCGCAGGGCGGTGGAAGCAATATTATGATTGGTGTAATCATCACTTACGGCCTGGTACAATTTTTTCAAAACAACGTCCTGACTCCTTTGATCGTAGGCTCCGAGGTAAACATCAACCCTGTTTTTACCATTATGGCACTGCTGGCAGGCGAATTGGTATGGGGCATCCCCGGCATGATCATGGGTATCCCCTTGCTCGGTATGCTGAAGATCATTTGCGATCACATAGAACCGCTGAAGCCTTATGGTTTTTTGCTGGGTTCGGCGGGACCCAAAACAGCCAAAAAAGGATTTATGGAGAAAGTGAAGGGATGGTTTAAGAAGTAAGACCTTTAATCCTTTCTTAATCAACATACATAATAAATGCACTTCATGAAAACATTGAACACCCGCGGGTGTCTATTTTGCTAAAATAAGTTGTGGTGGCAAAACGGTTGTTGTCAAATTTGTCAAATAACGCACCCGCCACAAGCGCTGCGGCAGTGTCCTTTTCGACCTGCCGCAGCGGTATGTATTCAAGACTTGTCCTTGCTAAACCGGATGGTTTCTGAAATATTTCCAAACCTGATCTGCAAAATATAAACGCCTGCCGGCAGGTCGTCAATCTCGATCTGTACAAGGGTTCGGTCGCCCGAAATAGTAAGCGAACGCACAACCTGACTAACCTGGTTAATGACCTGTAATGTCAGGTCGCCCTCTCTTATCTGCGGCAGTCTTACATTCAACACATCTTGCGCCGGATTGGGAAAAACAGACAATTCCGGCTGTTGCTCCCCGATTCGAAGGGAACGGATGGGCGAATAGGACACCGCACCGTCTTGGTCTATTTGTTGGAGTCGGAAGTAATATTCGCCATCTTCCAGTCCCGTTACCGAATACCGATAAGAACGATCGGACGCTGCCGCCACAAAGCCCACTTTTTTAAATGTCAGGCCCGAATCGTCGGATATTTGCACTTCAAAACCGGCATTATCGGTTTCCGAGGCCGTTTTCCATTGTAGCAGGGCGTCGCGTTTGTTTTTTAAGGTAGCGGTAAACTCAAGCCATTCTACCGGCAAGGGGCCTTGTATTTGAAACGCATTCGTAATATCAAAAAAGTAGTTGTTACTACAGACCACCTTGATGCGTGCACTGGTGGTATTGATATTGGGCAGGGTAATAGATTGACTTCCGTCGTTGGGGGTATTAGCCACCAGGGTGGTCGGGAAACTGTAACCACCATCTGTCGAGAGCAGGATATTCACCTGCGAACAACTGACCGGCGCGGCGGTGGTGTTTGCTACGGCCCACCCTATCAGCACAGATGCATTGGGCGCATACGAACTGGAAATGTTATTTACAAAAAACGGCCCCGAATTGCCGTCCACCGTGATCGTAACAGTTCCATAAACCGTGGCGCCCCCGTTACTGTTGTTGTCGCGTACTGTCAGGCGGTGGGTGGTTGCTACACCTACTGAGGGCAATTTGTCTCCTTTGCCCTCATAGGTTTGATCTAATATTTTTTCCAGGCGCGGGTAATAGCGGGTGCCTGCTTCTGATGTTGCGTCGTACGAACGAAAGAACGGCGGCTTCGAATTATCATCAAGCGTACTGCTATTAGGCACTTCTGTTCCAACATTGGTTCCTTCCCAGCAATACGTCAGCGCATCGCCGTTGTTATCTGTTGCGCTGCCGGTCAACACAAACGGGGTTGATTTGGGGATAGTTTTGGCGGCAGGCATGGTCAATACGGGAAGCTGATTGCCGGTAGAGGTTTCTAAAGGACAACTGCCTCCGTACCCGTTATCTGTATTGGTAAAATAAGTATATGCTTCCGAATAACTTATACTGTGAAATTGCAGAACAGGGCCGTATGTACCTTCATAATCATCTGTGCCACAAGTGAATCCATAACTCATAATCGTAGCCCCGGCGCCCGGTTCAACGGATGTGCCCGGATTTCTGGTCTCACATACAGGTATAGAACTGTTGTAACTGTGGCTCATCCCAAACTGGTGCCCTACTTCATGGTACACCAATTGGTCGTTGAACGACTGCGGGTAGAAATTGAGATTGGCCATGCCCGATACACCTTGCCCTTTCCAGGGATCATAACAAACGGATTCTGTAGAAGCAATACCGCCCCCCGAACCGCCGGCATAACCGAATACATGCCCTATATCGTAGTCGTTTACACCGATAGCATTGTTCAACACCGTCACATTCTGCGCGAGCATAGCAGGTTGATTACTATTGTTATACGGATCTGTAGCAGGATTGCTGTAAATCACGTTTGTTCCGCTTACCAGGGTAAATGACACGCACATTTCATTGCTGTACACGCCTGCCATGTTGTTGGCGTAATTGACAATCACCCCGTATGCATCCGTTACACTCCCGTTGCCGTACGAAGGATGCTGTGTAAACTCTCCTGTTGCTGCAATCGCCAGGTTATACGTTCGTAGCGTGGCGCCCGTATTGTTGCGATATTCCAGCGGACGTTCGCCCATGTGGGGATGCATGGGATCTTCATGGGGTTCATCGACGCCGCATTGATAAGAAGGGGTACGTCCCGGCGCATAAGCATCACTGGTGAAATAACTGACATACAGGTCGCTACCTCTTTGATAAGCCTCAAAGTACACCGTTTTGCCTTTCACTTGCAGGATAATACCGCCGAATCCAACGGAGGTCAGGCTGAACCTTATGGTTTGTTCCTTGTGCCGGACGTTTCTTCCTGTGTAGGTTTTAAAATCGGGGTGCTGCGCTGCAACGTCGGGCGCCAGCAGCGGGGTTTCTTCGATGTAAAACTTTTCCATGTGCCCATCGGGAAACGGAATATCCAGCGGGATTCCTTCCCCTTCATGTTGAAATTGTATAGGTGCATCGGCCAGGTACTGGCGCAGGCCTTCCTCGTCGAGCCGGAAAAGGGTGTACTTCTGAATAGCGGGTTTCACAGGGTATTCACTGCGCGATGCCTCGTTGGCGAGCACCTCAAAAAATGCTCTTTGTGCATAGGAAGAAAATCCGAAAATAACGGATAGTAACAAAAGTGGCAAGCGCCGAAGAAGGAAAACGTTTTTCATATATTAAAATTAGATTATTGACAGATCTGCGTTCCGCCTGTTGAAGCGCCTGAATTATCTCGGGTAAACGTCGCAGAACACGGCGCAAAAGTGCACATCTAAGAAAAGAAAAGGAGAAAAAGATGGGGGGACAAAAAGGGGGACAATTGCTATGGGGCAAAAAGCAAGAGGCAAAGGGGAGTTATTTCAACTCCTGCAGGAATTCCTCCAGGCTTTGATCTTCGGCAAGTGCCAGGCGGCGGCGCAAGCGGGCGCGGCCTTTTTTTACCGTGGAATCTGACACGCCCAGCATAGTAGCGATTTCCTGGCGTTGCAGGTTGATTTTGAGCAACAAACCGAGCCGTTCTTCTGCAGAGGTAATATCTGGAAATGTCGAGCGCAGCCGATGCAAATAATTAGGATAACTGCGATCGAACAGTTGTTTGAATGCATTCCAGTCCTGATCGGTCAGGATACGAAAATTATACAAATCGCTTCCACCGGATGTCGTCTCGTTGTCGTCCGTGTTATGGCTGATTTCAGGTTTGGGCGCCTGCTTGCTCGATGCCGCTTCTTCCAGTTCCATAAGGCGGGCATTTTTTCCAATCAATATACGGGCAAACTCCTGAAGTTGCATGCGGCTGCTGATCAACTCGCGTTCTGATTTGCGGGCATGAGCGCGCCAACGTAACCAGCCGTAACAGGCTGCTGCTATCGAGGCTATCCACAACGTCCACAACATATTGCGGCGGGCAGCAGAGGCCTGTTTTTCAGCGCGCAACAGCAGGATTTCCTGTTCTTTTTCGCGGGTTTTGTACTGCACTTCCAGTTCCTGCAGGCGTTTTACCTTATCTGCCTTGAAGAGCGAATCTTTCAGCGCTACCGCCTGCCGATACATAGGCAAAGCATCGACTTGATTGCCTGCCGCTTCGGCTATTTGCGACAGGCGCTCCAGGGAGCGGGCTTTGATGTGCATTTGTCCCGAACTGTCCGCAAGCGCAACGGCCTGGTGGAGATAACGCTGCGCTTCCGTTGTGTTACCAATTTCGCGGTGACAGTTTCCAATATTAAGGTACATCCCCGGCAATTGGGTCAGTACACCGGAAAGACGCATAAACAGAACGGCGGAATCCAGCAAAGGCAGGGCGTCTTTCCAGCGGCCGTCATCGCTATAGGTAAATGCCATCTGGTTGTAGACGGCGCAGCGATCCATGTCCGAACCATAATATTTCAGAATATCGAAACCTTTTTGGGCCATTTCCAGGGCTTTATCGGGCATTTCGGCCCGCCCGTAAAACGCAGACAAGGTGGAATACGCCCGTCCGATCCGGCTGGAATCGCCGCTGCGCACAAATGCTTCCAGCACAGGCAGGCCGATGTCGATGGATTTGTCCAGTTCGCCGAGCCGGTCGTACACGCAAGCCATATCGAGGCGGGAATCGTAGTAGTCGAAAGAATCGGCGTGCACTGCAGCTGAGTCGATGGAATGCTGGAATAAGGCAAGCGCCAGCTCGTAGTTGCCGACTTGCAGCGCGGAATCGCCTTCCTGGTTCAGGCGATCAGCGGCCGTCATTTCAGGCTGTTCCTCCTGTGCAATATCGGTTTGTTGTACAGGAGCAGGCGTCGGATTACAGGATGCAAAAAGTATCCAGAACAAGAGTGTTCCGGTAAAAGCAACAACCAAAAAACGAGCGCGTGTAAAAGCCAAGGATTTTCTTTTTCTAGACAGGTAAAGGTAGCGCGGTTTCCTGATTCTTCCATCGAAACTTACATTTACACCTTAATAACACAACATCCCTGTCACACACAAAAAATACCGGCCTAAAAACCCTACCTTTGCGCCCATTTTTAACCACATTTATTTTTTTCGATGCTATCAGTAAACGACGTTGCCTTGCAGTTTGGAAAGCGGGTGCTTTTTGACGAAGTCAATCTTAAATTTGTAAAAGGCAATTGTTACGGCGTCATCGGCGCAAACGGCGCCGGGAAATCCACTTTTCTGAAAATCCTGTCCGGTGAAATTGAAAGCACCCGGGGCCGCATCGAGATCACACCCGGCGAGCGGATGGCGGTACTCAGCCAGAACCACTTCGCTTTCGACCAATACCCGGTATTAGATACTGTCATTATGGGTCACCGGCGCCTGTATGACATCATGCAGGAAAAAAACGCCATTTACGACAACCCCAACGCGACCGAAGCCGATTCGATGAAAGCGGCGGAACTCGAAGGGGAATTTGGCGAAATGAACGGCTGGATGGCAGAAAGCGACGCGGCGGAATTGCTCAGCAACCTGGGCGTACACGAATCGCTGCACTACAAACTCGTGAAAGACCTGGACGGTTCGGAACGTGTAAAGGTATTGCTGGCGCAGGCCCTGTTCGGATCGCCCGACATCCTGCTCATGGACGAACCGACCAACGACCTGGATGTCGAAACCACGGACTGGCTCTGCGATTTCCTGGCCGATTACCAGAACATCGTTATCGTGGTGTCGCACGACCGCCACTTCCTGGACATGGTGTGTACGCACGTGGTCGATGTGGATTTTGGTAAAATCCGGATGTTTACCGGCAACTACACGTTCTGGTACGAAAGCAGCCAGCTCCTGACGCGCCAGATGGCCGATAAAAACAAAAAAGTAGAGCAGAAGCGCCAGGAAATGATGGATTTTATCGCCCGTTTCTCTGCCAATGCCTCCAAATCGAAACAAGCGACCAGCCGTAAAAAAGCCCTGGAAAAACTGAACCTGGAAGATATGCAGGTGTCTATGCGCAAATACCCCTATATCGCTTTCAAACCCGAACGTGAGCCAGGAGACATTATCCTGGAAGTGGAAAACCTTACGAAAAGGAATGAAGCGGGTGAATTGTTGTTTGACAATCTGTTTCTACGTTTCAATAAAGGGGAAAAAATCGCCGTGCTCAGCCGCAATGCGCAGGCCGTTTCGGCCCTGTTCAATATTCTTTCGGGCGAAGACACCAATTTTGAAGGCCGTTTCCAATACGGACAAACCATCTCTCCACAATATCTGCCCAACGACAACAGCGCTTATTTCTCGGGCGATCAGGATATGAACCTGATCGACTGGTTGCGCCAGTTTTCCAAAGACAAAGACGAACACTTTATCCGCGGGTTCCTCGGACGCATGTTGTTCGGCGGCGAAGAGGTGTTCAAACGCTCCGGCGTGTTGTCTGGCGGCGAAAAAGTACGTTGCATGATGTCTAAAATCATGCTCGCCAATCCCAATTTCCTGATTCTGGACGAACCCACCAACCACCTCGACCTGGAGTCCATCACAGCCCTGAACAACGGCATGCAGGAATTCAGCGGCAATATCATTTTCAGTTCCCATGACTACCAGATCCTGGATTCCGTGGCCAATCGCATTATTGAAATCACGCCCAACGGCCTGATCGACCAGAATATGAACTACGGCGAGTATATCCACAGTGAAAAGGTGCGGAATATGCGGGCGCAGATGTATGACGGCGTGCTCGCCTGAGTCTTCTAAAAAATTATTATTCCAGCGGTGTCCGGTTCCAGCAGGTTCGTTTGTTATTGGAGTATCATTTAGTGATGCTCTAACAATTAAAAATTCAGGAAAATGGACGAATTCGCATTAATCATGAGACACCAGGATGGCAAAGCGCTTGCTTCGCCGGAACAAATGCAAATCTGGATGCAACAAACGATGGACTGGATTGGCGGTATTGCGGCGCAGAACAAATTTGTATCGGGCACCGGCCTGCCGTTTGAAGATGCCCGGGTGGTCAGTTCCAGCCACGTAGTGACCAACGGGCCGTTCGGCGAAATCAAGGAAACCATCGGCGGCCTTATTATCGTCAAAGCGGAATCCGTAGAGGAAGCGGTGGAGTTTGCCAAAGGTTGCCCCGTTTTGATGGGAGAAGGCAATACCGTGGAAGTCAGAAAAATTGCGAAAGGCGATGGCGAGCATTAAAAGCATGCCTTTTGCCAGCCGCAGCGCGGCGGTAATATTTGTAGCCCTTAGCCAAACAAGAAAGACGAGGTGCAGCGCACCGACAATATAATATAACCGGTGCGCTGCACCTCCATTCATAATTTCGCAACTATTTCTACAAATATTACCGCCGCGCTGCGGCTGACAAACCCAGGAACGCTTCCCTTTAAATTATAAGGCCTTTCTGTATCTTGGATATGCAGCAACAAGAATTAATACCACATTTGTTTAGAACGGAGTACAGTAAAATCACCGCCGTACTCTGCAAGCATTTAGGTATTGAATTGATGGAAATGGCCGAGGACATCGCCGCCGACACTTTTTTGCTGGCTTATGAAACCTGGGCATACAAAGGTATACCTGCAAATCCCAGCGCATGGCTCTATACCGTTGCCAAAAACAAAGCCAGAAATACGCTGCACCGCAAGCAGATTTTCACCGGAAAAATTGCGCCTCACTTAAAAAATGCCGGCTCTGAAATACCAGAGCCGGACATTGATTTGTCGGATAAAAACATCACAGACAGTCAGTTACAAATGTTGTTTGCCATTTGCCACCCTTCCATCTTAATAGCCTATTCTCCCGTTGCAGCGCTCAACAGAACCTATGCGCTTTCCAAAGTAAAAGGAAAAGCGGAAGCGATTGCGGCGGCAGAAACACTCCAGTTGACAGACAATCACTTCTACCATGTACTACTGGGCGAACTATACACCGGTATCGAGAACCACCAGGCGAAGCAATACTTCCAAAAGGCATTATTACTGGCGAAAACACAACCGGAAAAGTTGGTTATTCAAAAGAAAATAGAAGGTTTGAGTGGTTTGGAAGGGTTTATTTGTTGAGCATTGAGAATGTTGAGGGTTGAGGGTGGTAACTTATGGCTTGAGTTACCACCCTCAACATTCTCAACGCTCAACATTCTCAACTCTCAACTCTCAACAAACAAAACTACTTTGCGTTGACAATAATTTGTTTAGCGTTTCATTGATTTTTAAAAGCAGATGAATAGTTTTTAAAATCCTTGATATACCTTCGTCATAGACAATATTAAGTGGTTTTGAACGAAAGTCGGGTTCAAGTGCCTGAAAGCGAAGACCCCAAACCATCAAACCCTTTCAAACTATCAAACCTTACCCTATCATTGCGCCAAACTCTTAACCTTTTTCACAACGATTAACCAAATATGAGCTTCTTCACACGTATTTCCAACGGCTGGAAAATGGCCGTTATCAGTTTCGACACCATCCAGAAAAATCCATCTTTGATGCTTTTTCCGGTGTTTTCTGTCATTTCATTCGTACTGGTTTTTGCCACTTTTGCAGGCGGTTCCTTCCTGCTTTTCGGCGACCAGATCCGCGCGATGATCGCCGACGAGCAGTATGGAAGAGCCGCAGCCATCGGCTTCATGTTTTTGTATTACCTGGTCAATTTTTTCATCATCGTTTACTTCAACTCGGCGCTGATTTATTGCACCGCCAAAATCCTGAACGGCGAAGAAACAAGTCCATCCGATGGCCTCGCATTTGCCAATTCCCGGATCAACAAAATCCTCGGCTGGTCGGTGTTGTCGGCTACCGTCGGCACTTTGTTGCAGTTGCTCCAGGAGACCGGAAAAATTGGTCAGATTGTAAGTTCGCTGATCGGTATCGCCTGGTCCATCCTGACCTTTTTTGCCGTGCCGGTACTCATTTTTGAAGATAAAAGCGTCATCGACACAGTGAAAGAATCAGGACGCCTGATGAAACAAAAATGGGGCGAATCGCTGGCTGCCAACATGAGTTTCGGCCTTTTTCACTTCCTGGGCGTACTCGTTGCCATCGCAGTCGGCATACTCCTTTCGGGAATAAGCGTGGTTTTAGGCATCATCGTGGGCATTTTCATTGTCTTGTTAGTCAGTACCTTCATTTCTACGGCGCAAACTGTTTTTGTGGCGGCCATGTACAACCACGTGACCGGAATGCCGACCGGCGAATTTGACGACCGGACGCTGGACGGTATGTTTATACAGAAGAAATGATTGCGTAAAATTATCCACATCGACATGGACGCTTTTTATGCGTCTGTTGAGCAGCGCGACAATCCTGCTTTGCGCGGGCTTCCATTGGCCGTTGGCGGTGGAGGCCCGCGTGGCGTAGTAGCCGCAGCGAGTTATGAAGCGCGGAAATTTGGCGTTCGCTCGGCCATGCCGGGCGCTAAAGCGCGGCAGTTGTGCCCGCAACTCATTTTTGTGCGACCCAATTTTGAACAATACAAGGCCGTTTCACAACAGATCCGCACTATTTTTCTGGAATATACGGACCTGGTGGAACCGCTGTCGCTGGACGAGGCTTATCTGGATGTTACACACCCCAAAATAGGTCTGCCCTCAGCCACCCTGCTGGCCCGGGAGTTGCGCCGGCGCATTTTTGAAACGACCCAACTTACTGCCTCCGCCGGGGTATCTTATTGCAAATTCCTGGCGAAAATGGCCTCCGACCTGAATAAACCGAACGGCATGGCTATCATTCTTCCCCACGAAGCGGAAGCGTTTCTGGAGCGCCTGGAGATCGGAAAATTTCACGGTATCGGAAAAGCCACCACGGCTAAAATGCACAAAATGGGCATTTTTAATGGCAGCGATCTAAAACAACATGCCCTGCACGAACTGGTACGGCGCTTTGGCAAAGTCGGCCGGTTCTATTACAACATCGTCCGCGGCATCGACGAACGCGCCGTCCAAAGCCACTCCGTGCGCAAATCCATCAGCACCGAAGAAACCTTCAATACCGACCTGGCTACTACGGAAGAAATGATGGAGCAGATCGCGCTGCTCGCCGATGACCTGCAACGCCGCATCGAACGCGCCGATAATCCGGGCCGTACCTTGACGCTCAAGGTACGATACGCGGATTTCCGTATTGTCACCCGCTCCAAAACGATGGATCACGACATCCGCACAGCCACTGAAATGATCGAACTGGCCACTCCCCTACTCGCTGACACGGAGGCCCTGGAGCGCAAAGTGCGGCTCCTGGGCCTGGGTGTATCCAACCTGCACCGCGAACGGGAGGAACAACAACGGGAGCAACCGGAGCCAGGCGAGCAATTGATGCTGGAGTTTTAATACCCTTTTAGGGTTTCAACAAGAGACATCCTAATTCAGGCAAGAAAAGACTGCGAAGCAGTCAAATATATGTGCTCTATTTGCCCAGCGCGACATTTTTAAACCACATAGACACATAGTTTTCCCACATAGAACATATAGCCTAGAGTACTCTAAAAACTATGTTTTCTATGTGGAAAACTATGTGCCTATGTGGTAAAATTACTCTACGATAGTTGTAAAACACATAGGTTTAACTGCTTCGCAGTCTTTTCGCGCCTGAATTAGAGATGACCAATGTTGGCATCTCTAGCGGATCATCCACGTATTGCCGCCTGCGTCGCTGCCAGCCGCGCAATAGGCACCCGGAACGGCGAACAACTCACGTAATCGAGCCCCACGCGGTGGAAAAATTCAACTGAAATAGGATCGCCGCCATGTTCGCCGCAAACGCCCAGTTCAATATCCTTACGCACGGACCGGCCTTTTTCAACTGCCATTTTCACTAGAAGGCCTACCCCTTTCTGATCGATAGACTGGAAGGGGTCGCGTTCATACATCCCTTTTTTCACGTAATGAGGCAGGAATTTGCCCGCATCGTCGCGTGAAAAACCGAGTGTCATCTGCGTCAGGTCATTGGTACCGAAAGAGAAAAACTCGGCTTCCGTCGCAATACTTTCCGCAATGATGGCCGCGCGCGGCGTTTCAATCATCGTTCCGATCAGGTAGTGTATTTGTTCTCCGCGTTCAGCAAAAACACCCTCCGCAGCCTTGCGGATTACCTCAGCCTGTGCATGGAACTCGCGTATGGTACCTACCAGCGGAACCATGATTTCTGCCTTTACATCGATTCCCTTGGCTTTCATATTCAAGGCTGCTTCGATGATGGCGCGGGTCTGCATTTCGGTGATCTCCGGATAGGTGATACCCAGGCGGCAACCGCGGTGTCCCATCATGGGATTAAACTCATGCAACTCTTCCACCCGCATTTTAATTTTTCCCAAGGACACCTTCATTTCCCGTGCCATAACTTGTTGGCTGGCTTCGTCGTGCGGCACAAATTCGTGCAGGGGCGGGTCCAGCAATCTTATGGTAACCGGCAGACCATCCATTTCACGGAACAGCCCTTCGAAGTCGCTGCGCTGCATGGGGAGCAGGCTGGTCAGTGCTTTTCGGCGGCCAATCTCGTTGTCAGCCAGGATCATTTCACGCATGGCACGAATGCGTTCGCCTTCAAAAAACATGTGTTCCGTACGACAAAGCCCGATACCGGTAGCGCCGAACTTGCGGGCCACCATTGCTTCTTCCGGCGTATCGGCGTTGGCGCGCACTTCCATGCGGCGGTATTTGTCGGCCAATTGCATCAGCGCGCCGAAATCGCCGCTGAGTTCGGCATCCATGGTCTTAATCTGGCCTTCGTACACTTCGCCGGTAGAACCGTTGAGTGAAATCCAGTCGCCTTCGTGCCAGGTTTCCCCGTCGATGGTCATCGTGTGGTTTTTATAATCCACGTGTACGGCGCCTGCGCCGGAAACGCAACATTTACCCATACCACGCGCCACAACGGCAGCGTGGGAAGTCATACCGCCCCTTGCCGTCAGGATACCTTTTGCGACACTCATGCCGCGCAGGTCTTCGGGGGAAGTTTCCAGGCGCACCAGGATAACTGAATTGCCCTTTTTCGCCCATTCTTCTGCCTCGTCGGCAAAAAATACGATCTGGCCGGTAGCAGCGCCCGGCGAGGCCGGTAAACCGCGTGCCAGTACCCGTGCATTTTTCAAGGCTTTGGTCTCAAAAATGGGGTGCAGCAGTTCGTCCAGACGATCCGGGCCTACGCGCATCAGCGCTGTTTTTTCATCAATCATGCCCTGGCGCAGCATTTCCATGGCAATACGCACCATGGCAGCGCCGGTTCGTTTGCCATTGCGGGTTTGCAGCATCCACAGTTTGCCTTCCTGGATGGTAAACTCCACGTCCTGCATATCTTTGTAATGGTTTTCCAGGGTCGTTTCCGCCTCGATGAGTTGCTGGTACACTTCCGGCATAATCTCCTCCAGGGAAGGGTATTGGCTGCGGCGCTCTTCTTCACTGACACAGGCCAGTTGCGCCCAGCGGCGCGAACCTTCCAGGGTGATTTGTTGCGGTGTTCGGATGCCCGCCACCACGTCTTCGCCCTGGGCATTCACGAGAAACTCACCGTTGAACAGGTCTTCACCGGTTCCCGCGTCGCGTGTGAAAGCCACACCTGTTGCACTGGAATCACCCAGGTTACCGAATACCATTGCCTGCACATTTACGGCAGTTCCCCAGGATTCCGGGATTTCATTCAACTCGCGGTACACCCGCGCGCGGTCGTTGTTCCAGCTTTCAAATACAGCCAGCACAGAGCCCCACAATTGCTCCCAGGGATCGCTGGGGAAGTCGCGGCCCAGCCGGGCGCGGATCAATGCTTTGAAACGTTGAACCAGTTCGCGCAGGTCGTCGGCGTCGAGATCGGTGTCGAGTTTGACCCCTTTTTCATCTTTCACCATATCAATAATCACCTCGAAGGGGTCATGGTCTTCTTTGGAGACCGGTTTAAGCCCCATTACCACATCGCCGTACATCTGTACGAAGCGGCGGTAAGAGTCCCACGCGAAACGGTCGTTGCCCATTTTACGCGCCAGCCCTTCCACCGCCTCGTCGTTAAGGCCGAGGTTCAGGATGGTGTCCATCATACCGGGCATGGATGCGCGCGCGCCGGAACGCACCGATAAAAGCAAAGGGTCGGCGTTGTTTCCAAAGGATTTACCCATCTCTGCCTCGATCAAAGCGACGCTTTGTTGCACTTCCTCTTTGATCAGGTTGAGCACGTATTCCTTCCCTTTTTGCGTGTATTCCGTGCAGGCTTCGGTAGTAATAGTAAATCCGGGTGGCACAACAATGCCCAGGCGGCACATTTCAGCCAGGTTGGCGCCCTTGCCGCCCAGCAGGTTTTTCATAGAGGCATCGCCTTCAGTTTTGGAGGCACTGAAAACGTATAAAAACTTCGTTCGTGTTGACATAATAACAGGATTTTAAGTAAAAGGGCAAAATTGTAAAAGGCAAAAAGCAATGTAAATCAATAAGTTACAGAAGATTTAGAACTACGGAAATGTGTAGCACACCTCACGTAATTGATCGATAATGAAGGTTCAGATGAAGGTGTGCCACACATTTTTGCACACCTTCTTATCATTTTACACTGCAATTTAGTAGTAATTCGGGGCCGTAAAGCATGTGGAAAATCACCCTGCAGGGTGAACAATGTCACCTCTGGCGCAGTTGCTCCCTACGCCATCGGTTGAAAGGCTTCCGCTTTCCAGCCTGCCATGTTTTCATAGTTCTGCCAGCGCAGGTCAACAATTTCCTGGGCCAATCGCATCAGGTAGTCGGCCTCTTCCGGGTTGGAGCGTTGCAGGTCTTTGTAGCGCAGCTCCCGGTAAGCGTATTCCGTTAGCGGGATAGTCGGCCTGGGCGAATCCAGTACAAAAGGATTTTTTTTCGCCTGGCGCAGGGTGGGATTGTAGCGGATCAGCGGCCAATAGCCCGATGCCACTGCCAGGTCTTGCTGGTCAAGCCCTTTTTCCATGTCTATACCATGCGCGATACAGTGGCTGTATGCCAGCACCAGAGACGGGCCGGGATAGGCTTCCGCTTCACGCAGGGCGAGCAGGGTTTGCTGCGGATTGGCGCCCATAGCAATCTGGGCAACATAGACATTGCCATAAGAAATCGCCTGCATCGCCAGGTCTTTTTTGCCGACCCGCTTGCCCGCTGAGGCAAATTTGGCCGTAGCGGCAGTAGGAGTAGCCTTCGACATCTGGCCCCCTGTATTGGAATAAACTTCCGTATCGAGCACCAGTACATTGATGTCTTTACCGCTGGCTAAAGCATGATCGAGGCCCGACGAACCGATGTCGTAAGCCCATCCGTCGCCGCCCACCAGCCACACGCTCCGGCGGATAAAATATTCGGCAATGGAACGCAGATGCGCCGCATCCGGGTGATTTATCTGCTCCAGCAGAGCATTCAGCCGCTCTACCCTTGCGCGCTGCATGGCAATGTCCGATTCCGTTTTTTGCCTGGCCGTGAGGATATCCTCCACGAGTTGCGGGTCAATTTTTCCTTTCATACGCAGCAGCAATTCACCGACCATTTCGGTGTGTTTGTCTACGGAAATCCGCATGCCCAGGCCAAATTCTGCATTGTCTTCAAAGAGGGAATTCGACCAGGCCGGGCCTCGGCCCTGTGCGTTGCTCGTCCAGGGTGTGGTAGGCAAATTGCCGCCGAAAATAGACGAGCATCCGGTGGCATTGGCCACGATCATGCGGTCGCCGAACAGTTGGGAAAGGATGCGCAAATAGGGTGTTTCACCACAACCGGCACAGGCCCCGGAAAATTCAAACAGGGGTTCCAGAAATTGTGCCCCCCGCACCAGCGAGAAGTCAATCTGCGTCCGGTCATTGACCGCCAGGGTTTCAAAAAACTGGATATTTGTTTTTTCCTGTTCCAGAACAGGGGCTTTTTGAGCCATATTGATGGCTTTTCGGGAATTATCAGCCGGGTCGAGTGCAGGGCAGGCTTCTATACAAAGATTGCAGCCCGTGCAGTCTTCCAGATAAACCTGTAAAGTGTACCTCGTTTCCGGAAAACCCCTTGCATTGATGGGAGCCGAAGGGAAGTCCTGGGGCGCTTCTTGCAGGTAATTTTCGTGGTAAAATTTTGAACGAATCACGCTGTGCGGGCAAACGAAACTACAGTTGCCGCATTGGATACAGATATCCGGTTCCCAAATCGGGATCAGGTCGGAGATATTGCGTTTTTCCCATTTGGTGGTACCGCTGGGGTATGTGCCATCGACCGGCATAGCGCTGACAGGCAGTTCATCGCCCCGACCGTTCATCATCGCAGCCGTGACATCGCGAACAAATTCCGGCGCTTCGGCAGGCACCACAGCCGGAAAATCGCTTTGGTTGCCTGTGAACGGCTTGTTCGTCACTTCGTGCAGGTGCAACAAGGTGGCGTCTACAGCCTGGAAGTTCTGTTTTACAACGGCTTCGCCTTTTTTGCTGTACGTTTTTTTGATCGCATGTTTGATGGCTTCAATGGCTTCCTCTTTAGGCAAAACGCCCGAAAGGGCAAAAAAGCAGACCTGCATAATGGTATTGATGCGACTGCCCATACCGACTTCCGCCGCTACTTTGGAAGCGTCTATGACGTAAAACCGGATATTTTTATCGAGAATGGCCGTTTGCACTGTGCCGGGAAGTTGCGCCCATATCTCATCTTTATCAAACGGGCTATTCAGCAGGAAGGTAGCGCCCGGCTTCGCAAAGCGGAGCATATCTGTTTTTTGTACAAAATTGAATTTATGGCAGGCCAAAAAATCTGCCTCCCGGATGAGGTAAGGCGCTTTGATGGCATTTTTGCCAAACCGCAAATGGGAAACAGTTTGTGATCCCGATTTTTTGGAATCATACACAAAATAACCCTGGGCATGCAGGTCGGTGTTTTCCCCGATAATTTTGATGCTGTTTTTGTTAGCGCCCACTGTGCCGTCGGCGCCGAGGGCAAAAAACAAAGCCTGCGTCATAGACGGGTCTTCCAGTTCAAACTCTTCATAAGCCAGGCTGGTGTGCGAAACGTCGTCGTTGATGCCGATGGTAAAATGGTTTTTGGGCTTTTCTTTGTTCAATTCATCAAAAATCCCTTTCACCATGCCAGGGGTAAACTCCTTGCTGGAAAGGCCGTAACGCCCGCCGACAACCAAGGGCATGGCCGACAACAGTCCCTGATTTAAAGCCTCTACCAGCGAGGTAATTACATCCTGGTAAAGTGGTTCGCCTGCTGCACCCGGTTCTTTACAGCGGTCGAGTACGGCGATTTTCCGCACAGATTTAGGCAAGGCTTCTATCAGGTGGTGTAAAGAAAACGGGCGGAACAAACGCACCTGCAACACGCCGGTTTTTTCGCCCGACTGCATGAGGTGACGGCAGGTTTCCATGGCTGTTTGAGCGCCCGAACCCATGAGCAGGATAACCCGATCGGCATCCGGCGCGCCAAAATATTCAAACAGTTGATAGCGACGGCCAGTGAGTACCGCAAAGCGATCCATAGCGCCTTCCACAATTTCAGGGGTATGGGCATAATACGGATTAACGGTTTCACGACCCTGAAAATACACATCAGGGTTCTGGGCGGTGCCGCGCACTACCGGCCGGTCGGGGCTGAGCGCTCTCTGGCGGTGTGCAAACACGTCTTGCTCCCGAATCATTCCATGAATGGTTTCGTCCGGGATCAGGGTGATTTTATTCACTTCATGGGAAGTCCGGAATCCGTCGAAAAAATGTAAAAATGGCAGCCGCGCCTGCAAAGAGGCCGCCTGGGCAATCAGCGCCATATCGTGGGCTTCCTGAACGGAAGCGGATGACAGCATGGCGAACCCAGTAGACCGCGCGGCCATGACATCGCTGTGATCTCCGAAAATAGACAGCGCCTGTGCCGCCAGCGAGCGTGCCGCCACGTGAAAAACGGTGCTGGTCAGTTCTCCCGCAATCTTGTACATATTGGGAAGCATGAGCATAAGTCCCTGGGAAGCCGTGAAGGTGGTGGTGAGCGCACCCGTTTGCAAGGCGCCGTGCAAGGCGCCCGCAGCGCCGCCTTCGCTCTGCATTACGATCACTTCGGGGACATGTCCCCATATATTTTTGGTCTTTTTAGCCGACCATTCATCTGCCAACTCAGCCATGGTGGAGGAAGGCGTGATCGGGTAAATGGCACAAACTTCATTGATGCGGTAGGCGATGTAAGCAGTTGCTTCATTGCCGTCTATGGTGACTTTTATATTAGACTTTGACATGGGAATTGCGAAATTTACTGATTTGAATTGTACGCGCTTTGCTTTTCACGCTTCATCCGCCACCATTTCGATGGCATGACAGGGACATTGTTCGTAACACACAGCACAACCCGTGCAGCGGTCATAATCAAATTGGTAGCGGTTGCCTTTGCCGAGTTTGATCACTGCGTCTTCCGGGCAGGCGCCAAAACATCCGTCACATTCAAAACAATTGCCGCAGGAGAGGCAGCGCATGGCTTCATACCGCGCTTCTTTTTCTGTTAAACCTCCTAAAACCTCGCGGAAATCCTGCACCCGAACCGCTTCTTCGGCCTGGGACTGGGTTTGCTGAGGCGCCATGGTCTGGTACCAGATATGGAGCCGTTCAAAACCAACAACCGGATGTTTTTCCTTTTTTTGAAACGGACGGTTAGATAAATAGCCATCCATAAAACGCGCGGCTTTTTTACCATGACCGACGGCTACCGTGACGGTGCGCTCGCTGGGCACCATATCGCCCCCGGCAAAAATGCCCGGCGAACCGGTCATCATATCGGGGCCGACTACTATCCGGCCATCGCTATCAAATGAAATGCCGGGTATATTTTGCAGAAAAGAGGTGTCCGTTTCCTGTCCCAGCGCCAGAATGAGCGCATCTGCTTCCAGCGTTTCAAATTCGCCCGTACCTTCCGGTTTGCCGGCTTCATTGACCCGCATGATTTCTACCGTGATAAAACGCTCATTGATTTCCTTGATGCTGCGCAACCAATTGATTTTCACCCCTTCTGCCAGGGCTTCGTCGGCTTCGAAACTATGGGCGGGCATGTGCTCGCGGTCGCGGCGGTATATAATGAGCGGTTCGTAGCCCAATCGTTTGGCTACCCTGGCAGCATCCATGGCCGTATTGCCGCCGCCGTACACGGCCACCTTCCGGCCCAGTTTGGGCGCTTTTCCTTCTTCCGTGTCTTTTAAAAAAGTAAGGGCGTCGAGGATTTGACCGGCATCCCGTGAGGGGATGTCTGTTTTTTTGGACAGGTGTGCGCCGATGGCGATAAAAACGGCGTCGAATCCGCCGGCGGTCTTTTCCTGGAGCACATCGCTCACTTTATGGTTGAGCCGGACGGCAATGCCCATGTTGACAATGCGCTGAATTTCTGTGTCGAGCACCGGCCGGGGAAGGCGGTACGGTGGAATGCCAAAGTGCATCATGCCACCCAGTATCGGCCCGGCTTCCCTGATTTCCACTTCGTGCCCGGCGCGACGCAGGTGATAGGCCGCAGAAAGTCCGCTTGGGCCGCCCCCTATGATGAGTACCTTTTTTCCCGATGGTGTGGGATCGAACTGTATCTGCCAGCCTTTTTCCAGCGCTTTATCGCCCAAAAAACGCTCGATAGCGTGAATGCTGACAGGCGTATCTATCTGTGAACGGTTGCAATGGTCTTCGCAGGGGTGATAACAAACCCGGCCATGTACGGCGGGCAAAGGGTTTTCCTCCACCAGTTTTTGCCAGGCGTCTTCGTAACGCCCTTCCTGCGCCAGGCCAAGCCAGGCCTGAATGTTTTCGCCTGCGGGACAGGCATTGTTGCAGGGCGGCAGCAAATCCGTGTACACTGGAATCTGGGAGCGTAGCGCCCCGGTACCCTCTCCATGCGCCTGGAGATCGGAGGGCTGGGTAATGTCTTTATTGAGCGTTGGCATGGTTTACTTTTTCAAGACGATCAAAAGAAAATGGCAGTCATTCGGGCATTAAAAAACCTGAATTGCACCCTCGAAAGTCCTGGAATTCAAACCGGTGGCGAATGACCATGCTCACCCTAAAGGTTGATCTTGCTCAACCAGGCCATTTAAGGTTTCAACAATTTTCCCACTTCCCGCCACGTAATCAGTTGAATACCATTTGCTTTTAATAATTCCCGGCAGCTTGCTCCCGTAAAAAAATCGTAGTCCGCCTGCCGCCAGGCAGCATCCCAGAGACCCGGAAATCCTGCTGTCATGCCCGTCATTTCATCATTTTCAAATGCCGTGTGCATCACCAATACGTTTACGCCGGCTTCCATGTTTTGAAAAACATGGGTGTAAAACTGGGCCATACCGCCTTTAAAATCCTTCGGCGTTGCTGTGATGGTTCGGTCCACGACGATGTCCCGTTCCGTAATCAGTTGCCGGTAGGTTTCCGGGGCGTTGTTCAGGAATTCGCGGCCTACCATGACCGGTACGCCATATTCGCGACCGAGCCGAAGGTATATCTCAAAAAAAAGTGGGTTTTGGTAAAAAAGGCAGCGCATGTGGTTGTCGAAATGCGTCGGCTCGAGGCCCATGGCTTTTGCCCGTTCGATTTGCGCGCGCAACTCCCGCTCCACTTCCTCTGCTTTCGCTTTGGCCCCAAATGCTGCACAATCCGGGTAAAAATACCCGTTGGCATCCACCAGACTCGACACCTCGCTGCGCGGCGCAACAGGCCCCCAGCGGTAAGGCAGCCACTCGCTGCTGAGCGTCAGGTGAAGCCCCAGGTCGTGTTGCGGATGCGCTTTTGCAAATGCCGCCATTTCCGGAAACCAGGGACAGGGTACCATCACGCTGGCGGAAGTAACCGCCCCTTGTTGCAGGGCTTTGATACTCGCCTGGTTTTCTGCATGGGCCACTGCCAGGTCGTCGGCATGGATGATGAGCAGTTTGGTTTTAGCCGGATAACCGAGGCGTTCGGCCAGCGTTGTGGTATTTTGGGTAAAAGATGTAGTCAAATAAATAAGACAAAAACAGGAAAGTAAAAACCGTTTATGCTGCATAAGTGGGTTGTTTCAGTATTGATAATCGGTTTGTAATACAGGCAAATGTAGGATGCGGAACCGAAAACATAGTATTGTCCAGCTTAAAAACCGGGCGTATTATTGCGTCTCATTCCCCATTCCGCATCCTTCATCCTTCAGTATTGCCCAGGTTAAAAACCGGACGTATTATTGCGAGCCGTTTTCAGGCAATTCTATCCATCGTTCAAATTTATCCTGTCCTTATGCAAATCAAAAGGCCTGTTCTGCAACTTGTACCTTTGATAACCGCCTTCACGCTGCTGGTTGTGTCCTGTATGAAATTTGCCCAAAAAGGCAGCATCCTGACTATTCGGGAAGACCCCGCATCAGCGCTCAAAACCGCCGCCGACATCCGGGAAAAAACAAGCATCAAAACCGCAGAAGGACTTCGGCTCGATCTCTGGGCCTCCGATTCCCTGGCGCCCGACCCGGTGGCGGTGTCCGTAGACGACCGGGGAAGGGTTTACCTGACACGCACCAACCGGCAAAAAAATTCGGAATTTGATATTCGCGGGCACCGCGACTGGATGACGGCATCTATCGGTCTGCAAACGGTGGAAGAGCGGCGGGCTTTTTTACACAGCACATTCGCCCCGGAGCGCAGCAAGGAAAACGAATGGCTGAAAGATTTGAACTTCGACGGCAGCCACGACTGGCGCGACCTCGCAGTGGAAAAAGAGGAAATCTGGCGACTGGAAGACACCAACCAGGACGGTATGGCCGACGTTTCCACCAGAATCCTGCATGATTTTCACGATGAAATAACGGATGTGGCCGGCGGTATTCTGGTCCGGGAACACGATGTTTTTCTGGCACTCGCGCCCGATATGTGGCGACTGGAGGACAAAAACGGCGATGGCATTCTGGATAAAAAAACATCCATCAGCCATGGTTACGGGGTGCATATCGGATTTAGCGGCCATAATATGTCGGGTATTGTGGAAGGACCCGACGGGCGCATTTACTGGAACATGGGCGATATCGGCGCTAATATCACAACGGCAAGCGGCCAAAAATTTGAAAACCCGAATTCCGGGTTCATTGCGCGGGCCAATCCGGACGGCAGCGATTTTGAAATTTTTGCCACCGGACTGCGCAATACACACGAATTTGCTTTTGATGAATACGGCAACCTGATTTCCTGCGACAACGACGGCGACCATCCCGGTGAAAGCGAACGCCTGGTTCACATCGTTGAAGGCTCCGACGCAGGCTGGCGCGCCAACTGGCAATACGGAAAATACACCGACCCCAAAAACAATGAATACAAGGTATGGATGGACGAAAAACTGTACCTGCCGCGCTGGGACGGGCAGGCTGCCTATATCATTCCGCCTATCAGGAATTACCACAACGGTCCGACCGGCATGGTGTACAACCCCGGTACAGCCCTGGGAACTGCCTGGAAAAACAAGTTTTTTGTGGTCGAGTTCGTCGGCAATCCCTCGCGTTCACCCATCTGGTCCTTCGGTCTCAAACCCAAAGGCGCGTCTTTTGACCTGGACACTGAAATGGAGGTCGCGCGGGGTATTTTGCCCACCGGTATTCAATTCGGACCCGACGGCGCATTGTATGTCGCCGACTGGGTAAATGGCTGGAATACAAAAGATTACGGACGTGTCTGGAAACTGGACGTGACTGCTGACAAAAATGACCTGGCGGCTGAGCGGCAGGAAACGAAACGTTTGATGCAACTCAATTACGCCCGGCAAACGCCCGACATGCTGTACACTTTGTTGTTCCATGCCGATTTGCGCGTTCGGAAAAAGGCGCAATTTGAATTAGTTGCCAGAAAGGACAAAGGATTGCCGTTTTTGCAAAAAGCGATTACCCAAACGGAGCATCAACTGGCGCGGATACACGGTATTTGGGGCATCGGCCAGTTGGCCCGGCAAAACAAAACGTATGCAGCGCCTTTGCTCCCGCTTTTGCAGGATAAAGACCCGGAAATCATCGCGCAGGTCCTAAAAACCCTTGGCGATGCGGAAATATCAAACGTCGGCGATCAAATTATACCTTTTTTGAAACACACGAATTACCGTGTGCGCTTTTTTGCAGCGGAAGCCCTGGGGCAACTGGCCGTGCCATCGGCAGTAGAACCTTTGATACAAATGCTGGAACGCAACAACGACGAGGATGTGTACCTCCGGCACGCCGCAGTGCTAGCCTTGTCGAGAATCGGGAAAGTGGAGCCGGTCATCGCTTTAGCCCGGAACCCAGGCAAGGCTTTGCGTACCGCCGCCGTTTTGGTGTTGAGAAGGCTGGGAAATGAACAAATCGCCCTGTTTTTGAATGATTCCGATGAATATATCGCCACGGAAGCCGCCCGGGCAATCAATGATGACCTGTCTATTCCAGCCGCTTTACCCGCCCTGGCAGCCGTTTTGAAAGACACTAAATTCCGTTCGGAAGCCTTTTTGAGGCGGGCCATCAACGCAGCCTTGCGCGTAGGCGGCGAAAAAGAACTGAATATGGTGATCGCCTTTTCCAAACGAACGGATATAACGGCTGTCATCAAAGCCGAAGCGCTTGCGGCGTTGGGCACCTGGGCCAATCCGTCGGTCATGGATCGCGTGGACGGGCGTTACCGGGGCGAATTAACACGCGATGTGGAAGCCGTACGCGCATTCGTCAGGCCCCATATCGCCGGTTTTTTGAACGACAGCAATCCTGAAACGCTGGTTGCGGTGGCCGGCCTGCTAGGCCATCTGCAAATGGAAGACTTCAACGATGACTTAGCCAAAATATATGCTGAAACGCAGGACATCAAGGTCAAAACAGCCATTTTGCCCGTATTGGATCAATTGAAATATTCGGCTATGACCGCAATAATCAAAAGCGGAATGGAAGACGCCGATGAAAATGTGCGGACAACTGCATTGGGATTATTGAACGACAGCAATGTTACCCGCGACAATTTACCGGCTATTGTCAATGCCATTTTTTCAAAAGGCAGCATCCGGGAACAACAACAACTGCTGGTCGTAATGGGCAAATTATCGCCAGTTAAAACCCTGGCCATTCTGGGCGATTTAACAGCGCAAATGCGCGAGCGGAAACTGTCGCAGGAACTCATGCTGGAATTAAAAGAGGCCGTGGAAGCATCCGGTTCGGAAAGCCTGAAAGCGCAATTGGCGGCCACTCAACCCAATCAGTCCATGATCGATATGTATGCGGAGGCGCTCTACGGCGGGAATATCGAAGCCGGAAGGGAGATTTTTTATTACAACTCCGCGGCTCAATGTATGCGCTGCCACGCCCTTTGGAAAGAAGGTGGAATTGTAGGGCCGGATGTCACCAATATTGGCCGTTTTTTGAACCGGGAACAAATATTGCAGGCGCTGGTAGAACCCGGCGCGCGACTTGCTCCAGGCTACGGCAGCGTAGCGCTGACGCTAAAAGACGGACAACAGGTGTACGGCGTACTCAGCAAAGAAACAGACGAAGTCCTGACCCTCACCACTTCCGATGCGGAACCGCTGGTTATTCCTGTAGCCAGAATTGCGAAAAGGGAAAACCTGCCTTCCAGTATGCCGGCTATGGGAGAAGTGTTGTCCAAAAGGGAGATCAGGGATTTGGTGGAGTTTTTGGCGGGGTTGGGGAAGTGAAACTACACACTCGCCGCAAACACCGCGTATTCCACAAAGAACAAGATCCAGATAAACAGGTAATAACGCCGCACGGAGGCTGGTTCTTCCAGCCGCAAACGCGATGCAGCGATCCATAAACTCAATAACATTAGCGCATGGACAGCAGCAAACAGCCATTTGTTGAGCGGTAAATCGCCCGTGAGTGAGACCACAATGTTGAACACAAACAACAGACCCAGCAAGGCATTACTGATGCGCAAAACGTTTCGGGCGCCCAGTTGAAGCGAGAGCGTGCGAATCTGAAACCGCCGGTCGCCCTCCATATCGGGCACGTCTTTAAACCACGCGATCGCAATGCTGTAAATGAAAATACTCGCAGTCAGCATCCACACCACTGCCGGGATATTGGAAGCCCCGTTAATGGTGTAATGAAAATGCAGGAATAACAGCAGGTTGACGATCACGCCCCGCACGGCAATAATGCAAAATGCCGCCCAGAAGTGAAACCGTTTCAGCCGGAGCGGCGGCAGGGAATAAGCCGTTCCGAGTGCCAGACTCAGCAGCACCGTCAGCAATAGATACCGACCCAGCACAGCTGCGATGAGCAGCGAAATCAGCACTGAAATTCCGATGATCCAATAAGCGGTACGCATGGAATACGCGCCCGAAGCCAGCGGCAGCCAGGGTTTATTGACCCGGTCAATTTCCACATCGGTGATCTGGTTCAGGCCTACGATGTAAATATTGGCGCCCAGGCAAGCGAGTAATGTGAGGCAAAATATGCCAACATGCCAATCTGTGTAGTCCGAAAAGGACAGCGCCATCAGGTACAGCGCAGTAATACTCAAGGTAGTACCGACTACGGTATGCAAACGGCTGAAACGAATAAAGGTCAGGATTGTATTCATGGCTTACGGGCTTGCAGGAGTCCGAAGCGGAGTGCGCCGCTGCGGTATCCCTGGATCATAAATTGCATGGCCCATGCGCCCCGCAAGGTTGGGCCGCCCGAACGCAGCAAACCGGCAATACTGCGCCAGCGCAAAGCCGAACGAATCACTGCCGGCCAGAAAGGCGCAATCGCGTCGGTCCAGTCTGCCGTTTGTATGGAAGTGAATCCTGCTGCCTGCGCCATTTGTTCGTATTCCCCGATGGAAATCATGGGTGGCAAATGGTAATACTTTCCGATTTTTTGCAATGTATTTTGTTCCCCGGTATGGAGCGCCGGCGGCGTATTGCGGTGACACCAGGTAGCCATGAGCAAGACGCCGCCGGGCCGCAGCGCATCAAAAAAGACCTGCATCAGGCGCTGTTTTTCAGGAATATGTTCGGCGCTTTCCAGCGACCAGATCAGATCGAAGGGGCCTTGTGCGGGTTTGAGTTGCAGCACATCCTGCACCTCCACCCGAACCTGCCCTTCCAGTCCGGCCTTTTGATTGAAACGGGCAGCCTGTTCTGCCTGCACTGGACTCAGGGTAAGGCCCAATACGTTGGCATTCAAGGCATTGGCGAGAAAACGTGCACTCCCCCCTACCCCACAGCCAGCGTCGAGAATTTGAGCGGTCTGTTCTACTTTCCCCCATTTCAGGAATTCCGTAATCAGATCGATCTGCGCCTGCAGGTGGTCTTTTTTAGCCTTTCCATCCGGGCCGTAATAGCCGTGGTGCATGTGTTCGCCCCAGGTGTCGAGCCAGATACCGGTGGAACGGTCGTAGAAATGCCGGATACGCTCATTGAGCGTCTGTGGTGTTTGCATGGTTTAAAAAATATACCAGATCAGTCCGGCTAACAAACCGATTATCACCAGCAGCGCCAAAATTTGATGAAAATTCAGGCGTTCCCGGTATTGTTCCGGGATGTTTTCCTGCGGGGAAAATACACGCAGCAGATAACCGAACAAAGCAGCGGGAATAAATATAAAACCCGCTAGCGAACCGACCAGCACGCGCCAGAACAGCTGCAAGGCGCGTCCGAGGGTCATTTTCTCCGGTTCTGGTATCACACGGGCAGTCGCCTGACCCGGTGAAACACCCGGATTCAGTTTTTTGCCGGCGATAGCGAGACCGTATTCGCCCTTGCGCCGGTACCATTGTGGGCGTATGTATGCCACTTGAATATCTGTGAAACCGGCCTCCGCAAACCATTGCCGGTATTCCTGGTCGCTGGGAAAAAGCATCCAGGTATCGGCAAAAAACCGCCCGATCCGGCTGTCGGGTTCCAGCGGACCGATCATTAGGGCAATGCCTCCTGGCTTGATCACCCGGTAGGCTTCCCGGATACCCTGGTCGGGATTGGGCCAGTATTCAATGCTTCCGGCCGATACGTAGCGGTCGAAGTGATCGGTATCGAAAGGTAGGTTTTCCGCGTCGCCGAGCTGGAAATGGCAATCCGAAAGTTCCGGCTTGTCTTTTGCCTTGGCCATCTGGTGGGGACTTTGGTCTACACAGTGCACATGACTTGCTTTCACAAACTGTACGATGCCCAGGGTGGTAAAGCCGGTTCCCGAGCCGACGTCGACGACACGGAGGCCGGGGTCGTCGAGACGAGCCAATTGCAGCGATTGATCGCGCATTTGGGGCGTCCAGAACAGGGGATTGACGTATTTATCGTAGAAAACAGACAAGAAGCGGTAGAACCACCAGGCCTCTTTTTTATGCTGCATGAGTCTCATGGCGTTCGTTTGCTTTTTGATGCGTGATGGTGCTGACGGGACAAATTTTTTCACAGGCCATACAAACGATGTCGCAGGGCGTATTGACGGCGATGGTATCAAATGCGCTGATGAATCCTGCATCCTGCGGGCACACCGCAACGCAGGCGCCGCAATTGATACAGGCATTCCATCCGATAAAAAAAACAACAGGTTCTTTCCTGGCCATGTTCGGTTCAGATTTTTTTGTAGGTAGAGTCAGGGCTAAAGTACCCGGACATGGTTTGGTACAGTTGTTCGTCGCGTAAGTGTATGTCTTTATTTCTGAAAATGGCTGTTTTTTCGCCGTAAAGTTGCCAGATTTTATGGCCGCCTGCTTCGAGCCATCGATCCTGGTAAGATTTCAGGTTGGCTTTGCCGGTTTTTTTTCCGCTTTGAATCAGTTCGGCGAGGAATTCACCGGCGATTCGTCCGCCGCTCAGGGCCGTATGAATGCCGCCTCCTGTGATGGGATTGACGTGCCGGGCCGCGTCGCCGACCAGAATAAGATTGTCGGCGTATTGTGTTCTCAGGGGCGCTGCAAGCGGGACGCCACCGCCCTGGATTTCCAGAATGCGCGCGTTTTTAAACCGCTCCTTAAAAAATGATTTTTGAATAAACTGATCCAGGTGCCACTGTGCATCCCGGTTGGTCATGGTGCGCACCACGCCAAGTCCGATTTCGGTGTAGCCGTTTCCTTTGGGAAAAACCCAGGCATAACCGCCCGGCGCCCAGCGATGTCCCGTAATGATTTCGAGCAGGCCGTTGGTTTCCACGCCATCGACGATAAACTGCAGGCAGGATGCCAGGTTCCGCAAGGGGATATGCGTGCGCAGATTGGCCCATTTGCCGGCCTGCGACTGGAGGCCGTCCGCCCCAACCAATACTTTGGCTTTGACTTTTAACAAGCGGTTGAAACGGCGCAATTGTACTTCGCAACTCCCGTCTTTGCCCGGTGTGTAGCCCAGTCCTTCCGTCTTCAGCCATACCTCCACACCGGCGCGTTCAGCCTGGGTCATCAGGTACCTGTCGAAGCGGCGGCGATCCACCACGTAGCCCAGCGGTTTGCGTTCGTCGCCCTTACCGTATTCATCCGGTTTGATCTCCCGATAATCGATGACGGTGCTTTTACCCTCCTGGTTATAAATACTGAACCCGTAAATATCTTCGTGAATAAATTCAGCATTCGGCTCGACGCCTGCCTCTTCCAATGCGTGCCGGCTAACGGCCCCCGAGCACTGGATAGGCGCACCGAGTTCCTGGCGCTTGTCAATGAGCAACACTTTGAGGCCCATTTTTGCGGCAAAACGCGCCGATGTGGCGCCGGCAGGTCCAGAGCCGATAATAAGAATGTCATAAACTGGTGTAGCCATGCAAGAGGGTTGGATGGTTTGAAAAGGTTTGATGGTTTGAAAGGTTTGAAAGGTTTGATGGTTTGAAAGGTTTGATGGTTTGATGTGGTAACTCTTGGCTTTAAGTTACCACCTCAAACCAACAAACCTTTTCAAACCACCAAACCATTTTTGATACAACCCAAATAACCGCATGTAGTTCAGTAGATTACGCATTCTTCACATTAAGGTCCATTCCGGCGTAAAAACCCAGGTCGCGATCCTGTAAAAACTTGGTCCAGAAAGCGATTTGTCCGGTGTGATAGGAATAGTGTTCCGTCACATGAATAATGATGCCCATTCCTGACAATTGAAAACCCTGCACCATGCGCACCCGCAGTAGTTCTGTTGCATCCAGGCGTTGAATACTGGCTTTGGCTTCCTCTACAGTATCACTTAAACGTTCCAGCAACTCCAATTTTCCAGGCCCGGCTGTGGCGGCAAATTCCGCATCCCGCTGCCGCGCATCTTCTGCGCCGCTCAGGCTGGAAATGGCGTATTGCCGGATATTTCCACACAGATGCAGTATCAGGTTGCCAATGCTGTTGGAGGAAGCGTTCGGTCGCTGCCAGATCGCCTCTTCCGGCAGCGCTTCCAGGCACAGGCGGATACGGTGGGTACTTTCATCCATACGAAAGATGGATTGGGTAATAAATTCACAGGTGAGCTCTTGTTCCATGGTGTGTACTTTTTCGGACCGAAGGTAAAAAAAGTGTGAATAATGTAATTCATTCAGTCAACCATGTAACATTTAAACAACAAATAGCCAGGACATTTGCAGCGTCTAAATATTACCACAATTATTCTATCATTGAATTTAACATGAAAAATTTAATCAGATTTATTGCAATACTTTTTACTGCTATTACACTTTCAGCATTGATGGCTCATCTGCTCGAACTTCGGGTAAAGATAAATTTATCAAAGGAAGACTATCAGATAGTTCAAGGAATTTATAGCGGATGGCAGTGGCTGGGAATTTTTGAAATAGGAGCAATAATATTGACTATTATTTGGATAATCTTTGACCGCAAATTAAAAAATATCTTTCCTTTTTTATTGACATCTTTGATTTGCTTTATTCTAAGCATTTTTGTCTTCTTTATATTTACATTTCCGACTAATCAAGAAACTTTAAATTGGACAAGTTTACCTAATCATTGGGATGAACTCAGAAAAACATGGGAGTATTCTCATGCAACAAGAGCGATATTATCCTTATTCGGTTTCTCTTTTTTGATATTGGCCCTTCTAAAAAATACTATTGGTAGACAATAGACTTGTTACAGAGATACCGATAACATTCGTTCTATAGAGATTAATACTGTGTAATGTAAAATTTTATTGGTTGGGAAGAAAATAACTTTACTTTTACGTCAATAAATTTTTGACATGAAAAAAGTAGTAATTCTCCTCCTCGGCATTTTTTTATCCCTGCAAGCCACTGCACAAAATACCGATAGCCGCGTCTACGAGATGCGCATTTATTATGCAGAGCCGGGCAAGTTAGACGCGCTGGTGCAGCGTTTTCAAAAGCATACCGTCAAATTATTCAAAAAGCACGGCATGGAAAACATCGGCTACTGGCTGCCGGTCAACAATGAGAAAAATCAACTCATCTATGTGCTGGCGTATCCGAATATGGCAGCCAGAGATGCCTCCTGGAAAGCCTTCATAGCCGATCCGAAATGGAAAAAAGTGGCGGAAAAATCAGAGCGAAACGGGAAAATACTGACAAAAATCGAGTCGGTTTTTATGAAAGCCGCCGATTTTTCTGCAACCATCGGAGCATCCAAAAAAGGGAACAGGGTGTTTGAATTGAGAACCTACACCCCTGCGCCGGATAAATACGAAAACATAATGGCGCGTTTCCGCAACCACACCACCGCCTTGTTTGAAAAACACGGCATGACCAACATCGCCTACTGGACCACCATTGAAGCAGACGCCGTGCAGCCCAAACTGATTTATATCCTGGCCCACAACAGCGAAGCAGCCGGCAAACAATCGTTCGACAACTTCCGGAAAGACCCGGAATGGATTAAGGTGAAAACGGAGTCCGAAAGCAACGGAATCATTGTGGAGAAAATAGAATCGGTGTATATGAATGCGCTGCCTTTTTCCAAAATAAGGTAGGCTGAAAAGGTTGAGTGGTTGAGCACGTTGATGGTTGAGAAAGCATTGCGAGCAGGTGACTCCTCTTCACTTGGATTTCCAATCATCGCGGTAAATTGACGGGGTGACTTGAAGTCACCCCGTCAATAAGCAACGTACGATGCCAAGCGACAATTTGAAATACACCCTTTGGTCATACAGCACGGATCAGTCCGATCCCGGCGTACATCATTTGCCGTATCTGTATCCTGAAAAATACAAATGCCTGCTGCACCACGAAAAACACCCCGATCAACGCAGCCGAGGTCATGCCACTAAAAGCCTCCAATTGCCAGTAAATGAACATCAAAAGCAATTGTACAGCCATAAAACCCAGCACAAAACCCAGTAAAGCCCATTTCTTTTTCCAGAAAATACGCCAGCCGTTTTGAATACTTTTATACGTAGACGCACCGGTTTCTACATGGCTCAATCGACTGAGTACCGACCAGACGTATAATTTTATCAAGCCAAATGTGTACAACAGCAGGAACCCAAGTACCAGCCAAACCGTGTATTTTTCAGAACTAAAGTATTGAAGGGAAGGCTCCAGGAACAGGATGATTGGCAGGAACAAAACCACCGTACCAACCAGGGCCAGCAGCAGAAAAAACAGGCTGATTTTCAAAAACGGGAAGAAATATGCAGCGCCCGCTGTCCAGAAATCTCGCCCGCCGGCCTGCTCCGGTTTTGCGGCGCAAACCAGCAGTCCCGCATGAATAAACACTGAAAAAAGCAGCCAGACCAGCAGCAGCCAGCGCAACTGTCCGATCAGCGGGGTAATGGAAGCGCCGTGTACTTTCAGGAAATCAGTCAGTACCGTGTGGTCGTAATGCAGCAGTAACTTATTCATTTCCAGCGAATTACCGATGGAAGATTCCAAAACGTTGTATACCTCCATTCCCACAGTCAAAGCCAGGCAAAACTGTACCACATAAACGATTGCAGCAATGCGCCACTGGCGTATCCCGATTTTAAATGCCTGTAAAAAAATATCGCGCATATTCATCATTCATCATTCATCGTTTATCATTCATCATTACATCATTACATCAAAAAACCCACCGTCTGCATCAAGTTCTGCACCCAAAAAACGGTCTTGGCAGCGTATTTCCAGAGCGGCGCGGTTTCCTGTTGCAGCGTCAGGCTGTTGTTGTTCGTATCTACATCCAGGCCGATTTTGTGCTTCGGATCAATTTGCGCCGAGACAACTTTGACGCCGCCACTCCACTCAAAAACCTTTGAACCTTCCTGGCCCGACCAATGCAGCATTTGGGTACTTCCGTCTTCAAAAGTCACCAAAACCTCCACCGGAAAAACCCAGTCGCCTTTGCGCTGCACTTCTACTTTTGACAAGGGCGTTCGTGCGCCGCTGCCATCCTGATAGGTATGTGCGGATGCATTGTTTCCAAAAACACCCTGCGGCGCCGGCAATGCTTCATTGGTGATCCGAACGACCGCGTAATCCAGCACCACCGCGTGGTAAATGCTTTTTTCCACCAGATCATACACCTGCCGGGCAAACAGTGTGTCCGGCCCGCGCATCAGTTCTTCCTGTAAAACGGCCATAAAATCCCGGCCTTTCGGGTGCCTGAATTTCCATTTTTCAAAATAGGCCATGATGATCCGGTCCATGGCTGCCTCGCCCACCAATTCCTGCACCGTGCGCAGTGTGGTAGCCGTTTTGCTGTAAATCAGGGCTTTAAAATTGGTATCCGAAAAATACCAGCCGGGACGCGCCACGGTTCCTTCGCGGGGATTGGCCATGGTGGTGTACTCCAGCCGCGTCAGTTCCCGGTTGTCAAAACGATAGCCGAACACATCCACCAGCGATTGTTTTTCGCCATACGCCGCGTCGATGATGCGGTCTTCAAAATAGGTCACAAAACCTTCGTCGAGCCAGGCTTCTTCCTTTTCGTTGGAAGCCACCATACCCATAAAGTATTGATGCACAAACTCATGGACTACCAGCGATTCCGTGATCCGGATATTTTCAGGCATTCCATAAAACGTGCCGGTTGTGATCAAAGTCGGGTATTCCATCAGCCCGGAACGCAGTCCGTGAAACGGCGGATCCACCACCGTGATGCTTGCATAAGGGTACTTGCCGACGTGCTCATCGAGGTAAGCAAGGGCAAATTTCAACGCGTGCAGGTAACGCGGCCCCAGTTTGGCGTGTTCCGGCGCAATGAGCAGGCGGATGTACACATCCTTCCAGCGGTCTTCCTGCACCGTGAACCCGGGATAAACCGACCAGGCAAAATCGATCACGTCTTCCACATGGTAATGGCGGGTAGTGGTGCCATTGCCGTTGTTTTTTTCACTGATAAGGCAGCCCGATGCGCCCATTACAAACTTGTCGGCCGCTGTGATATGCACATCATACACCCCGAAATCTGCGTAAAACTCGGTAGTCCGGTAAAACTGGTGGCAGTTCCAGTCCCAGTTCCCGTCCTTGTTTTCTTCCCAAACCCCTAATTGTGGAAACCAGTGGCAAAACAGGTAAAAGTCCTTGCTGTACCCCGCCCGGGCAATGGTTTTGGGCATTTTGGCACGCCATTTCAGGTTAAAAACGGCTGTTTCACCTGGTAGAACCGGTTTGTCGAGCGCCACTTCCAGTACCGATTGGTCGGCAGTATTGCTGTCCGCTTGAACATAGCGCATATTGCCGCTCAAATCCGCTCCGCCTTCACGACTGATTTTTTCCACGTCGATCCAGCCCCATTCGTCCTGCGTCCGGTCCATATACCCCTGACCGAAAATCTGGCTCGTTCCTTTCAAAAACGAGCTCTGTGAATTTTTGAACGCATTGAGGTACATGTACATCCGCAGTTCGCGGACAGGTTCCGGGGAGGCATTGGTGAAGCGGATGGTCTGAGTAGCGTCGATGGTTTTGCTCTGGTCGTCCAGCGACACGTGCATCTCATAGTTTGCCGCGCGCTGGCTTAAGGGCTGCCGGAAAACGGGGTCGCACTGTGCGAGCGCATTTCCGCCGATTAATAACAAGAGGAAAAGGGGTGAAAAGGAGCGAAACCTGCTGTTCATGGCGCTTTTTTCAGATCAGTCATAAAGCACGCAAAGTAAGAAAGAATTGTATTTATGTAGTTATTC
>JALHMA010000014.1:7264-36079 GCA_022844265.1 Saprospiraceae bacterium | reverse complement strand
CCAATTGTTTGCTGACCAGGCCGAAACCGGGCGCGATGTAGTATTGGAACCTGCGCGAAGGCAGCGGCGCATTGTACAACACCACACCCAGCATGGTTTTATCGTAATTATTCCAGCCGACCCAGGGCAAAATGCAGGTGCTGCTGCGTGTGGGGTCCTGAAACAGGGCAGGTATTTTTAATTGCAGCGGCTCGATGCCTGCAAAGGCCCCGCTGCTCTTTCGCCAGTTGTTTTTTCGGTTTACGTCGAGTATAATGTGTTCATAGTCAACAACAAAAGCATCGGCGTCGCTGGCCGGGAAAACCACTTTTTCGCCGGGCTGAAACCACATGGTAGCAAGAGCCTGGCTGTCTCTCAAAGCCGTCACCGGGAAAGGCGCAGCGATATCGCCTTTTTGTTCGACGTCGATCCGCCAGCCGGTGGTATCCTTGCGGATGTTGCGGATTGCAACGTCGACCTGTTTTTGGGTCTGCATCAGTTGGAACCACCAATCGGCTTCCAGGCCTGCATTTTTCCAGCTGGCGCGCAGGTCTTCGGGGTAGGGGTGGCGAAACTGCCAGTCGCGGTAATAGGCCTGCATAGCCAGGTCGAATTTTTCCGTGCCGACCGACTGTTCTACCCAGCGCAAGGTGGTACCCGTTTTGCTATACACCTGCGCCCCGTAAGCAATCTGCGTCATATTGTTGGAGTGCCGGTCGGGCGGCGTATCGACGTGTTCGCGGGCCAGCAGCAGTTGGGCAACTTCGATGACAGAACCCTGGCGGGCGGGGTCGAGCAGTTTTTTGGGGATACTAATCGGATCGCTGTCGCCGTAGTATTCCAGCATGTAGCGGTATTCGTAATAAGAATTTATGCCTTCATCGAGGAAAGGGTGATCGCGCTCGTTGGAGGCCAGGATGCCGTAAAACCAGTTGTGTCCCACCTCGTGGGTAATCACTTCGTCGAGGCTTTTGGGCGACTGGCTATCGCCAATCACGGTAATCATCGGATACTCCATACCGCCGCCTGCGCTCAGGGCCGAATGCACGGCGGTGGCTTGCGGCCATGGATATTCCCCGACGTGTTTGGAGTAAAATTCGACCGCCCGGCGCACATAAAACGCTCCTTTTTGCCACAAATGTGCTTCCGAATGGGTGAACATGGCCCAGCAATCCACTGTTTTGCCGGAAGCCAGCGTGGCCTTGTCTTTCAGCACAAAAAAACGTTTGTCGGCAAACCACGCAAAATCATGCACCCGCTCGGCCACATAGCGGATCGTTTTCATTTCGCTGGTGGATACTGGAAACGTGTCGAGTTTTGCAGCGCCTTTATCCGGGGTGTTTTTACTGAATCTTTCGCGGGTTTCGGTTTCTTTCCGGTTTAAAAATTCGATTTCCGAAGCCGTTTGCAGAACGCCCGAAGCGCCTACCACATAATTGGAAGGCAGCGTGATTGTCACATCGAAATTGCCGAATTCGGAGTAAAACTCACCCATGTCGAGGTAAGGCATGGCATGCCAGCCGCGGTTGTCATACACCGCCGGTTTGGGGTACCACTGCGTCATTTGATAGGAAGTGCCGACATGGCCGAGCCGGGAAAAGGAGGCCGGAATTTTTAACAAAAACGGCGTGGCAATGCGCACGCGTTCGCCCGGTGCGAGTGGTTTGGACAGGGTGAGTCTGGCAATGTCTGGGTTGTCGCGGTCGTATTTCCAGGATACTTTCTGGTCATCCGCAGTGAAATCCAGGTTTTTGTAATAACCCAGTTGCTTTTCATCCGCGAAATAGAATTCCCGGTTGCCGTCGCGCAGTTTTTGTTTGCAAAAGGCTGTTTCGCGGTTTTTAAATGCATTGCCCCACAAATGAATCCAGATTTCGGACAAGGCATCGGGTGAATTATTCAGATAATCCATCTCGATATTGCCCGTCAGCGTGTGGGCTTTATCATCCAGCGCCACCACAATGCGGTAGTTGACTTCCTGCTGGAAATAGGGTTTTTCAGTTTGCGCGCATAACACAAAAGGAAACAATAAAAATGCTATAAAAAAGGGCTTCTTCATACTTTTCAGAATAATTATTGAGCGTTTTTGACGGGCAAAGGTAAGTTGGTGTTTCGTATTTGGTGTTTGGTGTATGGTGTTTAGTGTTTAGGGCGCTCCGCCTTTGGCAATAGAGTATATTTTGGTCAAATTTCACACAGACACCGAAAGTAATGCACCCTTAAACACTAAACACCATATACCAAACACCAAATACGAAATACCAACTTACCTTTGCCGCCATGCAAACCTGGCTGTCCTACCATTTTTACCCGCTCGAAACTCCTGATGTTTTTTTAACCCGTGCGGTAAGGCCTTTTCTGGATCAATACATCTGGCCGAAAGCCGGCGCCCGCGCTTTTTACATCCGTTACGACGATGAAAAAGGCCCGCACATCCGCCTGCGCCTGCGCGGTGAAGCGGACTGGATGCAGGAAACCCTGGCGCCTGCCGTGGAAGGCTGGTTTGCAGAACGCGGAGAACGTATATCCGAACCCTACGAACCGGAAACGGCGCGTTTTGGCGGAGCGGATGCGATGGTTTGGGCCGAAGAATATTTTCACGTCAGCACCCGTGTGGCGCTCGAGCGTTTGCAGCGCACGGCGTACACCTACGGCGATGCGTTGTTCGATGCGCTTCGGATGCACACCATGACGGTCTTCGCAGCCGGTTTGGAGCGGGAAAAAGCGGCCTGGTATTTCGGGCAATTGTGCGAACAATGGATGCTGCTGTTTTTTCAGCCTGCCGAAGACGAAGCATCCGAAACAGCCATGCGGGCAACGCTGCTGGAAAATTTCCAGACCAATTTCGAGCCGCAGGCAACACACTTGCGCGCTACCATCGACACGATGTGGAAAGCCATCGGAGCGGAAAATTTTGACCCAAAACAACCGGAATGGGTGCGCTGGTACAGGGGTAATCAATTGATCCTGAAAGAATTCGGCGACGGGCTGGAAAAGGTGCTGCCCAGTTTGCTGCATTTAACAAGCAATCGCCTGGGTATCAACAACCAGGATGAGGTGTATTTGATGTATGTGCTGTCGAGGGCACTGTGAATAAAGGGGGGGTATGAGGGTTGATGAGGTTTAAAAAGGTTGATGAGGTTTATAAGGGTTGATGAGGTTGATAAAAGCCACTCAAAAAGTGAAAATTTGCAGCATAGAGCGGCTATTATCAACCTCATCAACCCTTATCAACCTCATCAACCTTTTTAAACGAGAAAATCCCGCACCGCATGCACCACCGAAATATGCTGCATCCGGTGTCCGAATCCTTCTGTTTCCAGGTACGTAGCCGCCCATTGTTCGGCGACGAGGCGCCCTTCGGCAACCGGCGCCACTGCATCGTCGCGATCGTGCAGCACCATTCCCTGCACATCCCGGAGCAGCGTTACCTTTTGAGCCACCGAATAGGCGTCGACGGGAATGCCGCTGCGCCGCTCGATTTCCTTGTCCACATGCCGCAGCACCGTTTCATTCGCGCCGATGATGTTGCCGAAATCGCGGATCACCCGGTTGGTTTCAGCAAAAACGCCGAGCAATACCATCTTTTCCGGTCGCGGCGCCTCGAACAAGGTCGTGCTCATCACCGCCGCGCCGCCGCCCAGCGAATGGCCCACGATGGCATAGGGGCTTCCGTTTTTTTCAATAAACTTTTTTACCGCCGTGCTGAACAGCAGCAGGTTCAGCATGCGCCCGCCGGACAGGCCGCTGGCCGGGGCATCGAGCGCCTGCACGGAAAAACCCGCTTTGCAAAACACCTTGACATACTGGCGCCAACGCGCTGAATGGGATTCCCAGCCATGCAGGAAAAGTACGCTCCGGCCATTGGGTGTTCCCGTCGGCTGCCACGCGTAGGTGCTGATGGATAAATCTTTTATTTCGATGCTGCCTTGGTACGCCGCCCTCAGAAATGCCTTGTCGTGCGCGGGCATAGGCTGTCTGCGCGGACTGCAAAACAGCCGGAACGCGGCACTGCCGGCCAGTTGCGGCGACACGCGGGCCAGCAGGTTGAGCGCCTGGCCGACGCGGCGGAGTTTTTTGAGGGTGGATTCGGGAAGCATGTTTCGTTATCCGTTATCGGTTATTAGTTATCAGTGTGGTAATGTTTGGTCTGTGTAAAGATGCGACAGGGAGATGCCTGAAATTGATTATTAAGTTAGGATAAACAATTGATTATCTCCTTATTGCGGCAGTGAATTATGAGTTTTCATGAATCAAGCGTTCTTTGGTTTGCCAGCCGCGGCGCGGCGGTAATATTTGTAGCAATAGTTGCAATATATGTTGAGAGGTGCAGCGCACCGGCAATATTATATTATCGGTGCGCTGCACCTCGCTTTTCTTATTTCGTTATGGGCTACAAATATTACCGCCGTGCTGCGGCTGGCAAACCAAAGAACGCTTGATTCCAAAAAAAACACTAATTATCACCTCAATAAAATCAATAGCAGGATCTTCTGGCCAAATTACTTACTCAGCCCAAACGTGACCACACTGATAACTAATAACGGATAACTAATAACGAACTCATTCCCTTAGTTTCCGAATCAAATCCGGCAATTGCCGCAGCGCGGCCAGTTCCTTGTATTTGTCGCGCACTTCCTCGGCCGGCGCGCCGAAATACGTTTTGCCGCCTTCCAGCGATTTAGAAACGCCGGAAGTAGCGAGCACGATGGCGCCTTTGCCGATTTGAATAGCCTGGGCGATACCGACCTGTCCGTACAGCACCACATTGTCTTCAATGATGGTTTTGCCGCCGATGCCCACCTGTGCGGCAAACAGGCAGTTTTTTCCCACCACCACGCCGTGGCCGATATGAATCTGGCAGTCGAGTTTACTGCCTTCGCCGATAATGGTATCGCCGCTCACACCTTTATTGATGGTGCAGCCTGCGCCGATGTCGACCCGGTCATGCAGGATAACGCGGCCGCCGGAGCGCCATTTTTGGAAAGAACCGTCGGGTTGTTTTTTGTAATAAAAAGCGTCGGAGCCGATGGTACAGTTCGGTCCGATGCTCACATAATCACCGATTTCCGTGTATTCGCCGATGTACGTATTCGCCTGAATATGGCTGTAAGCGCCGATGCGGACATGGTTGGCAATGACCACACCCGGTTCTATCAATGCCGTAGGATGGATATCGGCCTCTGGGCAGATTGCTTCGGTGATCGGTTCGAAGGGGCGGTATTCGCGCACCAGGGAATCGTATGCCTCAAAGGGTTGGGGCACAACCAAAATGACCTTTCCGGGCGGGCATTCGGCGGCTTCATTGAGCAGGATCACCGTTGCGGGGCTGGAAAGCGTTTTTTCAAAATATTTTTTTACGTCAGAAAAAGCGATATCGCCGGGTTCCACCTTGTGGATTTCATTGATACCGGTCGCCGAAAGAGACGTATCTCCAATGACTTGTGCCTGAAAGCGCTCTGCGAGTGCACTGACGGAAATAGGATGTGGAAATTTCATGTGTTAAGATGGCAGTAAGTAGTTATCCGTTATGGGCATGCAAAAGTCCGAAAAAATCGGGCTTCATTTATCATAAACCCACAAACCATAAACTTATCAACCTATAAACCCATCAACCTTTCATGCATATACCATACATTTACCCCAAAACCAGCGTGTTATGAAGCAATTTTTTCATTTTCCGATTTTTTATCTCTGTTTGGGCGCTTTGCTGACGACGCAAAACGCCTGGAGTCAACGTGTGCCGACAGCGCCGGTAGCAGAAATGCGCGGGGCCTGGATCGCTACCAGTTTCAATATCGACTGGCCTTCCAAGCCGGGTTTGTCCGTAGATCAGCAGAAAATGGAGTTCGACAGCCTGCTCGACGTGTTGAAAGCCATGAACATGAATGCCGTTTTTGTACAGATTCGTCCTGCCGGCGATGCGATGTATAAATCGCCCAATGTGCCCTGGAGCAAGTTCCTGACCGGACAACAGGGCCTGGCGCCCGTCGATTCGACGTACGATCCGATGGAATACATGATCCAGTCGGCCCATGACCGCCGCATGGAATTTCATGCCTGGCTGAACCCTTACCGGGCTACGCTGGATCTCGACACGGCTGCTTTATCGCCCATACATCCGCTGCGTTCCTTGCCAAACAACCGCAAGGCACAATGGTTTTTTCGTTATGGCCGCCGTTTTTATTTCAATCCGGCCAACCCTTCCGTGCAGCAATATTTGGTCAATGTAGTGAAAGACATAGTATTGCGCTACGATGTGGACGGCATCCATTTCGACGACTATTTTTACCCGTACAAAGAACCCGGCGAAACGCTGAACGACTACAATGAGTTTGCGGCAGACCCGCGCGGATTCACCAATGTGGAAGACTGGCGGCGCGACAATGTCAACCGTTTGATTTCGGGGGTGTCGACAAATATTAAAAAGATAAAACCTTATGTGCGTTTCGGGATCGGGCCGTTCGGCGTCTGGCGTAACCGCGAAGTAGACCCTGTGATGGGTTCGGACACCCGCGCCGGAGTAACCTGCTACGACGATCTGTACGCCGACGTGCTGCTCTGGATGAAAAACGGCTGGATCGATTATGTGGCCCCGCAATTGTACTGGAGCATCGGTTTTGTGCCGGCTGATTATGAAATTTTGGTAGACTGGTGGAGTAAAAACACCTACGGCAAACAATTGTACATCGGCCATGCTGCGTATAAAATCAACAACGCTCCCAACGATATCAACTGGAGCCGACCTGATGAAATCAAACGCCAGATTACGCTCAATCGCGGCAATCCGAACGTAAACGGGAGTCTTTTCTTTTCCGTCAGACCGCTCCTGCGCAATCCGCTGGGGGTGCAGGATTCCTTGATCACCACCCTGTTTAAAACGCCGTCGCTGGTGCCTCCATCTGCTGCACTTTCCAAAATACCACCCGCCACGCCCCAGATTTGCCGGGTGCAGGGTTCTGCCAGTTCTGTTAAATTGGCCTGGAATATTTGCGATGTGATTTCCGCCGAACAAATGCCGTACTACTTTGCAATCTACCGTTTTCAGGGGGAGACGGTCGGTGACTTTCGCAATCCGCGTAACCTCCTCGCTACGACGGCATTTAACGCTGATGCAGAAAAATGGACCTTTGAGGATCAGACGGCGGTAGAAGGGGAATTCTATACCTACGTGGTGACGGCTTTCAATCGCCCGAATGTGGAAAGTTATAGCAGCGAACCCGTATTTGTCAAAAAAACGGCCAGTACGGCGAAGAAAAAGCGAAAGGTGTTTGGATATCTTTTTTAGAGTTATGAGTTATGAGTTATTGGAGTTTCAGGCTGGAATGGGTAAATGAGGGTTTATTTCATCTCCCTAATTGTTATCAGATTCGGCATAGGGAAATGACGGATGCATTTTTTCAGTTTCCAGCCTGAAACTCCAATAACTCATAACTCATAACTCATAACTCATTTCTTCTTCCTCCTTCCAAACTTATCCCACACACCCCAGTCCTTCACTTTATTCCGCTCGCGTTTGGCGATGATGTAGCGCACTGAAATAGAGGCGCCGTTCCAGTCGAAAGGCCGCACCTCGTCGCCGGACAGGTGCAATTCAGGTTTCCAGTCCACTGCGAAATTCAGGCGACCAACGGACAGTTCGGCGCCGCCGATGGCGGAAAGTCCCCATACATTTTTGTCCGTAGTGCGCTCCGCCACATCGGAGGTATTGATACCGTAGTAGTGCAGGCCGCCGCCGCCGTAAAAATTAAAACCGCGAAAGAGGATTTTGTGGTGTTTTTCTGCCAGCAGCGTCACACCGAGGTTTTCAGAAGCGATGGGGGTATGCAGGATACCTTCTACCGTCCAGCCATTGGTTATATATTGTTGAATAGTCAGGTTCACTCCGTTATCCACCCGGATACCGGCGGCGGTTTTATACCGTTGGGCGAAGGTGGGGCTACTTAAAAACAGGATAGCGAAAGCGGAGGCGGCAAGCAGACGAATATTTTTCATGGATAAATATGGTTCCGTTTTGTTGTGGAATGCGCTGAAAACGGGGCCAATGCTACGGGTATTTTCACCCGAAAGCCGGTTTAAGTGTTATTTAACCAAAACGTGCCCTATTTTCGCCCGCCGAATATGTCCCTGAACGAAATGGAAGCATCAACAGGGGACAATAAGTTGCTGATATCCAGATACTTATTTTCATATTTCGTACAAAATATTGTATAAAAGAGGAGGGCGTGTCACGCTCGATTTATTTTCTATGTGGTACCAGTTTCGCGCATTTTTAAGATTTTATTGGTCGGCCGTTACCCGGTATCAGCTCCATTCGCCTTTTGTGTTCGGATTGGCTAATGCCGTGCTGGAGGATCGGCGCTGGTATTATGCGTTCCGGGATGTGGAACAGCTGCGCGAGCGGATGTTGTCGGGTGATGAGGTCATTGAAGTGGAAGATTTTGGCGCGGGTCGTTCGCGGGGGCAGAAGCGGCGCTCACTCCGGCATATCGTGCGGCAGGCCGGGAGCGACGCCCGGCAGGGGCAGCGGCTTTTTCGCCTGGCGCAGTGGCTGGCGCCGAAAACCATGCTCGAGCTCGGCAGCTCGGTGGGCATCAGCACCATGTACCTGGCTTCAGGCGCCCGGAATGCGCGTTTTTTATCGCTCGAAGGTTGTCCGCAAACAGCCGAGGTGGCCCGCGCAAACCTGACGTGGTTGAGGCTGGGCCAGGCCGAAATAAGAACCGGCGCATTTGAACAAACGCTTTTACCCGCATTACAAAGCCTGCAAAGTGTCGATTTGGTGTACCTTGACGGCAACCATCGGCTGGAACCGACGTTGCAGTACTTTGAAACCTGTTTGCAGTTTGCCGGCACACATACCGTTTTTGTGCTGGACGACATACATTGGTCGCCGGAAATGTATACTGCCTGGCAACACATCCGGCAGCACCACCGGGTAACCCTTAGCATAGATTTTTTCGACTTCGCGCTGGCATTTGTCAACCCTGATTTCAGGGAGAAACAACACTGGAATATTGTGCCCGCCAAGTGGAAAATCTGGAAGTTTTATTGAATGTTTTACCACATAGGCACATATATCTACATAGTTCACATAGTGTAGAGTACGCTAAAAACTATGTGAACTATGTGGTAAATCTATGTGTCTATGTGGTAAAAAAATAAAGCAACGCATTGAAACTCGACCTGACCTACCGCCAAATCTGGAGAATTTCCGCGCCGATCATGCTTGGCTCGGCTGCGCAAAACGTTATTGCCCTGAGCGACGCCGTGTTGCTGTATCACCTGAGTGATGTCGATTTTGCAGCCATCGGGTTTGTCGGCGTTTTTTATATCACCATTGCTGCCATTGGTTACTCTTTTTCGCGGGGCGGCCAGATTATTATAGCCCGGAGAATGGGGGAGGGGCGACACAAGGCGGTGGGCCACGTGTTCCACACGATGCTGTTGTTTGAACTGGGACTGGCTGCGCTGATGTGGCTGTTCATGCGTTTTGGGACGCCCTGGTTTTTTAAACTTTTTCTGGAAAATTCCCCCATTGTTTATGCGAAATGCCTCGAATACATACACTACCGTTCGTACGGCATCTTTTTCAGTTATGCCGGCGTGGCACTCATCTCGCTGTATACCGGTATAGCGCGCCCGGCTATTATCCTGTTCGATACGATTGTGCTGGCCATTGTCAACCTGGCGCTCAACTACGCCCTTATTTTTGGTAAATTCGGATTGCCGGCCATGGGTATCGGCGGGTCGGGTTTGGCCAGCAGTATTGCCGAGGGCGTGGCCTTTGTCGTATTTGTAGTATTTATCATTTTTGACCGGGAAAATCGCCGCCTGCGGATTTTCTCCGTGCCGAAGCCCGACTGGGCACTGATGCGGCAGCAACTCAATATCGCCCTGCCCGTGGTGGCGCATGCCGCCATTGGTCAGGGGAGCTGGATTTTCTTTTTCGGCATGGTGGAAAACCTGGGTGAGCGGGCGCTGGCTATTTCTAACCTCGCCCGGACGGTCTATTTGCTGCTTTCCATCCCTTTGTGGGGATTTTCATCGGGCGTCAATACGCTGGTGAGCAACCTGATCGGTCAGGCCCGGCAAGCCGAAGTGCTGTCCGCCGCCTGGAAAACGGGCAAACTGTGCTGGCTGGTGTCGATGGTTATGGCTGTGCCCATTTTGGTTTTTCCCGGTCAGGTGCTGTATCCGCTGCTCGGCAAATCCGACATGACCCTGATAGGTGAGACACAACCGATTTTTCACCTGATGCTGCTGATTCTCTCGTTAGCCACTTTCGGTTCCGTATTTGTCAATTCGCTTTCCGGCACCGGAGCGACCTGGTTTGGCCTCCGCCTGCAAATGATTACCCTCACCGTTTACCTCACGTATCTTTTTGTAGCGGTCAATGTGCTGCACGTCAGCCTCGTCTGGGTGTGGGTCGGAGAGGTCGTCTACTGGATCGTTATGATTCTGATGGTCGTGTTTTACCTGCGCACGGAACGCTGGCACGGGGTGAAGTTTTAGCCTTAAAAGGTTGATGAGGGTTGATAAAGGTTTATAAAGGTTGATAATACATCCGCTCGAAAAGGGTGAAATCTCTTCGTTTTAGCATAAAAGGGTTGATGAGGGTTGATAAAAAGGTTGATGAAGGTTGATAATACATCCGCTCGAAAAGGATGAAATCTCTTCATTTTTGAGAAGATATTATCAACTTCATCAACCTTTTTATCAACCCTCATCAACCCTTTGAGACATACCCATTCCAAAAACTCATATTGTGGTGCGCTCTACGGTGTACGCTACTTTTGTCATCCTTCCAGGATCTGTCCACGCTACGGCGTGTTTCCACTCAGTTTTCGCCGCAGCGCGGCGAGAGGTTGGTAGAAATAAAGATTTGAACGGATTTGTAAGGTATGTAGCACCGAAACACGCGCCAAAAGTTCCGGTGCTATGCACCTTCACACCGAATTATCGACCTGATTTCTACCGACGTTTCGCCGCGCTGCGGCTTATCCACCTAGGAGTCCTCGCCCACAACAGACGGTGCAATGAGTGCATGAGCGTGATTTACCGCCGTGCGCGGGTCTTGCGACCCCGCACTTGTCAACGGCCAAAAACACCTTTCCAAACGCCTTGTCGCCCCCCGCACAAGGCGTTTTTTAACTTTTTTTCAAAAAAGTTAAAATTATTTTTCGCCACAACTACATAAAAATCAATTACTTATAAAAATAACACAACCAAGTACCCGGCTTAGGTAGGTTCTATGTATTGCAAAGAACCATCCAGTACCACTATCTTTGCCTCACCAACTAATGAATAACAGTCCATACGATGCAAAACAAATTGAAAATCGCTTTCGTCATCATCAGCTTTGCCGCTACCATGCTGACCTTATACGCGGCCAATCAGGATTCTTCCATGCAGCCTACAGTCGGCGGTGTGGATGTTTCGCGATTCTCTCCCCGGATGCTGAGTATCAGCCCGAGGGTGACGAGCGACAAAGTCAAAGCCATGTCTCTCCCGCAGGATACTGTAACGAAGGGGCCGGATTCACTTGCTACAAAAATCACTCAATGAAAATACCACACTGCATAAGACAAAAAGGTAAGTACATAGTCGCCTAATTTTTTGAGTATCTGAAGATTTGAGTATTCGAGTATCTGACTGATAACGAATCATTTATACTCAAATACTCGCATCCTCGAATATTCAAAAATCTAGATGACACAGTAGTAAGTACTGCCAACGCATTATACAGGTAGTACAACCGGAAAATTTTGAACACCTACTTAATAATTGAAAAATATGGATTTGGAAAATGCAAAAGCACAAATGCGCAAAGGCGTATTGGAACTGTGCATCTTAGCCATCATAGAAGAGGACGAGGTGTATCCGAGCGATATCATTGCCCGGCTCAAAGCCAACGACCTTATTGTGGTGGAAGGTACGCTGTACCCGCTGCTAACACGCCTCAAAAATGACGGCCTGCTCGAATATACCTGGCGTGAAAGCAACTCCGGGCCACCGCGCAAATATTTCAAGATCACGGAATTGGGTAGTAAAATCCTCGAAAGCCTCTCTTCCAGCTGGCAGCAGCTCGTGCAATCCGTCGATCAGACCCTGCAAAACGGACACCGCAGCCAGTCCGGTACTTAACAGTTAAACCAACTCAACCCTTATATTTCACGTCGCAGGATTTTGTGTACAAACCGGATGGAATGCCATGAAAAATCATCGTGTTTCATTCCCGTTCCTTACAACATCAAGCGAATCATGGTATAACTTTGGATTATGAATAAGATTCTGAATATCAACCTGGGCGGCTACGCCCTCACCATAGACGATGATGCCTACGAATATTTGCAGGCATACCTCGAAAGCATTCGCAGACGCTTCAGCGAAAGTGAAGGCCGCGATGAAATTGTTGCAGACATAGAGGCCCGCCTCGGCGAAATCCTGACGGAATCGCTGGGCAGCCGCACTATCGTCATGCTGCCGGATGTGGAAGCAGCCGTGACGGTCATGGGCAAACCGGAAGACTTCGGCGGCGACCCCGATGAAGCGCAGCAACAAGCCCCGAAAACCGGTGCAAAAGCATACACCAGCAGCATAAAACCCGGTAAACGTCTTTTCCGCGACGAAGAAGATGCCGTAGTTGCCGGCGTTTGTTCCGGTTTGGCGGCCTACTTTGGCATTACGGATCCGGTGTGGATGCGCCTGCTTTTTGTAGTGCTGGCTTTTGTCTCCTTCGGTTTCTGGTTGCCGGCCTATGTGCTGCTCTGGATTCTGGTGCCGCCGGCCAAATCTGCCGCTGACCGGCTTGCGATGCGCGGCCAACCGGTAAACGTGGATAACATCGCCCGCGAAATTGAAGACAGTTTTGAACGGCTTTCCACCCGGATGAATGAATTTGGATCAGACCCCAAAAAAGGTACCAGTCCCGGCGCCAATGCCATGAACAAGGGCGTCAACGCCATCGGTACTATTTTTGGGTTTATGCTCCGGTTTATTGCCAAGTTCGGCGTGTTTATTGTCATGCTCATAGGTTTTGCCCTGTTTATTGCCCTGGCTGTTTCCTGGGTGGCCGGCATCTGGAGCCTGATGATGGCAGCGCCTTATGTAGACTATTTCAGCCCGTATTCCAGCAGTATGACCTGGCTGGGCTTCAGCAATATTTTCTTCCTGCTGGGTATTCCAATTGTCGTACTGTGCCTGGTTTTTGCACGGATATTGTTCAAAGTGCGGGCGCCGGCCTGGTTGCGCACCGGACTGGGTATCGTGTGGGGCATTAGTTTGTTTTCCTTTATTTCGCTGGTAGGCGTCGCAGCCAAAGAATACCGCCACAGCGGTTCTGTGACTTCGGATATTGATCTGTCCGGCATTCGATCCGATACCTTGCGGGTGGAAGGTTTTAAAGAGTTGAATCCCAACGACTACGAGGATTTCTGGTTCAACAGCGACAATGACGGCGTGCGAATGGGAGAAAATTCCATGGAAGTAAGTGGCCCAATCGAAGTTCGGGTACGCAAAAGTGATTCCAATCAGTTTCGCTGCACCCAGATTGTCAGGGCGCAGGGAACTTCCAACATGGAAGCGCAGGAAAATGCCAGCCAGATTCAGTACATGGTTTCGACCAGCGGCAATACCCTTCGCGTTCCAACTTCTTACAATATCGCAAAAGGTAAAAAATGGAGGGTACAGCGCATTCGCCTGAATATTGAAGTGCCGGAAGGAAAAAGTATCGTATTTGACGATAAAATCTACCGCTATTCCGCTTCCGACCTGGACAACTATGCCGATGGCAACCGCGAATACTATATTTCACGCGAACCGGATCGTGTTTTCCGTATGACGGTCGACGGATTGATTTGTACCAGCTGCCCGCAAATGGGCGACCGGAATTACCGCAGCGGGCGCTCGTATGAAAAATTCATTTTTGAAGACAAAATCAGTGCTGAAATTCGCCAGGGCGACGAATTTCGGGTGGAAATAGAGGGTTCTGATGCCGATAAGGATAAAATTCAAAAAATTCAGTCCGGCGACAAAATCACGTTTACCACCAACGGTAAAAAACTGGATGGCCCGGTACATGTCCTGATTCAAACACCCACCTTTACCTCGCTGCATGCCGATGATACCGGAGAAATCACGATCCGCGGCTTCGATGAAGGCCTGGCCGGCATTACAGCCAAAGGCAACAGCGTCATTAAAGCATATATTGACTCCAGGTCGCTGAATGTTACACTTTCCGGCAATGCCACACTGGATCTGACGGGTAAAGGTGATGAACTGGATGTCAACCTGACGGACGCATCTGTGCTTGAATCGACCAACTGGCGGGCTGAATCGGGTGAAATTTACGCTTCCGAAACTGCCCGGGCCCGGGTGTTTGTCAAAAACAGGGTATTGGTGGTGTCTACCGGCTCCAGCAATGTACGGGTAGACGGCGGCGCGGAAGTCAGGAATAAACGCGAGTAGGGAAAAAGGTTATTTACCACATAGGCACATAGATTTTACACATAGAACACATAGGCGTAGAGTACTCTACGCCTATGTGTTCTATGTGTAAAATCTATGTGCCTATGTGGTAAATAACCTCCTACTTTTTCACAATTTTCCCCAGATTCACTTCCCTGCCGGCGAGTTGGAGTTGCGCCACATAAGTCCCCGAAGCCCAGTTTTGGGCCGCCAGTTCAAACACCTGGAAACCAGCGTTCAGGGTAACCTGTTGCTGCGTCACCACACGTCCCATCATATCTGTTACGGTCAGTTGCGCCTGTTTTTCCAGTCCGGGAGGCATATCCAACGCAACGGACAGCCGGTCCTGAACCGGGTTGGGATACAACAGGGCTTTCATACCAATGGCTGCCGGGTCATTTATGGCTGAAATGATGCCGAGGTCTGTTTTTTCAATCGTGGTATTACCCGTGCTGCTGCCTCCAAAAGCGATGAATCGTATTTTCCAGACCCGGCTATCGGCAGATTTCAGGAAAAAAACCAGGTCCTGATCGAGCACAAAAGAGAAGCCGCTCAGAATTTTCCACTCAAACCCGATGGTATTCAGTTCACTGCGCAGGCTATCCTGATACGTTGTGTACGACACGGTGGCGGGGTCAATGCCGTCCGCTTTGGCTACCTGCACACCGGGGCCGGACAAAACACCTGTAACATTGACAGGAACATAATCGGTGGTGCCAGGCACGAGAAAAGGGGTATAGTAACGGCAGTACAACAGGTCGAATCCGCCGGTTTCAGGTTCTACATCGACGGTACTACCTGTTGTAAAACTGAAATAAGCCAGTGTTTTGCCGATGTGATCGGCTTTGTTGATCGTTTGCGTCACCGTATTGCTGCCGTCCAGGTTGGCATATCTAAAGGTGTAAATGCCATCGATCAATGATTCCACTTTGAGTTTCAGGTACTGATCGTTGCGGAGTTTGATGACGTACAAAGCGCTTCCGGTAATCTGTTCGGTTTGGTCATCGTAAAAACCCCAACCAAAATCAATCGCAACGGAAGTGTCGCGAATTTCATTTAACGCACCGTACGCCCAGGATTTCTCGCTGTTATACAACTGGAAGTCAGCCAGCGCTTCGGGATTTGGCTGTTCGTTGAAGTCGTCGGTGACGGCAAAGAACACATCCAGTTGCGGTTGAGCCACACCCATGCTGGTTCCCGCACTTTCATTAAAAAAAATTCCGGCTTCCTGTTCGTTTACCGAGAAAGCAATGTCCCAGTCTGTGTTATTCACCTGTTTTTCCGTCCCGGCAGAGAGGTTGACGTAACTCTGTTTTTGATACCCTGTTCCGGTAGAAATTTGCTGTGTGGTTTGGGAGAAGAGGGGCATGACAAGGCATAGCCCCAAGAGGAATAAGGCAGATTGTTTCATATTGATTTACAGTATTTTAAGTAGGTGTACAATATTAATTTTGATTAAATTCTGTGTAAATGCTTGGGTATCAACACAGATAACCAATAACTAATAACTGATAACTACTTATGGTGGATAGAATTCGTTTTTACACAATTTCCCCATTTGCCAGAATTTCCATAAAACTCGTCTTGCTCGTAGTGGGATCAAAAAATACGCCGCCATTGATAGAAACACCCTCGCCGATGGTGATTTCGTACTCTTCATTGATGACGGCTACCGAGCGAAAAATATTGTCATTTTCTACTGTTGTTTTGGCGATGACTTTCCGGTCAATCAGTTCGCCTTTTGCGGTGAATGTCGCCAGTATGTACTCGTATTGCAGGAGCGTCGCTTTCCACCAGACCAAAGCGATGAATTGCTGGGTATCGTCGATGGCGAAACAGGGAACGTATTCCGTAAACTCATCCAGCACAGCGCCGGCTTCCAGTGGCAGTATGAATTGTTCGATCATGGCATCGGACAGCGGATCGTTCTCGGTGCCGAAAGCGTGGTGGGTGTCTTCGCCCAAGGTTACGGGCATCGAAACGGGCGGAAATTTGGCGACAAAATCAGGGAAAATATATCGTTGCATGCTGGTTATCAGTTATTAGTTATTCGTTTAAAAAGACCTGCAAAGTTCGGCGTTTACCGGCAAAAATATAGCGCTACGGAAAGTTAACGCAAAGGTAATGCCTGCTTAAAATTCATTTGCGCTTCGCCGTCTACCTTCGACATCTAAAAAAAGATGGGACTTGCACACAAAATCAGCGAACGGGTATTCAGCCAGATACACAGCAATCACCTTGTGTACAACACCTGCTGGGAAGACCCCCGATGCGACCGCAATTTGCTGCATATCGACGAAAAAAGCAAGGTATTGATGCTTACCAGCGCAGGTTGTAATGCACTGGATTACCTGCTCGACGATCCTGCCGAAGTGCATTGTGTGGACCTCAACCCGCGCCAGAATGCTTTGTTGCAACTCAAAATGGCTTTGTTCAAATCGGGTAGCCATGCAGCTTTATTCGATTTTTTTGGAGCGGGGGCTTCGCCTCATGCGCGCATACTGCTGAACGATGTCATTGCGCCGCACCTCACAGATCACTATGCCCGGCGCTACTGGCAACGCAACCTGCATTATTTCGGCGGCAGGGGACTGCGGCCTTCTTTTTACTGGCACGGCAGCAGCGGCGCTGTGGCCTGGCTGATCCGCAACTGGCTGCAAAGTCAACCGGATGCCCGGCGGCTGACAAAGCGGCTTTTTTCATCGGAAAACCTGCAAGAACAAGTGGAGCGATACGGGCAATTAGAGCCACGGTTCCTGAATAATTTTGTACAATGGCTTGTTTCCCAGCATTTTGTACAAAGTATGCTGGGCGTGCCCAAGAGCCAGCAACACCTGGCTGCCCTGCGTTTTCCCGACGGCATGGCCGGGTATGTACGGTACTGCCTGCGCCATGTTTTTACGCAAATACCCATCGCCGACAATTATTTCTGGCGCTTGTATTTTTACGGACGTTATTCCCCCGATTGTTGTCCCAATTACCTGCGCCCGGAATATTTCGACGCGATTCGGGAGCGGGTCGGTCGCATCCAAACCTACACCACATCGCTCAGCGGATTTTTGAAAGAACACCCCGGGCAATATTCGCATTTTATCCTGCTCGATCACCAGGACTGGCTGGCGGCATACCAACGCAAGGCCCTGGAAGAAGAATGGTACCTGATCCTGTCCAATGCCGCGCCGGGCGCCAAAGTGCTGCTGCGCTCAGCGGCTTTTGAACTGGATTTTTTACCGGATTTTGTACGCTCGCATGTACAATTCGACCGGGAGGCATCCGAGCGGGAACACCGGCGCGACCGGGTGGGTACGTATGCGAGTACCTGGCTGGGAGTGGTCAGGTAAAAAGCAAATTTGCAAAACACAAAAGGCAATACAAATGGAACAGATTGCAATAAAAGAAGAAAAAACAACCCGGCAGGAATCAGCTATGCGCCGTTATTACCGCTGGCAATCCATGATTTACGACCTGACCCGCTGGGCGTTTTTATTTGGCAGAAATGAAATCCTGAACCGGTTGCCGGTTGTGAAAAATACGGACCTGATGTTATTGGAAGTGGGCTGCGGCACAGGGCGCAACCTGCGGCGTTTGGCGAAACAATACCCGAGCCTCCGCCTGATGGGCCTGGATGTATCGCCGGATATGCTGCAACGGGCTGCCAAAGCCACTCATTCATACTCCAGAAGGGTACTACTGTTGGAAAAAGCATACGGCGCGCAGCCCTCAGCGCTGCCAGAAACGCCCGATGTGTTGTTGTTTTCCTATGCGCTCACCATGTTCAATCCGGGTTGGGAACAGGCGATAGCACAGGCCGCCGCCGACCTCCCAATGGGCGGGTATATTGCCGTTGTGGACTTCCACGACACGCCCAGCCGCCTGTTCCGCTGGTGGATGGGGAAAAACCATGTGCGGATGGACGGGCATTTGCTGCCCTTGCTCGAAACAACTTTTCAGACGGAATACCGGTCGACGCGCAGCGCGTTTTTTGGTTTGTGGAAGTATGGGATTTTTATTGGGGAAAAATCAGTTTAAATCATTTTCCCACAAACGCCTCGAAATCATCCAATTGCGCCCCCTTCATCACCCTCGGTATTTTCGCCTGCCCGTTCATTTTGCCCCGCTGTTCCAGCCATTTTAAAAACACTTCATTGGCTAAAAAGCGCACCCGGATTTCCCGCAAGGCATATTTGCGCTCCACCGCATAATCGTCGTTCAGGCGGCACAGTTCCTCGTCTACCGACTGCGCAAATTGTTCGGGTGTAATGTTTTGATTTTCAACGGAAACATACCATTGGTGCGCCCATTTGCTGCCGGACTGTACGCCCGCAACTGCAAACTCCCGAATGCCGGCCTGCAATTTCACATCGCTGCGCCGAACTGCTTCATTCAGGTTGTCGATGGATAAGTGTTCGCCACAAACGGAGAGGAATTGTTTGGTACGGCCGGTCAGTTGAATCAGGCAGCGTTCGGTATCCGTAAACTGGATGGTATCACCCAAAAGGTAGCGCCATGCGCCTGCGCTGGTACTGATCAGCAGGGCGTAGTTTTCATGGCATCGCACTTCGTCGAGGGTCACAGTGACAGGCTGGGCGCTGCGGAGGTCGCCGTTTTCATCAAAATTTTCTTGATTAAAAGGCACAAATTCAAAATACACCCCGCAATCCGTGAGGAGCTGCATGGCGCGCTGGCCCGGCTGGTTTTGATAGGCGAAAAACCCTTCGGAAGCCATGTAAGAGTTGACATACTTTACCGGCCTGCCCAGCAATTGTTCAAAAGTGCTCTGATAAGGCTCGAAAAACACCCCGCCATGTACAAAAACCGAAAAATCCGGCCAGAGTTGGTGGATATGCTTCAGCCCGTGTTTTTCAATAATTCTTTCCAGGATCAGTTGGAGCCACATGGGGTTGCTGACGGCAAATCCGATATCCCAATGGGGCGCTTCCTCCGCCATACGTTCGATGCGCTCGCTCCATTCCGGCAGGTCGGTGATGTGGCGGCCGGGACGATAGTATCGTTCCATCCACAGGGGGCGGTTCAGGCCGAGAATTCCGCTGAGGTCGCCCGTCCAGTGTTGCCCTTCCCGCGCCGGTTTTGTGCAGGAGCCCACCATCAACATTTGTTTGGTGTATTGGCTGTTGGGAATCCCGAACCGGGCCATATCGAAAAACAGGCGGCGGGTGCCGCGTTTCATGCCGCGCAGCAGGTCGTCAGTGACGGGCAGGTACTTGGTGGCCGACTGGCTGGTGCCGCTGGAAAGCGCAAAATAGGGTGTCTGCCCCGGCCAGCAAATATCCGGCAGGTCGTTACGGTGCGCCTGCGACCACCAGCGGTCGTACATGCCCTGGTAGTCGGTGGCGGGCGCCTGCCGTCGAAAAGCCTGGTAGGTGTTTGGTGCATACAATGCCTCGTGGAAACCGTAATAACGCCCAAAGGCTGTGTTCCGGGCTTTGTGCAGCAGTTCAAACAGTTGAATTTGTTGTTGCTCTGCCGGTGTGAGGCGCTTGCGTTCGGCAAAGGCGCCCAATCGGGTACCCTGGCGGATAAGACTTCCAATAATAGACATGGGTGCAGTTTTCAAAAACGGTGATTGTAAACCAATTGCTCCTGGTCTGCAAAAGTCTTGTGCCGGGTAGGAAAGTATGGAAACTGAACGTTAACTATGCATGAATTTTTGGTAAATCAAATGCCTGGTTTTGATGTAGTTATCCGTTATTAATGCGAATAATGGGTTAAAACTAATCAAAATCGCCAAAATATGGTCATAAATGTCCCAACCCGGGTGTCATCCTGAGCGCAGCGAAGGATCTGCCCGAGCGTGAAAAGCAATATTTGCACTTTTGCTTGGGCAGATCCTTCGCTGCGCTCAGGATGACACCCAGGTTAGGGGCAAATTCAATTAATTCTTAGCGATTTTGATTAGTTTTAACCCATTATTCGCATTATTAGTTATTGGTTATCAGTGGTGGTAATCAAGCATTTGCAGATAATTTGGGCTGAACCAATTTTGCACACCTACTTAGTAACGCTCAAAAAACAAGTTCAAGATTTGAATAACCCCCGCGCTTTAGCCGGGGGAAATGAACGGTAGAAATATAGATGGGTTTTAACCCAAAACGAGTGTTCTGGGGTTAAAACCCCGTTGGGTTGGGTTTCTTCGATTCCCCCGGCTAAAGCGCGGGGGTTATTCAAATCTTGAACTTGTTTTTTAAGATTTACTTAGTAGGATAATCTGAGTCAATCGAATACCTGATCCGTAGGGCAAACGCATCAAAATCGCCATGAAAAAGGTATTGAAAATCCTGAAAGGGAACTTGCAACGTACACCAGTGGTTTACTTCTACCAAAATGAAATAAGGCCATGATAAAAGGAAAAGACCTGCTCGCCCTGGGATACGCCGAAGGTAAAATCCTGGGTCTGGCCCTCGAAATAGCCGCTACGGCATTTGCGGAAGCCGATCAACAAAAAACACTGACTACCTTGAAACGCGTACAAAAAACGCCCGAATCATATCTCGATGATGCCGTGCTGGCTCCCCTGGCGGCGGCCCTTATCGAAGCCTCCAAACCACCGCTTAACACGACCATCACTTTGAAACAAACAGTAGATGCGTACGCCATCTTTGGCAAAGAACAAATAGAAGAAGGCGCGCTCAATCAAATGAATACGGCCATGCAATTGCCAGTGACCGTGGCGGGCGCCCTGATGGCCGACGCGCATCAGGGCTATGGTCTGCCGATCGGCGGGGTGCTGGCCACCAAAAACGCCATTATCCCGTATGGCGTCGGTGTGGACATCGGTTGCCGTATGGCATTGTCCGTATTTGATATTCCGGAGAAACACTTCTTCGATCACCGTTCCATGTACAAACGGGAACTGATTGCACATACGGTTTTCGGCGCCGGAAACGGCTTTAAAGGTAAGGACCGCGCTTACAGCAACGTGCTGGATCGCAAGGAGTTCGACATGAACAATCTGTTGCGCGGCCTGAAAGACAAGGCGTTTGCGCAATTGGGTTCCTCAGGCGGCGGCAACCATTTTGTGGAATGGGGCATTCTTGATTTTGATAAAAAAGACGAAGTACTGGGCGTAGAAAAAGGCCGTTACCTCGCTTTGCTTACGCACTCCGGCTCCCGCGGACTGGGCGCTACCCTGGCCGGGCATTATACCCGAATCGCCAAAGAACTCTGCAAATTGCCGCCTTATGCCGCGAACCTCGCCTATCTGGACATGGACAGCGAAGCAGGACAGGAGTACTGGCTGGCGATGAACCTGGCCGGCGACTACGCCTCGGCCTGCCACGAGGTGATCCACCGCAAACTGACCAAAGCCATCGGCGCCACGGTGCTGGCAAAAGTGGAAAACCACCACAATTTTGCCTGGAAAGAAATGCTGAACGGCGAAGAGGTGATTGTGCACCGAAAAGGCGCCACGCCTGCGGGTAAAGGCGTAATGGGTATTATTCCGGGTTCGATGACGGCGCCCGGATTCCTGGTGCGCGGAAAAGGCGATACTTCTTCTATCAACTCGGCGTCGCATGGTGCAGGCCGCCAGATGAGCCGTACGCAGGCGATAAAAAACGTGAGCAAAGCCGAACTCCGTGCTATTTTGCAGGAGGTGGGTGTTTCGCTGATCGGCGGAGGCCTTGATGAAGCCCCGATGGCCTATAAAAACATCCACCACGTGATGGCGGCGCAACAGGAACTGGTGGATGTGGTCGCCAGGTTTTCACCAAAAATGGTGCGCATGGCGGATGACGGAAGCCGGGAAGATTAGAGGTGAGAGGTGAGAAGTGAGAGCGTGAGAGACATCCCGCTTGGCCTCTCTTTTGGTTTTAGATGTGGTTTTTCAGGCCTGGAATCGTGAGTGGTGAGTGGTGAGTAGTGAGTGGTGAGTGGCGCTTCGCCTTTAGCAAACGTGTGTGTTTTAGCCGAATCTCACACAGTTGCCAAAGGCGAAGCGCCACTCACCACTCACCACTCACTACTCACTACTCACCACTCACTTCGTGAACTTCAACACATCCGTATCGCCGTTGCCGCCGCTGGTGTGCTCAAAGTGCATAAAATCGTCCCGGATTTCGATGATGCGCCAGTCTTCTTCCAGTTCGCCCAGCGCGCTGGGTACGGTTCCGTTAAAATCAATTAAAAATTTATTGGCGCTGTCGTCGTAGCCAGTGAGCCAGGTGCCGTTCCAGGTCTGGCTACCGTTGAAAGCGCTCATGCTTCCGTTGGCGCCGAACTCGAAGGTGTAACTGCTGTAGTTGCCAGTTTCGACTTGTTTGTCAAAAAAGTAGGAGACTTTCCACAGCCCGGCGCCCGGTGTGTTATTACCTCCATTGTTATTGGAAGGGTTGTCGTCGGAGGAAGAACAGGCGGAGAAAAACACCAGCGCGGAGAAAGCGAAAAGGAGCGGGAAAAATTTGATATAACGCATGATAGCAGTTTTTTTTGTGAACAAACAATTGATGACACAAAAGAACGGCTCCACAAGGTGCGCTCCAAAAACAACTGACTCAGGCAGGCAATAGGCCGTCTGAACGGGTATTTATGAGGAAGGAAGGAAAACATGTTTATTGTGACATGCTGAGCCCTTCGTGTGCGAGCACTAATTCCTCGACCGCCACCTCGCCTGTTTTTGCATTCATTTGTGTTCCGGTTACTTTTTTAAGGTATCCAGGCCGGATACCTCCTGAAATGCTACGGTACCGTGATCGCCCAAAAAAACGATAAAATGGAACTTGGGTAACGGCCAGGTGGCGGTTGTTTGTTTTTTTTCGTCTGCCATGGTAGATTTTTTTTGTCGCGCTTTTATCTCTGGTCAGGCGCAACATCGTATATGGTTTATTTGAAACAGGCGTAAAGATATATGAAAACCATTTTCCTCACCGGCGGTACCGGCTATATCGGTATCCGGCTGACCAGGCTGCTGCTGCAACGCGGCCACCGGGTCATTTTATTTGTACGGCCCGGATCGGAGTCTAAAGTACCGTCCGGCGCAGTCGTGGCAGTCGGCAATCCTTTCGACCCGGAGAGCCTGCGCCCGCATATCCCGGAAGCCTGCGTTTTTGTGCAGTTGCTCGGTGTGCCGCATCCCTCGCCCCGCAAGCGCGATTTATTTTACAAAATTGATCTGAAATCCATCAAAGCCTCCACTGAAGCGGCTAAACAGGCTAAAGCCGGGCATTTTGTGTATGTCAGCGTGGCGCAGGAGCCGAGCGGTATCATGCGCGATTATCAACAGGTGCGGGCACAAGGGGAACAATCGGTGCTGGCAGGCAATCTGCCGCACACATTTATCCGCCCCTGGTATGTCGTGGGGCCGGGGCATTGGTGGCCGATGTTGTTGTGGCCTTTGTACAAGTTTCTGGAGATGTTGCCTGCTACCCGCCGCAAAGCCAAAGCCCTCGGACTCGTTAGTCTCGGACAAATGTTGAAGGCGCTCCTGGCAGCGATCGAACAGCCGGAAGATTTGAAAGAAGTGCTCGACGTGTCGGAAATCAGGAAATTTGGTGTTTAGTGTTTGGTGTATAGTGTTTGGAGGTGCTTCGCCTTTGGCATTCGTGAGTAAGTTTATGTGAAAATACTCATTGATGCCAAAGGCGAAGCACCTCCAAACACTATACACCAAACACTAAACACGACATCACTTCACCGGCCCTTCAAAAGTATAAGCAATATCATCCTGGCCTGCTTTTACCCATAGTATCGTACCCTTCACCTGCTTGTCGGTGGCCTTGCATGTCCAGGTCATTTTGCCTTCTTTTTCGCTGGTCATCAGCATCTCGAGCAGGAGAACGCCATCGGGCATGGCGCTACAGGTGTAGGGCACGGCAGCGAAGCCGTATTTTACACATTCGGAACTTTCTACCGCATCGTTTTTGAAAGAGAGCACTTCGGTACCGTCTACTTTACCGCCGGTGGAGACGGTGATGTCGTACTGCTTGTTGTCGAGTTGATCGCAGGTGAACACTTTTGCCGCAGGTGTTGTGGTATTTTGTTGGTCGGCCGGCGCCGGACTTTGTGTATTGCAGGCGAAAAAAACGGCCATCAGGCCAATCAGCAGGGCAAAAAAAGATTGTTTCATCGTAATTCGGTTTAAGTGAATGATTTTCAGCGGATGACAGAGCATCCTTCTCACACTGAAAAACCCCCGCCATACGCTGAAGGAACACTCAAAAATACGAATTTTACGCAAAAAGTGGTTGTTTCAAATGGTTGATAAGAGTTGATAAACCTTTATCAACTCTTATCAACCATTTGAAACAACCACTTCGGCTGCTGCTGTAATGGAACCTACCAGTATCTTACTTTTCCAATGGTTTTTTCTCCGATTCGCGCATACCCTGGCGGATTTCGTCTTCCACCGAGTTTTTAGCACTGTTAAATTCACGGATGCCTTTTCCGAGGCCACGCATCAGTTCGGGAATTTTATTGCCGCCGAACATGAGTAAAACAACCAAAAAGATGAGGGTGAGCTCCGTAGCGCCGAGATTGCCTAGGAACAAAAACATCGCTGTCATAGTCGTATCTTTTAGAATGATATTGAAATGCGGCCGAAGCCGTTGTGCTTTTTACCCCGTTTGACCGGAGTGGTAGCGCAAAGTTACATGCACCAACGGGCAAATGATAGGGATTCACAGGATATTAACCTGAGAAAAAAAAGAGAAGTGAGAGCGTGAGAGCGTGAGAGGGTGAGAGACATCCCTTTTGGCTCCTTTATTTATGACTTTGGCATGGGCTTTTCAGGCCTGTAATCGTGAATCGTGTTTAGTGTGTGGTGTATGGTGTTTCGGGCGTTTCTCCTTTGGCATTATTTGATAATTTTGCATTTTTGAATATCAACATGAGTGGATAAGCCGCTAACGGATGCCACACACAACTCACGATTCACGATTACAGGCCTGAAAAGCCCATGCCAAGGTCAGGAACGTCGCCAAAGGGATGTCTCTCACTCTCTCACCCTCTCACCCTCTCACCCTCTCACTCTCTCACCCTCTCACCCTCTTTTATGAAAGTTCAAGACATTCTCCACATCCTGGAATCCATTGCGCCGCCGCATTTACAGGAATCGTACGACAACGCCGGCCTGATCGTCGGCGACCTGGGTCAGGAGGTAACCGGTATTCTTTTTTGTCTGGACTCTACCGAGGCGGTAGTGGAAGAAGCGCTTGCGCTGGGCTGCAACCTGGTGATCGCGCACCATCCCATCGTGTTTCGCGGACTAAAACGTTTCAATGGCAGCAACTATGTGGAGCGTACCGTGATGCAGGCTATCCGGCAGGGCGTGGCGCTGTATGCCATCCATACCAACCTCGACAACGTGTACCGGCAGGGTGTGAATGCAAAGATTGCCGAAAAACTGGGGCTGACAGATACCCGCATCCTCTTGCCCCGGCCCGGAGCGCCGGAGATCGGAGCAGGGCTGATCGGCTTGCTGCCTGAACCTGTAGCAGAAACAGATTTCCTGCAGCAAGTCAAAACAGCGCTGCGGGCAAGTTGTGTGCGCCACACAGCGCTGCGAAACCTCCCCGTCCGATCGGTAGCCGTTTGTGGCGGCAGCGGCAGTTTCCTGCTCCCGGAGGCATTGCGGTCAGGGGCCGATGTATTCGTCACCGCAGACTTTAAATACCACGAGTTTTTCGATGCCGAAGGACGTCTTGTCATCGCCGATATCGGGCATTTTGAAAGCGAACAGTTTACCATCGAACTTTTATATCAAATAATTCGGGAGAAATTCCCTACTTTTGCGCTCCATTGCACAAAAGTGAATACCAACCCTGTTTTTTATTTGTAAAAAACGGCAAAAAAACAAAACTGCAAACGGCAAAAAGTGTTGTAAATCAACGATCTGCGTGATATTGTAACCCTTGTTTGTTGATTTGCCTTTTTTACGCAGCTCCATACCAGAGATTCAAATATTTCCATTCACTCACTCACTATAAAGACAGTATGCCTGTAGAAGCAACCGTTGCCGAAAAACTACAAATGCTGTGGAAATTACAGCAAATTGACGCCCAGTTAGACGAAATTCAAATCCTGAAAGGCGAGCTTCCCATGGAAGTTTCCGACCTGGAGGACGAAGTCGCCGGATTGGACACCCGGATCAAAAAACTCAAAGCCGCTTACAAAGAAAGCGAGCAAGAGATCGCAAAAATGCAGGTGACCGCCAAAGAGGCCGATGCCAGCATTAAAAAATACATGAAGCAACTGGAGGAAGTGAAAAACGACCGCGAGTACAACGCCCTTCAGAAAGAAATTGACCTCGCCAAACTGGATATTCAACTGTCTGAAAAGAAAGTGCGCGAAGCAAAAGGCGCGCTGGAAGCCAAGAAAGAAAGTCTGACCATTTCGGAAGCGCGGTTTGAAGCCAAGCAGAAAGAACTGGATGCCAAAAAGGTTGAATTGCAGGGCATTATTGAAAAAACAGAACAGGAAGAGACCCGTCTGCGCAACCAAAGTGAAAAAGCGCGCCATGGCATTGAAGATCGCCTGCTGAACGCCTACGACAAAACCCGTCGCACTTATCGCAACGGTCTGGCCGTGGTGACCGTCGAGCGCAGTTCCTGCGGAGGTTGTTTCAACAGCGTACCACCCCAGATCAAACTGGAAATTGGCCTGCACAAAAAAATTATAGCCTGCGAACACTGCGGACGTATCCTCGTAGATACGACTATTGCCTATCCGGAGTCGGTTGTTGAAGCCTGATCCGCCGGTTAATGAGTGAGGCGATGACCACAAGTTAACGCCTCATTGCAGGTTTTCAGCAGCCTGATAAACATTTTAATCCCCTCGAACTTCCACAATTCGAGGGGATTTTCTTTGTTTATGCCCTTTTCATGTTTTTTTCGTCGGAAAAAATGTTAAAGCTGGTACATGTTCCAAGGGTTATGCGTTTCTTGCATTGTTTTTTTTAATAATACTGTTTCATGATAGCCATTCGCCAAAGTCGGTTACTCTTTTTTTTGATTGTGCTGGTGTGTTGTATGAGCAACTATTCCACTTCGGCTCAATCATTTACCGTATATGACAGTATGCCGCAGCTCGAGTCCCGCATTGAAAATGCAAAGGATACGACGCTGGTTATCAATTTCTGGGCCACCTGGTGCAAACCCTGTATTGAAGAACTCCCCTGCTTTGAAGAACTCCGCGAGCGTTATGCCGGACAAAATGTACTGGTGATCTTGGTCAGCCTCGATTTCAAGAGTCAGTTAGAGAAAAAATTTATCCCCTTTTTGAAGGAACGTCAGTTTAAGTCGGAAGTAGCGCTACTGGCAGATCAGGATGCCAATACCTGGATACCCAAGATCAGTGCGGAATGGGATGGCGCTATACCTGCTACCGTGATTATCAAAGGCCAGCAGCGCAAATTTAACTTAGGAAAATTCGAGAACTATACGGAATTGGAGTCCTTCGTGCGTCCCTTTCTTGCAGACGTCTCGGCATTAAAAGATATGTCAGAGTACCCTTGCCTTACTGGAAAGTAATCTTACCCACATAATCCGTCATTCATCCCATTATCGTTCATTCTTTTATTCCCCCCGGTTGCTTCATGAAGAAAGCCTTCTTCCCCCCGCTGTTGCTGGCAGGAGTTCTCCTGCTTTTTGGTTCTACTACTTCACCTTGTGGTTATGCTATTGGAGACCGAGCCGACGATTTTTCCCTTAAAAGTGTCAGTACAAAAATGGTTTCCCTCGCCGATTACAAAGACGTGCGGGGATATATTCTTATATTTACCTGTAATCACTGTCCGTATGCACAGTTGTACGAACAACGAATCATTGATCTGCACAACAAATACAGCCCCAAGGGTTTTCCTGTTGTTGCGATCAATCCAAATAGTCCGCTGATTGTGGAAGAGGATAGTTTTGAAGAAATGCAAATTCGCGCCGCCGCTCAAAAATATCCTTTTGATTATCTTTTTGACGAAGAACAAACGGTTTATCCAAAGTTTGGCGCTACCCGGACGCCGCATGTTTTTTTGCTGGACCGCGATTTGTATATTCGTTACATCGGCGCCATCGACGACAATCCGGAAACACCCCGATCTGCCAAAAACCGCTGGGTGGAAAAAGCGGTAGAAGCCATGCTCAAGGGCGAAAAACCGAACCCGGATTACACCCGGGCCGTAGGTTGTACGGTGAAAAAGAAACCTGAAGTAAAGCCTGCTCCCGTGCCCGTTCAAAAGGCGGATACGGTGCCTATGGTGGGGGGGCAGAGACCCTAGTTAGGAATGATGAATGATGAATGATGAATGATGAATGATGAAAATATTTTTAATTTATTGGAAATCAAATCCTTAAAAGAAAATAAACAAAATTCACTTCACCAGTCAGGCCAAATATTCATCATTCATCATTCATCATTCATCAT
>JALHMA010000014.1:0-7164 GCA_022844265.1 Saprospiraceae bacterium | reverse complement strand
ATGATGAATGATGAAAATATTTTTAATTTATTGGAAATCAAATCCTTAAAAGAAAATAAACAAAATTCACTTCACCAGTCAGGCCAAATATTCATCATTCATCATTCATCATTCATCATCCAGCCCTTCCTCCTCCCTCCCAATTACTTCCGTCAGGGTTTGATCGCGGTGCATCCTGCACCAGCCGCATTCCTCTTTGCCGCAGCCGACGTTAAATGCGCGGGATTGAATCTTGCTCCAGGTGTCGCGAATCATATCTTTTACCAACTGCATATCGGCGCCTGTGTAATCTATTTCAAGGATAGGAAATGTGCCCCGTTTATCAGGTTCGAGCCATGAAATAGCCGTTTTCCCGACGGGTTCGGGGTAAATACGTGCATTTTCCAGCAGTATTCGGTAAAAAGCAAGTTGCCGCCAGTATTCTCCGCCAAATGGCTGCTTTTCATCGGGCGGCGCTGTTTTTTTGAGGTCGGGCGTTCCCGTTTTGAAATCAACGAGCCGCAACGTATTGTTGTCGAGCCACTCTATTTTGTCAATCACCCCTGTGAGTGGTACGCCGTCTAGTTCCACCCGGTCTACGCGGCGTTCCACAATCGATCTTTTTCGCCAGAAAGGCACCTGTTCCACATAGATGCGCCGCAGGTAATCCTTACCAAGCGCCATACGTTGTATAAAACTGCTTTCCGAAAAATAGCCGCGCTGCCGTTCCATTTCCTGTGCAAAAAGGCGCTGCATCGTTTCCGCCGAGGGCCACTGCATTTTTTTATCGGCCTTCATTTTCAGCGTAAATTGCTGCAAAACGCCGTGCATGGCTACACCGAAAGCAGCGGCTTCGCTCATCGTACCCGGGATTTTCAAAATGTCTTCGTAATAAAATGCCAGCGGACAGCGGAGGTACCGGTTCAGGGCCGTAATACTCAGGCTGAACCGGCTTAATAATTCGTCGAGCAGGGCCGATTCTGGAAAGGTGATGACCGGTTGCGGGGCTTCCAGCAACAGTTGGGTTTGTGTTTCCAGCAACAAAGCCTGTGGTACCTCCACAGGGCTGCGGGGCAGCGTTGTTTCATCCGCAAACCGGCTTTGGGTGATCGCTTTCCCGTCTTCTCCCGTAGCGGCGCAGGAAATTTGTAATGCACTTTTTGCGCGGGTAAGGGCCACGTAAAAAAGGCGGCGGCGCGCTTCCATGGCGTCTTCTTCGCCGGAAAGGGTGAGGGTAGGCGGCAATGTAAATCGCCCGCGGTTGCCGCCCGCGTTTTTCTCCCAGGCATCGTCGCAGCAATCGAATAAAAAAACGTGTTCAAACTCCAGGCCTTTGGCTGCGTGCGCCGACAATAACTGCACACCGGGCCCGCTTTGAATGGGTTGCGACACGGGGAGGGCCAGCAGGTTGTCGTCCATGCTGTGCAGCAATTCGAGCAGGCGACCCAATCCGCCAGGCACCCGGTGGAGGCGCGGATTGCGGGCCGATTCGCGCTGCACAAACTCCAGGAAAGTGTGCAGCACCTGTAGATGCCAGATTTTGTCGGGCTGCTTCAAGGCCCAGGAGATCAGGCCGCTCTGGGTGTACAGGCGTTCGATCAGTTGGGGTAGGGGCAGGTTTGCCGCATCCGACACCCAGCTGTTGAGGCGGGATGCCAGATCGACAATTTTTTGATAATCAGGAAGTTGCAGGGATTGTAAAAACATCTGGTCGCCCAATAGTGCGCGCCAGTACCGTCCTTTTGTCGTCGTATCGCCGACCCTTGCGTACAGTTCTTTGTCCGGTTCCGACTGTCCGGTATCGTTGCTGCGCAGCGCGAGTGCGATGGTGGCGAGGTCGATGGCTGCCAGGCCGAAAAACGACGCGTGCAGCAGTTGGAACAAGCGGTGATCACCCGAAAAAGGTTCAGCGATTTCTTCGTGCAGGTAACTGAGCAAATCGCGGAAATGCTGCATCACCGGCAATTCCAGCGTATTGACCGGGCGTTTCGTTTGGTATGGAATGCCTTTTTTTTCAAATAAAGTCAGCAGGCGGTTGGCCTGCCTGTGCCGGGCATAGAGCACCGCAATATCGGCTGGATTTGTGCCGTTTTGGATCAGGGTTTCTATCTGATGGCCCACGTCAGCCAGTTCGTGCAGGCGGTTTTCGTACACCACCATGCGGGCGCTGGCTGCCTGTTGTTCGGCTGAAAACGCGGTGAAGCGTGGCGCGGCAGCCCGCAGTTCTTTGTTGAGCGGCGGGTCCAGCCGATTGATCGCCCGGATTTCATTGTGCCCGATCACGGCGCCTGCAATATCCAGGATGCGTTGTGCGGAGCGGTAGTTTTCCTGTAATACAATGGTTTCCAGCCCTATATTGTATTGGGCATGGAAACGCAGCAGGTTTTCGAGCCGGGCGCCCTGAAATTCGAAAATGCTCTGATCGTCGTCGCCGACAATAAAAATATTGGGAATTTCCCAGTAGTCGAGCAACTGGTTCAGCAATTGAAACTGGGCGCCATTGGTGTCCTGAAACTCATCGACCAAAACATACTGGTAGCGCTCCTGGTAACCGCGCAGCAGCGCTTCATTTTTCCCGAAAGCCTTCGTCACCCAGAGCAGCATGTCCTCATATTCATAACGCCCGCTGCGTTCGAGCATTTGCTGGTATTTCGGATAGAGGTCGGCGGCGGATTTCAGGCGCGTCATTTTTTGGGTAACCTCTTCTATCTGTGCCACTTTCAGGTCGCCTTTACCCGCATTTTTGGTTTTTACCTTATAAATAAAGTCGGGGTTGGAAGGCAGGCCGTTGATATATTCATCGCATTTTTTTAAAACAAAACCCGGCGTCCAGCCTTCCTTTTTCATGGAATTGAAGAGGTCGCGCAGGTGGTCTTCAAACTGGAAAACATCCTTTCTGCCTTCGCGGAGTGGATGTTCGGGCGGGAGTTTCAGCAACATTTGCCGCACCATGTCGATGCGTTCCAGTTCGCTGAGGGGTTCGAGGTTGCCCTTTCCAAAATATTCGGGATTTTCCTGGATGACCCGGTTACAAAATGCGTGGAAGGTAAAAATAGGCACCCGGTGCGCTTCCGGGCCGATGCGTTCGAGCAGCCGTTGCCGCATGGCATTTACCCCGGCGTCGGTAAAAGTGAGGCACAATACGTTTTGCGCCCGCGCGTCCGTTCGCAGCAGGATATTGCCGATACGGGCCGTCAGGATATGGGTTTTGCCGGTTCCGGGGCCTGCAATCACCAGCACCGGCCCATCCGTCCGTTCGACCGCCCGCTGCTGGGCGGGGTTCAGCGACTGGAGGAAGGCGCGAAAGGCTTCGTTGTATTGTTGGAGGTCGTTCATGCGGCTGCGAGGAATGGCGGAGCAATGTCTAAAGAAAGTTCCATTTTATCGGGGAGAAATTTTTCAGTGGCTTTGAAGGGGTGTTTCGGCAAACTTACCCCATCTTTGCCTTCCTCTTACAATTGCAGAAAAATAAAAGATCAGCGAATGGCTTACGATTATAAACTTCCTTCTCTGGGTGATGGCGTGACCGGTAAAGTAATCGAAATCCTTGTCAAACCCGGCGATAAAGTCGCAAAAGATCAGATTGTACTGGTCATTGGTACGGACAAGGTAGATGCTGAAATGCCGATAGACCAGGAAGGCGTCGTGTCCGAAATTTTAGTAAAAAAAGGAGACGAGGTGGCGGAAGGCGCTGCTGTTATACGTCTTGAAACAAGCGCTGCTGCCGCTGCTCCTGCGCCGCAGGCCGCTCCCGCTTCAGAGGCTGCGCCTGCCGCTCCCGCTGCGGAGGCTGCGCCTGTTACACCCGTTCCGGCAGCCCCTGCCAATACTCAGCAACCCGTTTCCATGGCATCCTACGAATTCAAAATACCTTCGCTTGGCGAAGACGTAACCGGTAAAGTGACCGAAATCATGGTCAAACCCGGTGATAAGATCACAAAAGACCAGATTGTTATTGTTGTAGGCACCGACAAGGTAGATGCCGAAATCCCCGTCGATGCCGATGGTGTGATCGAAGAAATCCTCGTCAAAAAAGGCGACGATGTGAAAGAAGGTACGGTGGTACTCAAAATGAAAAGTGACAGCGCCGCCGCTTCCACAACGGCTGCACCTGCCGCCGCTTCACCCGCCGCTCCTGTTGTGGCCGTGGCTGCTGCGCCGACTCCCGCTGCACCCGTAGCGCCCCCCGCACAACCGGCTCCCACTGCCACACAACAGGCGGCTGCCGGCATTCGTATCTCGCCCCTGGCCCGCAAACGCGCCAAGGAACTGGGCATCAACCTGTCCGATGTGCGCCCAGCGGAAGGCGCCAGCCGCATTTCCTATAAAGATGTGGTAGACTTTGTAAAGAAAAAAATTGATACCGGCGGTGGAAGTGCTGCTGCGGTAGGCGGCATAAAAAGAAAACCGCTGCCTGATTTCTCCAAATTCGGGGAAACCGAACGCAAGGCACAAAACAACGTCGGCATCAAAACGGCGGAAGCCATGTCCTATTCCACCGGCACGATTCCGCAGGCCTGGATTTCGGAAAAAGCCGACATCACGAAAGTGGAAGCGCTGCGTCAGCAATACAAAGAGCAGGTGAAGGCCGCCGGCGGCGGACTGACCATGACGGCTATCCTGACCAAAGCCGTCGCCATTGTCCTGCGCAAAATGCCTCAGTTTAACGCCAGCCTCGATGTGGAAACCAATGAGGTAATCTATAAAAAATACATCAACATGGGCATCGCGGTGGATACGCCGAACGGCCTCTATGTGCCCAATATCAAAAACGCCGATCAAAAAGGACTGACCCAGATTTCAATCGAACTGAGCGAAGTGGGTGCGCGCACCAAAGCGGGAAAGATCACGCTGAATGACATCACTGGCGGCACTTTTACCATCTCGAATATCGGCGGTATCGGCGGCACCAATATGTTTTCCATCGTCAACTGGCCGGAAGTCGCCATTCTCAGCATCGTTGCGGCACAAATGGAACCGGTCTGGAATGAAGCAACCAAAACCTTTGAGCCGCGCCTGATGATGCCGATGACCATTGGCTGGGACCACCGCGTGATCAATGGCGGCGATGCGGCCCGTTTCCTGGTGGAAGTGAAAAAAATGCTGGAAGAGCCGTTTTTGAGCTGGATGTAGTAGGAAAGGCAAGTGGCAAAAATGGCTGCTCGGAAATATTTGGAATCGCCCTGCTTCGAATCAATCGGAGCAGGGCGATTTTTTTTGTACTTCGCCAAAAGAAAATTCTATGGTATGCACTGAAAACTGTTTGATAATCAAGGGTTTATTATCAATATGAATTTTTTGCCACAACGGACACCAAGTGGTTTTCACAAAGGACACTAAGCGTAGAGTTGACCACTTTTTTGAGCCATTCATGATGATTTTTGCCAAGTTTACAGAAAATGCTATGCGGGATAGGTCAACTCTACGCTTAGTGTCCTTTGTGAAACCGCTTTGTGTCCGTTGTGGTAAAAAAAATACTGCGTTCAAATTTTTCTTCAAATAAGTTCCACACACGCTTGCGTTCATAATAAAAACAGGTAACTTTGCATTTCAAAGTAATTTGCACGCAAGCATCTCCTTTTTTTCCGCTGATTTTCCCGATCAAAACAACGCCCCCCAAAACACGCAAAAAATGGATTCCATCGGTTACTTCGGGCCCCACACTGTCACCTGGCAACTTTACCGGGAGCCGTTCTTCTTGTTAGGCGGCGTGCGGGCGCTGTTGTTGCAAATTGCGCACCCGGCCGTGGCGCAGGGCGTGGCGCAGTACAGCCGCTTTCAGTCCGATCCGTTCGGTCGGGGTTACCGCACGTTTGCCGCAATGGCTACTATCTATTTTGGCGACAAACAACAGGCTGATCAGACGGCCCGGCGGCTGCAACAAGTGCATTCGGGCATCAAAGGGCAATACCCGAAGGTGTCTGCTTCAGGAGAGTCCGCAGCAGAAGTGCCTTTTACCGCCACAAACCCCGAATTGCTGCTCTGGGTTTTTGCAACCATTATGGATACGAGTTTGCAGGTGTATGAATGGCTGCCCAACAAGCATTTGCCTCCTGACTGGCGCGAACAATTTTACGAAGAAAGTAAAATCGCTGCCCATGTGCTGGGTATTTCAGAAACGGTGTATCCTTCTGATTTACAGGCGTTTAAAATATATTTTGAAAATATGCTGAACAGCGATCTGCTGGGCAGCACCCCCGCTTGCCGGGCTATGGCGCAGGCCATTGTCAGGCACCCCAAAGCGCCCGGCAAATGGGTCGATCTGCTGGCAGCCGGTTGGCTGCCCGCGCCGTTGTGCGAGCGATTGGGGATATCAGCAGGGCCGGATGCTGCACAGCGCTTCGTAAAATTAATGCGCAGAACCCGGCGCATGTACCAATTGCTTCCCCGAACTTTGCGCTACAATCCCGCTTACCACCAGGCTTGTTACCGCATCGCCCGGTCGAATGGTACGTCGCCGCTGTGGGCAGGCCGGTTTTTTCAGTGGCTGGGAAAACGGATGAGCATACCTTTGGGCATATAAGTGCGAAGTCGTCAGCAAGTGCGAAGTCGTCAGTGCGAAGTGCGAAGTCCGTAGAGTGCGCCATTTCATACTTGGGTTTCCGAAACATGAAACGGCGCACTCTACGGACTTCGCACTTCGCACTGACGACTTCGCACTTCCTAAACATGAAACGGTGTACTCTACGGACTTCGCACTTCGCACTGACAACTTCGCACTTGCAAAAGACTTCGCACTGATGACTTCGCACTTCGCACTTACCACCGACTTCGCACTTCGCACTGTCGACTTCGGACTTCCGCAACGCATCATCTCATTAGTGCCTTCGCAGACGGAGTTTTTGTTCGACCTGGGGCTGGAGCAGGAGGTGGTGGGGATTACCAAGTTTTGTGTGCATCCTTCCGAGTGGTTTCAAACGAAAGCGCGGGTGGGCGGCACCAAAACCCTTCATTTTGACAAAATAGCCGCCCTGCAGCCCGACCTGATTATCGGGAATAAAGAAGAAAACGAACGCGCACAGATCGAGGCTTTGGCTGAACATTATCCGGTCTGGATAAGCGATATTGTAACCCTACACGATGCCCTGGATATGATGCTGCGCATCGGGGAACTGACAGGCAGGGCGGAAAAAGCGCAGGAAATGGTTGCGGAGATCAACGCATCTTTTCATGCACTGCAACAAT
>JALHMA010000013.1:22527-36498 GCA_022844265.1 Saprospiraceae bacterium | reverse complement strand
TTTTCTATCAATTCAAACGGAATGACCGTTTCGACTTCGATTACTTTTTTCTTTTTTTTCTCATCCCGCTCGGTCACGGTCTGGCTCAGGACAATCTGCGTTTCTTCCACCGCTTTCAGAAGGCCCGTCATCCGGTTTTTATCGGTTTGGGTCACTTCCAACTGGCGGCCTATATTTTTGTGGTATTGCCGCAAAAACTTGAGTGGTCGGGCGATGCCGGGGCTACTTACCTCCAGCGTGTATTTTTCTCCCAGCCAGCCGTTGGTATCAATAAAACTTTCCAGGTAGCGGCTGAGTTTCTGGCATTTCTCAAAAGTCATACCGGAGTCGCTGTCCGCAAATACACAGAGTTTCTGGCCGGGTTTCAATTCGATTTCTACCGTAAAACAATCGGCAAATACTTCGTCAGTACTGTATTTTTCCTCCAGGAGTTGGGCGATTCGTTCGGTTACTTCCATTCGGACATGGTTGTTATATGATGATAATGGTTGTGCAGGTTATGGCAAATAAAAGAGGGAACCAATGGTTCCCTCCCGGATACGAATCCCTGATTTCGTGGCGCAAAGGTAGATTCAATTTATTGAATTACAAACAAATGCCTGATTTTCCTGCGATTTTTACGATTTCGCCCGAACCCGCTCTTCAAATTCGCGTATCAGCATCCGCAGCGCCCCTGCCGAAAGCAGGATTTCCATCAGGGTGATGACCAGCGAAGTCATCATCAGCAACAGGCTGAATCCAAACAGGATTTTGGCCCAGATTTGCAACCCTTCATAGATCAGAAACATGGTAACGACGCAGAACAGGATACTGGCGACCCCAAAAACCTGCATCCAGCGAATCAGCCAGAGGCGGCGGCGCAGGCTGTGAATCTGTTTGAGTAATCCCTTGTGCTGTTTTTCATCAAAATCGTTCACGAGTTTGCGAATGAGGTTGGCTATGGCCAGGAATTTATTGGTATAAGCCAGTAATAACAGCGAGAGGGCCGGGAATAAAAGTGCCGGCGTTTGAATGGTGAGCTCCATTTTGGTTATCAGTTATCGGTTGTCCGTTATTTGGCTGGTATAACAGCAAAAAAGCCCCTCGTGTTGTGGTGTGGTTAACCCATAAATAAGGTAGTTTTGTAAACAACTAAAATGCCTTTTGATTTTTTCGGCTACGCCCATCGCTCTACGAGGGGCGTAGCCGAACCAATCCAAAGCATTCACAGGATACCCCGACTTGTGGGTTAACCTCACCGTGTTGTGAGAGGCTAAAAGCAAGAGGCAAGAGGCAAAAATAACCACTCGGAAAAATTTGCCTCTTGCTTTTTGCTTTTTAAAAATCATGCGTGTGCCCGTTCACCGTCACGGTCACCGTACCATCCGCATGGAAGGTCAGCACGCCGTTGAGGGTTTGTTGCCGGCCATTGCTGCTGCCGGTGATTTTGGCGGTACCGCTGCCGCCCGTGACCTGGTAACTGGATTTACTGATGGTCAGGTTGCTGATGTTCAGTTCCGTCACACAGTTCAGGGTAGGATCCACCCGGCGCAGATTGCCCGTCAAATCACCTTCGAGTTCGTATGTCCCGTTGACGATGTAAGCCGGTTCCTGCGGACTCAGGCCGGTGAATACCAGTTCGCCGACGGTGACGTCGCTGCCCGACCAGTGCGGACTGCTGAATGTACCATTGCCGGCAATACCGACCGCCGCGCTTTGCGGCACACCGAGATTGGAACAGGTCACCAGCCAGTCCATATTAAAGGTATAGTTATAGGTTGCGCCGACAGCCGTTTTGCTTTTTTGCAGGGAGGTGTCGCCGGGCACGTTACAACTATTGAGGTAATTTTCCAGGATTTGAGCCATGTCGACTGTAGGCATGGTAAACCCGGCCATTTTAGCGGAAACAGAGGTTTCCAGGATTTCCGCGGCTTCCGTTTCACTGAGCAAGGCGATGATTTCTTCTCCGGATTTGCGGCAGGAGGCGAAAATGAAAAGAGTGGCAAGGAAAAAGGTCGAGCAGATTTTTTGATTGAATGTCATAATTAGAGAGTGAGAGGGTGAGAGGGTGAGAGAGGTGAGAGAGTGAGAGAAGTGAGAGGGTGAGAGCGTGAGAAACATCCCGTTTGGCGGCTCGATGGTTTTGGATATCATTTTCCAGGCCTGTAATCGTGAGTACCATTCCGCTAGGAGAAAGAACTCAACATATTTCTACCGAAATGCCATTCACGATTATAGGCCTGGAAAATGATATCCAAAACCATCGAGCCGCCAAACGGGATTTTTCTCACGCTCTCACCTTTCTCACCCTCTCACTTCTCTCAATGCATGACAAAGGTGTGCCGAGGCCGGTTCAGGGTGCAACCGAACTCAACCCAAGGCGCGAGCGGTTCAACCAATTGCAGGCCCGGTTACGGTTGGTTGAAAGAAATGCGCCGCTCGTTGAAGGGACTGTTGATGCTGGCATGACGCACCTGTATATTTGTATGGAGACGGAAGTTACACTCACGACCCACAACTCACGATTCCAGGTCTGAAAAATAATGCTAAAACCAGAAAAGCCGCCAAACGGGATGTCTCTCACGCTCTCACTTCTCACCTCTCACCTCTTATATCATGTTCGACCCAACCCAATTCACAATCGCACACTGGCTACTCTCGCCGCTGGTTATTTTTGGCCGCTACGCTGTTTTGTGCAGTGTGTGCTATTTAATATGGTATACCTGGAAACGCCGGGGATGGCTGTACCGAAAGATTCAACAAAAATTTCCACAACCTGCTGATTATCAGCGTGAAATAGGATATTCAGCACTTACTTCCATCATTTTTGGCACAGTCTCCTGGCTTTTGCTCGGCACCTCGCTGCGGCAGTACACGCAGTTTTATACGGATATTCAGCAACATGGAACGCTTTGGCTGATCGCCAGTATTCCGCTGACCCTGCTCGTGCACGATGCCTATTTTTACTGGCTGCACCGCTGGATGCACCAACCCAGGTGGTATCGCCGGGTGCACCTGACGCACCACAAATCGGTGAATCCTTCGCCCTGGGCTGCTTATGCTTTTCATCCCGTCGAGGCGCTGCTGGAAGTAGGGATTGTGCCCGTTTTATTGTTTTTTATACCACTACATCCCGTCTCTTTCTTTGGATTCATTACCTTGATGCTGCTTTTCAATGTGTACGGCCATTTGGGCTACGAATTGTTCAGCAGAAAAACCTACGAACACCCCATTGGCCGCTGGCTCAATTCATCGGTACACCACAACCTGCACCACGAAAAGTTCAATGGCAATTTTGGACTTTACTTCACCATCTGGGATCGCCTTTGTGGTACGCTTCGGGAGGATAGCCTGGATAAAATCGAAGAAGTGCACAGTCGTGAGAGAAGTGAGAGGGTGAGAGTTGTGAGTAGTGAGTTGTGAGTAGTGAGAGGGTCCCTCTTGGCGGCTCTTGTGGTTTGGGCTTGGGCTTTTCAGGCCGGTAATCGTGAGTGGTGAATCGTGAGTGGTGAGTAGTGAGTCGTGAATCGCAACGGCTACTGTGAGTGAATGAATACTCACGACTCACGACTCACCACTCACGATTCACCACTCACGACTCACCACTCACGATTCACAACCTGATTTTTGCCATTTATTTAAATCAATCATTAATTTATTTTTCCATGCAACGCAACGCCCTCTTACTCCTTTTTTTACTCTCCGGACTGTACAGTCTCTGCGCTCAAACCGTCAACTGGGCCAATGATATTGCGCCTATTTTGTATGAAAACTGCACCAAATGCCACCGGGAGGCCGGGCTCGGGCACTTTTCGCTGGTCGGCTACGGCAATGCTTTCTCCAAACGTCTCTCCATCCGGGAAGAGACCGGCGCGCGCCGCATGCCACCCTGGAAACCAGACCCCACATACCGGCAATATGCCCATGAAAACCGGCTGAGCGATGCTGAGATACAACTGATCGACGATTGGGTTGAGGCCGGTGCGCCCTCCGGCGATCTCAGCCAGGCGCCGCCTGATCCGGTGTTTACGCAGGGTTCCTCCATCGGCGAACCGGATCATTTCCTGACCACCCCGTTTTACACCGTAACGGCTACAGATGATGAATACCGCTGTTTTGTTATTCCCAACGGCCTCAATCAGGTGTCATACCTCCGGGGGCTGGAAGCCATTCCCGGCAACCACGAAGTAGTACACCATATCCTGATTTACGAAGACCTCAGCGGTCAGGCGCAAATACTTGATAATCAGACGCCTAATGAGCATGGATACGTCAATTTCGGCGGCCCGGGCGTAGCGGGTGCAAGGCTGGTTGGGGCCTGGGTACCCGGCGCTCAATCGACCCTTTTGCCGCCGTTCATGGGTATAAAACTGACACCGGGCGCCGACCTCATTGTGCAGATGCACTACCCCAAAGGGGTAACCGGCATGAGCGATATGACTACGCTGAACTTATTTTTTACACCCGGCAACCAGAATATCCGGGAAGTGTCGCTGTCCCCGTTTATCAACCATTTTCCTTTTTCCCTGCAAAACGGGCCGTTGTTTATTCCGGCCAATACCACGAGAACGTTTCATGCAAAATTTACCGCGCCCCAAAAAGGTTCGCTTATCAGCGTGGCCCCGCACATGCACCTGATCGGGCGCAACATCACCTCCTTCGGCGTAACGCCCCAGGGCGATACCATCCCGTTTATCCGTATCAACGACTGGGATTTTCACTGGCAGGGCGGGTACACTTTTCAACACGTTCAGCCTATCCCATCCGGCACGGTGCTGCATGCCTACGCCACGTATGACAATACGTCCGACAACCCGCACCAACCCAGCGACCCACCCCAGGATGTGTCCAGCGGAGAAGCCACCACCGATGAAATGATGATCATCTATTTTGCCTATATGAGTTACCAGGCCGGCGACGAAAATATTTTGCTCGACAGTACCCTGTTGAGCACTTCTGCTCCGCAAATTACTGAAAATGAAATAGTTGGAAGGGTGTTGCTTTTCCCGAATCCCGTACAGGATTGGCTGGATGTACAATTCGACCTGGCTGAAAAAACGAGCATCCGCATAAATATTGCTGACCAAAACGGCAGGCTCCTTCAAACGGGAAACGAACAAACGGAACTGGCGCCGGGTACGCACCGCCAAAAAATAGATGTCAGCACTTTGCCGCCGGGTGTCTATTTCGTTGAAATTCAAAGCGCCCATGCCGGTAAGGCGGCGGGGAAATTTGTTAAAACGTGAGTAGTGAGTTGTGAGTAGTGAGTTGTGAGTAGTGAGTGGCATCTCGTTAGAAGTATGTTCTCAATATTCTTCTAACGAGATGCCACTCACTACTCACAACTCACTACTCACAACTCACTAAACACGATTCACGATTACATGCCTGAAAAACCCAAGATCAAACTATAAGAGCCGCCAAGGGGGACTCTCTCACCACTCACCACTCACCACTCACCACTCACTACTCACCACTCACCACTCACCACTCACCACTCACCACAATGCTCAACACCCTGCTCTCCGGCCGGGGCCGTCTCATCGTCCACCTTACAGGCTGGTTACTGGTTTCACTGGTGACCTTCTACCTGATATCGGGCTTGAGGCCGCCGGGTGAAGCATTGGCGCGTACTGTGATGAATATCAGTTTTCCGGCAGCCCTTTTTTACATCAATGCCAAAATTGTTGTCAACCGCTATTTTGAAACCCATCGTTACGGACGCTGGGCTTTTTGGAGTCTGATCCTTTGGCTGGGTACTGCCTGGTTACGGGTGTGGACGGAGTTGTGGACGTTTGGGGGCAATGTTTTCAGCAAACAGAACATCCTGCCCGACGACCGGGGTTACCGCATGTTCTTTGTGACGGCGCTGATTTATTTTATTCTAATGATTTTCAGCGCTTTATATCAATTGCTGGAAAATCGCCGGGAAATCGAGGCCCGGCACACCCAGGCCCGGTTGAATTTTCTGAAAGCCCAGATCAATCCGCATTTCCTGTTTAATACACTGAACAATATTTACTCGGCAGCCGTGCTGCAGCACCCGCGCACGGCAGATATGGTGCTGCGGCTGAGCGATTTACTGCGTTATGTCACGTACGACGGGCAAGCGGAGCAGGTGCCGATTCACAAGGAGATTGCTCAAATGCGGGCATATATCGACCTGTTTCAATTGAAGTCGGAACGCCCCTTGTCGATTCGTTTTGAGGTGGAAGGCGATCTCCAAAATGGTGAAATGGAACCGCTGCTACTCCTGCCTTTGGTGGAAAACGCCCTGAAACACGGTGACCTGGAGGAGCATCCTGCGGGTTATTTGCACATTTTGCTGCGCAAGCAAACGAAGCGCTTGTTTTTCAGGGTAGAAAACTCTTTTAACCCCGCCGACGAACAAAAAGACGAAGTAGGCGGGGTGGGCCTGGATAATATTCGCCAGCGCCTGGAATTGAATTACCCGGGACGTCACCGCCTGGAAATCAGACAGGAGGAGGGGCGGTTTGTTTCTGTGCTGGAAATAATGCAGGAATGAGGTATGAGGGGTGAGGAATGAGCATAGTTACCTGCCCCAACCAACAAACCACCCAACCATCATTTCAAATCAATACCTCGCATATGAATCTCCGCTGTTTACTCGTCGACGACGAGCACTTTGCACTTGCATTGCTCGAAAAGTTTATTGCCGACACACCCGGCCTGGAATTGGTGTCGGCCTGTAAAAGTCCGATCCGGGCGGTTGAAATCCTGCAAAGCGAACCCGTCGATTTACTGTTTCTCGATATTCAGATGCCCATTTTGAGCGGTACCAACCTGCTGCGTACCATTTCGCGAAAACCGGTAACCATTTTCACAACGGCTTACCCACAACACGCCGTCGAGGCTTTCGACCTGAATGCGGTGGATTACCTGCTCAAACCTTTCGGTTTCGAACGTTTTACGCAGGCCGTTGAGAAAGCCCGCGCCCTGCTGCTGCAACAAAACAGCGACATGCCGGGCAAGCCCGAGGGGCATATTTCCGTAAAAGCCGACCGGAAATGGGTGAAAATCGCCGTCGCCGACATCCGTTACATCGAGGGCTGGAAAGAATACGTCAAAATTTTTACGGTCAGCGAGAGGGTGATTACGCTGGAAAGCCTGAATAACCTGGAAAGCACCCTGCCTTCCACCCATTTTCTGCGGGTGCACAAGTCATATATTGTGGCCAAAGACCGGGTGCAAAAAATGGATGGAGATGAACTGGTTTTAAGCGAAAATACCCGCATTCCGGTTGCCAGGGCAAGAAAACGCGAAGTGCTGGATGCCTTGTTTTAAGTTTACTTCAATTGCTCTATAAATCGTTCTTTGTCACGGCATTGTATGCCATATTGGTCCTCGTAAAACACCAATTCCTCGTTAAATACCTCTCCAAAAGTCATGTCGGGGTAAAAACTGATTTGCTGCACCTTTTCATTTTTGATAGCCCCGGCTTTTTGTACCGCTTCGTCAAATTTACCGGAAAGCAGCAGGCCGTTTACCTCGTATACTTTTAAAAAATCGAGGGCTTTGAATTGCATGCCGGCTCGTGCCGTGGTCACCATTTGTTCGAAATCCCTGTTCAAGAGCAACAGGTTAGCGCGGATGCTATAGACTTCTGCGACCAGCGAATCATAATTGGCTGTTGGCGGAGTAGCGGTATCCAGTTGCCTGGCTGTGAGCAAAATACGTTCGGCTTCCGACAGATACCGGCTGCAACCCTGGTAATCGCCCAATACATCGAGCGCTTTTCCCATCAATTGCAAACCGTGACGGGTGAGGTTGCCCGGTTTGTTCCGGTATATTTTGGTTGCCAATGCAGTTGCAATACCATATTTTTCCCAGTCAAAAATAATCGCATCGAGGTTAGCGATATGCGGAGAATCGAAAAATGGCCTTATATCCGTACGAAAGCCGATGGTATTGGTCTGTTTTCCGGTTTGTATTTCCCAGACCCGGATGATTTTGTCGCGACAGGCTGTAACAACCTTGCGGCTATCAGGTGTAAAATCGGCGCCGTAAACGCCATCCGGGTGGGGAAGCGTTTGCAGACAATTGCCGTTTTTGTCCCATATTTTTGCCGTTTTATCCCAACTGCAACTCACAAATTTTTCCCCATCGGGCGACCAGGTCACGAAGTAGTTTTCTGTCTGGTGGCCGTAACAATCTTTACGAAGTTGCCCCGATGCATCCCATATTTTGATGGGCAATTGTTTGGCAGCGGTAAGGATACTTTTGCCGTCAGGTGAAACGGCTACCGCCCAGATACCTGCCCCGACTGTTGCAGACCACAAGGAATCGCCCTGCAGGTTCCAGGCCCGCAACCTGCCATCGCCACCGCCGCTGTAAATACGCTGCCCGTCTGGCGAAAGGGCTATCGATTGCAGGTTAGTGCCCGGCGTGGCCTGCCATTTATGCGCCAAGTGGCCTTGTTTGGCATCGTAAACGGCTATTTCACCAACGTAGTTACAACTGACCAGATATTGATTGTCAGCAGTAAAAACTGCTTTTAATACATCTGCGCGGCTGTCAGTGATGGTGCGCAAAGGCTGCCCGTCGGCTGTCCAGAGGCGAATATTTTTATCATTGGAAGTAGAAGCAAATGTTTTGCCGTCCGGCGATATTTCTACGCTGGTGATACTTGTTTTATGGCCTGTCATATTGGCCATCAGGTCGCCTGCGAAGTTCCATTTTTTTACGGTAAAATCGCTGCTGCCGGAAATCAGGTAGCTGCCGTCCGGCGCCACCTTGACCTTGTTGACGTAATTGCTGTGGCGGTTGAATTTGTTTTGCAGGTTAAAAGCCAGGCTCCATAATTTGGCCTGAAAATCAAACCCGCCGGTAGCCAGCCAGTTTCCGTCTGGTGAGAATGCTACGGCGCTTAATCTTTCCGAATGACCTGCCAAACGCAGTACCTCTTCCCCGCTCAAATTCCAGAGTTTGGCGGTATGGTCGTAAGAAGCGGTCAGCAGGTACTGTCCATCGGGCGAAAAAAGCACCCTGGACACTTCAGCAGTGTGTCCGCTAAGCGTATTGAGGGGCTTGCCTTCCCTGTCGAAAAGCCGGGCTGTATTGTCATTGCAGGCCAGGGCCAAAGTCCGGCTGTCCGGTGAGAATTGCACGTCATTTACGACACTCACACCGGACAATTGAATCACTTGCTTACAGCTGCCGTTCATATTCCAGATACGGGCTGTTTTGTCGCCGCCACCTGTTGCAATCAACTGGTTATCAGCAGAAAAGGCAACCGATGTTACCGGACCATTGTGCCCTTTGAGCGTATGGAGCAAACGGCCGGTCAGGTCCCAGATTTTGGCCGTACTGTCTTTCCCGCAGGTAATGAGTAAACGTTCATCTGGCGAAAGCGCCATTTCACTCAAAAAACGCTGGGTTTTAAAATGCATCCATAAGGTATCCGCTGTTAAATCCCAGATTTTTACTTCGCCCGTCAGATCTGCGCTGTACAGTCTCCGGCCATCCCGGGCAAAGTGTACGGACTGCACCGGGCCAGTTTGCCGGTTGCCGGAAGACTCTCCTTTCTGATGTGTAAAATGTTGCAGGATGCTCCCGGATTTATCCCAGATATAAACCTCTGAATCGAGCCCGCCGCTTGCAACATGCTGCCCGTCCGGCGAAAAAGCCAGGCATTGAACCTCGAATTTATGCTGATTGAAAATGGTCTGGTAATAGGCTGTGGTGGGTTCGTTGACGATTTTTTGGACTGTTTGCAGCGCTTCCGCATTGCTGGTATCACTTTCATAGGCAAACTGCGCAATGCGAAACGCCAGGGTCTGGTCATCTCGGTAAATATTCCATGCTTTTGCAGCCAGTGCCGTCACTTCAGCGCGTTTTTGTGCTGTTTGCGCTTGCCGGAAATTATACCAGGCAAAACCGCCGCCCAGCAGCGCCAGTCCGAACAGCGCGAAACCGGTGATGGCAAATAGCCGGGCGCGGGCGCGTTTGCGCTGTATTTCCGCCAGTTGGAGCCGCTCTTCCGCCAGCAATTGTTCGGCGCGCCGCAATTCCTCTTCCGCGTAGCGTTTTTCATAAGAGCGCAAAATAGGCTCGATCAGGGTATCGTGGCTGAGCTCGTATATTTTACCCAGGTGGATCATTTCGCTGCGCAGCAGGCGGCTGTTCAGCAATTTGCCCAGCAACTCCGGTCCGATGCCGAAACGACTTTGCTCGGTTCCTTCCGGCAATCCGACCCGCCGGCCGTTGACGATGAGTCCTTCTTCAATAAATTGCCGCGCGGCTAATTGCTCCGCCGGGTTGAGGGCGCCGATTTCGCGTTCGTAATAATCGTTCAGAATGATGGCGACACCGGCTTTTCCACCGAAATCAGCCGATGTAATTACCTGCCCCTTGCGGGTGACTTTGTTTTCCAGGTAACTGCAAAGCAATTGCAACTGGAACGATTCGATCTCCCCTTGCTCATTGTCCAGGGCATCCAGCATTTCCTGTACGGCAGCTGGCGCGTATTCGAAGTCTGAAGTCGTCAGTGCGAAGTCCGAAGCCCGAAGTGCGGCGGGTTTGATAATCGCTTCGCGGGCGTTTTCGTGGCTCAGGGGTTTGAGGTGAAAACGGTCGTGCAGCACCGTCGGGATATGGTGTTTGAGCGCATCCAGGTCACTCATTCTGTCGGCCCGAATGGCAAATACTATTTTGATTTTCAAAGGGTTATACCATTCCAGTAATTCATTGCTGCGCTGATCGCGGGGGTAATTGCGCAATTGCAGGCGCACCTCTTCGGGCAGGCGTTCATTCAGCAAGTCGGCCAGGGCCAGTGTCAGTGCTTCGCGCCGGGACTTGTCGTGGCTGAACAGTTCTTCAAACTGGTCGAACAGCAGGACGGGAACGGTCGGCACGGGTTGTTCCGCATCGGCGACGGTGCTTTGGCCGAACGCGCAGGCCCGCACATATTCCCACAAACTGTAAGGTTGCCGGCCAAATTGCCGGAGTTTGGCCTCGTCGAGGTATTCGGCGAGCACTTTTTGCAAGGTTTCAATGGGTGAAATGGAGGTGTCCTGCAAACGGATCACGATGGGCAAAAAGCCGTTTTGTTCCAGTAACGGAGCAAGACCGGCGTTTAGCAGCGAGGTTTTGCCGATGCCCGACTGGGAGAAAAGCACGGTGAGCGGTTTTACCTTGACCGCTTCAAAAAGTGCCTGGGTTTCGCGTTGGCGACCAAAAAAGAGACCCTGCTCGTTGCGTTCAAACGAGCGGATTCCGGGATACCGGGAAGCGCTTCGCTTAGTCATAAAGCAGTTTTTTTAATTGGTCAAGAATATTTTTGAGCGCATCGTCCTCATCTGTCCAGTTGCGTACAGGTTTGCCACCGAGGGGCAGGATGGGGAAAGAAGCCAGTTCGCTGCCCTCTACATCGCAGGCGCGGTGCAGCAGCGAAATGATACGCAGGCCGCGTTGCTTTTGTTGGCGGAGCACTTCCGGCAGCCAGACGCCGCCGATCTTTTCATCGGCCCAAAAGTCGGCGCTCAGCACCGGTAGCACGGCATCGGCTTCCGCTATTTTGCGCATCGTTTCCAGGTCGGTATCGCCGGCAAAAGGCATGTCCATGTGCCAGATTTCGAGGGCGCCGCGTTTGACCCAACTGCTCAGGTGATCGCCGAGCAACTGCACCATGCGGCTGTCCGATTCGTTGCGGTTGAAAAGAATTACTACTTTTTTTAGCGTTGTGGGCGACTGGCCGGCCTCCGCCGAATATTCGGCATACCGCGTTGCCAGATTTTCCACAAATGCCTGAATATCAGATTCTGTAAAGAGCAAACGGTAGCGGTCTTCAAAAAACGAACGCGCTTCCGGCGAAAGGGCCTGGGTGCTGGGTTGTGGCAGGAAAGACAGGTTTTCGCGGCTGAGTTGGAGGGTATCGAACAACAAGCGGTAGTCCCAGTTTTCGAGGTTCAGCCCCAGGAAAATATAGGTTTTGCGCTCGTCAAAATGACTCATCACGGCATTGGGGATGCCGGGATTGCCTTTTACCACGTTTTTGATAAAATCGACGCGATCCTCCTGGGTCAGTACCAGGGATTCCGGGTCTTTTAATGCGCCTAATAAATTGTAAACCAGGGGTTTGGCCGGGCTGGGCTGTTCGATGTCGGTGTTCTGTTCTTTGCGAAAATTGTAATAAGCGGTTTGTGCGCCGGCCTTTCCGGCAGCCCTCCAGGCGCGTAGCAGGTAGTCGTCGGGCGATAAGTTGACCGTCATGCAAAAGGGCAATGCCGCCAGTTTCTGGTAAAAATCGGGTACCTGGCGGGAAGCAGCGGTATAAAAGTCTGTCACCTCGTCTTCCAGGTCGATCCGCCGGGTTTTGGGCGCCGACAAAAAACGCTGAGCCATGTAAGCCAGGTTATTGGACTGGTCGTGCTCATAAGCCACCTCTTCCTCCTCCATTTGTTGGCCCAGGTGTCGGGCCAGCATGGCTGTCAGTCGTTCCGGCTGACCGGCGGTGTTGGTTGAAATAGCGGCCCTGTTACCCAGCAGCAGGATACATCGCTGCTGCTGGATATCTTTTACCAGGGTTTTCCATTGGCGTTCGCTTAGTTGCATGGCGGTAGGTGCGTCTTTGTTGGTTGATGAGGTTGATAAGGTTGATAAAGGTTGATGATACAGCCGCTCGGAAAAAAGTGAAATCGCTTCATTTTTGAGCGGCTGTATCATCAACCTTTATAAACTTTATCAACCTCATCAACCCTGTTTTCAATGCCGGGTTAACTTCTGTGCTATTCCAAGGCTTTCCGGCTGACCGTACAATTCAGGATGGGTGTATTTTCCCTTTTCAAAACCGGTTTTTTCCACTTCAACCTGAATGCGGTGTGCCTCGGCGTATGGGTCTTTTCGGATGCCGGTTAGCTGCCAGCTCACTTCCACGCCGGGTTTGTCCGTTTGAATCTGAAATTGATTGTTCTCCACTTTTTTGGAAATAATCGCTTGTGCAAATGTACCGATGCAGGTCAATTGATAACGGAAATCTTTGTTTAATTCCTGAAAGTAAGATGGCAACTCCACAGTAGCGAAACCATTGGCGTCTGTAGTTACCGTGCCGTCATAAATATTTTTCATGTCGGGGCTTTCCACAAAACTGTGGTACAGGTATTTGTTGGCCGGATCGAGCGGGTGATCGATGCGGAAAGAGCCGCCGGGTTTTGATACCATACCATTCACATGCAGATCGCCGGTCACTTTGACGTCGCCTTTAAAATAACCGGCGTACGCCCAGTCTTCGTTATCTGTTTCACCGTAAATAGCCCACTGGTTTTCTTTTGAGGAATTTACTCTGGCTTGTTTAATACCCACTACTCCGGCAGTCCCTCTTCGGTACCCGATACCAACTGATCCGATCCATCCGCCTTGGAAAAAACCTCCAACTCCAACTCCATTTACATTTGATGGCGAGATTGAACTGCCGGACACACCAGTGCCTTCTCTAGTGGAATTTGTATTTAATCCCCGAAGTCCTGCTGGATAAGTAAATAAAGGGTCGTAATATTCACTTATTAGTATAGGCAACTGATCCCCTTTGCTAGTACTCCCCGTAATGCTGTACTGCCCTCCATTGGTGACATTGACAGCTGATGTGTTGGAGGTATTGGAATTTGTAATGGAAATAAGCGGCGTGCCTGAATTGCCATTGTAATTGAGCGGAAAACTGGCGGCTGCCAGATCTACACATTGAAACTCCAAACCGTTTGATCCAGTCATACAGGTAAGCGCCTTGTTCGGCCCTAAATCTGCCATATTTACATTCAGACCCCTGATTTGGGCCACCTCCAAACGACCAGTGTTGGTATTGATATTAAGATCGTTTTCATAAGAAACCCAGCCGTCCGCATCATTTTTGTAGGCCATTACGAAACCCGGGTTGGGCGCCATGCCGTCGATGGGGCGGCCGCGCAAGGCAGCAACTTCCAGTTTTCCACCTGCCGTGATATTCAAGTCATTATCATAAGAAACCCAGCCGTCCGCATC
>JALHMA010000013.1:0-22517 GCA_022844265.1 Saprospiraceae bacterium | reverse complement strand
ACGAAACCCGGGTTGGGCGCCATGCCGTCGATGGGGCGGCCGCGCAAGGCAGCAACTTCCAGTTTTCCACCTGCCGTGATATTCAAGTCATTATCATAAGAAACCCAGCCGTCCGCATCATTTTTGTAGGCCATCACGAAACCCGGGTTGGGCGCCATGCCGTCGATGGGGCGGCCGCGCAAGGCAGCAACTTCCAGTTTTCCACCTGCCGTGATATTCAAGTCATTATCATAAGAAACCCAGCCGTCCGCATCATTTTTGTAGGCCATCACGAAACCCGGGTTGGGCGCCATGCCGTCGATGGGGCGGCCGCGCAACAGGTTGGCATTCCACATATCCATGGTATTCAAGGCACTGATCGTAGTCGTATTGGCAAGCGTGTTTACCGCAATACCTGTACCCGCCACGATAGCATTGCTGCCCGGCAAAACCACGGCGCCACCGCCATTGGACAGGCTGAGTTGGGAGCCATTCAGCATCAGGGTTTGTATTTCGTTGGTCGGCGAATCATCTAATACCGGGGGCAGGTTTACCGTTCCACCGTTTTGAGATAATGTAATCGCGTTGCCATTGATCGATAACGCCTGTATTTCGTTGGTCGGCGAAGCATCCGGCAAAGTCACATTACCGCCGCCGGTCAAAGAAACCACACCGTTGGCAAGCGATAGTTGCTGGATTTCATTGGTGACCGAGCCGTCGACTTCTGCGGGCAGCGTTACGGTATTGCCATTGCTGATACTCAACGTATTGCCTGCCAGCGTGAGCGTTTGGGAATCGGTGCCCTGGTTGGGCGGCAGCGTGACAGAGCCGCCGTTATTGGACAATGAAATGACATTGCCATTGATCGATAACGCCTGTATTTCGTTGGTCGGCGAAGCATCCGGCAAAGTCACATTACCGCCGCCGGTCAAAGAAACCACACCGTTGGCAAGCGACAGTTGCTGGATTTCGTTGGTGACCGAGCCGTCGATTTCTGCGGGCAGGTTTACAGTATTACCGTTGCTGATACTCAAAGCATTGCCGGTCAGCGTGAGCGTTTGGGAATCGGTGCCCTGGTTGGGCGGCAGCGTGACCGAGCCGCCGTTATTGGACAATGAAATGACATTGCCGGTGATCGATAACGCCTGGATTTCGTTGGTCGGCGAAGCATCTAATACCGGGGGCAGGTTTACCGTTCCACCGTTTTGAGATAATGTAATTGCGTTGCCGTTGATAGATAACGCCTGAATTTCGTTGGTCGGCGAAGCATCGGGCAAAGTCACATTGCCGCCACCGGTCAAAGAAACCACACCGTTGGCAAGCGACAGTTGCTGGATTTCATTGGTGACAGAGCCGTCGACTTCTGTGGGCAGCGTTACGGTATTGCCATTGCTGATACTCAACGCATTGCCTGCGAGTGTGAGTGTTTGGGAATCGGTTCCCTGACTGGGTGGCAAAATGACCGAACCTCCACCATTCGACAAAGAAATCGTATTGCCGCTGAGGGAGAGTTGCTGGAACTCATTGGTAGGATCCGTATCATTGTCTACCGTACCAGTATCTCCGGCTTTTGCGGCATATAGCGCATAAGGAACGGACAGCAACTGATTGTTACTAAAAACCTCATTGTTCTCAAAACTGCCATTGCCATTGAGGTCAAGAGATACGGACAGATAATACTGGTGTTGCGACCAGTCGAGTACGCTGAAATCGTGCGGGAACCCGCCGGTTGCGCTACCTTCGCCGATAGCGGTGCTTAACACGCCGTGTACCGAGGTAGTAACCGTTTGTTCTTCCGCGTACTTGATAACGCTTGGCCCGTCTTCGCTCAATACGAATCGCACTTTGACGGTTTGACTGAGCCATAATTCGCCAGTGGCTGATCGAGGAACGGCCTGGTAGTTAAATTTTTGAGGCGCCTGAGATTGAAGGCTGCTGAGGAGAAGGAAAAAAAAACCGAAGAAGAGGATGAGTTGCTTCATTTTTTCAAAGAGTGGTTTATTAAAAGTTTATGAAAAGGGTTTATAAAAAGGGTTTACGGGTTTATTTCAAAGGCTTATGGGGCTTGCCTATAATCAATAAACCTGTAAACCATAAACCGTTTTAAGGAAGGAGATGCAGAATCTTATACGTAGCAAGCCGGTGCCGCGCGCCATCGGACACTTCGAGGAAATACGTGCCGGCGGGTAGTTGGCTCAGATGTAGCACACCCTGTTTTTCAATGGTTGTATCATCCGCCACTTTCCGGCCCGACAGGTCGAAAAGTGTGACAGATACGAGCCGTTCTGTTTTCACTTCAAGGTAATTGGTGAATGGATTAGGAAAGACGCTCAGTTGCAGATCGGGGGCCTGGTGTACGGGTACAATTTCCCAAATAACGGTCTGGTGAAAACCTTCCGAGAGGATAGCCTCCTGGGCAACCGTGCGAATCATGGGCTCGCCCACGGTCCATTGCAGTGAGCCGGCTGTTGTGGAAACAGATGTGCCGGCAGAGCCGATTACCTCGGCTTCCATACTTTGAGCGAGGCAGGGACGGGACGTAACTGCGATAAAGAATACTGTAAAAGGTAAACAAAACAGATGTTTCATGGTATGGAATTTATGGAATGGAACACAGTGAAAAAACGCAAAGTAATTTTGAACCAAACTCAGTTCAATAGCCTGTAAGGCGAAGCGTGTATACCATTTAAAGTTGTCAAACCATCAAATCTGAATGTGTTAAGCCAGCCAAATATAAGGCTTTATACTTTTTTTCTATGCGTTAATGCATATTTTTCTACTTCTATTCGATGCAGCCCCTCCTGTGAATTACATGATAACAGGAAAACGTGACACCCGAAGCCGACTTTTTTTAAAAAAATCTACGGGCCTACGGTTATCCTTTTTGGCTTCGGTAACATTTATCACCTTCCCTGTTCTTAATTATATGCGAATTTTACACTTGAATTGTGTTTATAACTAACCCTGGATGGTAAAAAAAAGGCAAATTGCAAAGGGTAAAAAGCAGTATAAGCACTTGATTTCCAACACTAATAACCAATAACTAATAACCAATTAGCATCATGCATAAAATACTTTTTTCCTTACTCTTCATCACAGCCTGTACCCAACAGAATCCGGCCCAATCCAATGTGAACGCCGAACAGTTGGAACAAATGCTGCAAAAAGACCCTGCCGTGCAATTGGTCGATTTGCGTACCCCTACGGAGTTGCAGCAAACCGGCAAAATCGAAGGCGCCCGGGTCATCAATTTTAACGATGCCAATTTTCCGGCCCAGATCGCCCTGCTGGATAAAGAAAAACCGGTGATAGTGTATTGTGCGGCGGGCAGCCGGAGCCCACGGGCCGCCCAGCAAATGGCCAAAATGGGGTTTAAAAAAGTGTATGATTACAAGGGTGGCATGAACGACTGGAAGGCAAAAGGCAAAAAAACGGTTCGATAAATCATGGATAGCAGCACATATTATTTCCCCGTCATGTGGTTGGTCATTATAGCCCTGGGCGTCGGCATCCTGGCGGCCGGCGGAAGCATCGGTCTGTTCCAAAAGCGGATCAGCACTGATCCCCTGGTTCAGGCCAAAGGTGCACGGCAACTATTCTTTCTACAACAAATGCGCTGGATACTCTGGGGGCTGGTCGGCCTGCTTACCCTGGGAGGTGTTTATGCCTGGAATATGCACCAAACGGCTGAAAAACAGGCTGTTGTAGCAGCGCGCCAGGGACTTGTCCCCACTTATGAAAGAGGTAAATTGTGGGAAGCGCCCGATCCGTACCTGGCAGCAACCGACCCGGAGGCCGAGATGATTCGGTACGGTCGCGACCTGATCAGCCATACGCAGGATTATTTTGGTGAAAACGGACTGGTGCGACCGGGCAGCATCAACGATATGAATTGCCAGAATTGCCACCTCGAAGCCGGCAGTAAACCATTTGGCAATAATTATTTTGCAGTTCAAAGCACCTACCCACAACAACGCGCCCGATCCGGCTCGCTGGAAACCATCCCCAAACGCGTCAACGACTGTTTCGAACGCAGCCTGAACGGCGAAGCCCTCGACACGACCAGCCGCGAAATGTCGGCCATTGTGGCCTATCTGCGCTGGCTGGGTACGGGTATTCCCAAAGGCGAAAAGCCGAAAGGCGCCGGACTAATGGAAGTTCCTTTTCTCGACCGGGCTGCCGACCCGCAGAAAGGACAATGGGTGTATCAGAGCAAGTGCGCCTCCTGCCACGGCGCCAACGGGCAGGGATTACCTATACCGGAAAGCGCCCGCATTTATCCGCCGCTTTGGGGCGAAAAAAGTTATAATGAAGCGGCAGGTCTGTTTCGAATGTCCCGTTTTGCCGCTTATGTAAAAGCAAACATGCCTTTCGGCGCCAGCTTTCAAAATCCCCAACTCAGCGACGAGGAAGCCTGGGATGTGGCGGCTTTTATCAATTCGCAACCGCGACCCAAACACCCCTTCCTGCAAACCGACTGGCCCGATATTTCAAAAAAACCGTACGATCATCCGTTTGGGCCATTCACCGATTCTTTTCCCGAAATACAGCATAAATACGGACCTTTCGAACCCATTGTGGCATTTTACAAACGTCCTAAATAAAACAACATGAAAAAAACAACCTTCTTGCTCGCATTCCTGGTTTTTGCTACTGCCGCGCAGGCGCAGTCCGATGAAAATGTAGTGGTCAGCACTAAAAAACACAAGATGATCATTCAACTCACCAGCAGTGACACCGTGGTGCAAAAATCGCTTGTCAAACAATTGGGCAACATCCTGCGCGCCGCTCCGAACACCAAAATAGAAGTGGTGTGCCACAACAATGGCATCACTTTTCTGCAAACCGCTACCACCAGGCATGCCGCTCAAATCCGGGAATTCAGCGCCCGGGGCGTCGATTTTGTGGCCTGTGAAAATACCATGCGCGACCGCAAAGTGAAACGGGAAGAACTGCTCGGTGAATGCCGCACCGTGCCTGCCGGCGTGGTGGAAATCATGCTGAAACAGGAGAAAAAGTGGGCGTATTTGAAGGCTGGGTGAAATCTATGTGCCTATGTGGTAAAATTACTCTACGGGTATTGTAGAGCACATAGACATCTTGCCTTTTGACCTTTCCCTTATTTTACCACCATCAACTTCAACACACGCCCTCCAACCCGAACAGCGTACATCCCTGCCGGGAGATTATTCACCTGAACAGTTATTTGACGATCCAATGTGTTGAACTCCTGCACCAGGCGACCAATACCATCCAGCACCTGCACACGACCCAGCGGCGCGTCCGATTGCAGCGTACAGGCATCGGAGGCGGGATTGGGTACCAGCCTTAACACGGCGCGCTCCGGCGACTGTGTAGATGTCGTAGAGTTAAAATCATCGAACGTTACCGGCATGAAGGTGAAAGGCCCGACACCGTTCGGGTACCGGCCAAACGAAATATCAGGTTGCTGCAGGCCGAAAGACAGGCTGTCCAGCACCGTTCCGGCGCCATCGGAGAGCATGACAAACTCGCCTGTCGCACTCAACTTGAAATTGGCGTGATAGGGACCCTGCAATTGATCTTCATCGAGCCAAACAATCAAAAAGCCGTTGCCGGGGATGGAAACACCAGCCGGAAAAGGCCATTTTGTCGGGTTGTCCGCTTTATCCGTGAGGTAAAGGCCGGTCAGGTTGACCGGATTAGCGGTATTGTTATACAGTTCGAGCCAGTCTTCATTTTCCCCTGCTTCGTCGGTGGCGCCCGCGCCGTTGTCGGCCAGAAACTCATTGATCACCACATCGCCGGCATTCGGCAAAGGGGGCAGGCTGGAAACGCTAAAAAACTCATGTTCGGCACGTGCCGGTGCGAAACGGCCCGCCTGGGCATTTTCAGCATAGATGTAGTATTGCGCTTTCAAACCGTTTATCGGAAAATCGCCGCCAAAAACGCCGTCGCCTGCCGCCCCGTCGTGGTGTTGCCCATCGTCGAAGAGCGGCGTTTTTTGAAAAACGGCGGAAGTATCGAAACGCCAGGCTAATACGGCGCTGCTGCTGTTTTGAATCTGGGCATTGACTTGCACAGTATTGGCTACGGTGGTTGCAATATTGGAAATAAGCGGCGGTTCGGGTGTGATATTGCTGTTGCTGCTCAGGAAAGTGCTGCGGGCGCCCATCAGATCCGTCAGGCCGGGAATAGTGGAAAATCCGCCGCTGCCGCCATTGTTAATCGTCTGATTTACATTGTTTTGGAATGCCGTAAAAGAGTAAAATTTCTTGGTGTCATTTTGAACGTCGCTGCTGATGACGGACTGTAGTGCCACCGCGCGCGCAGCGTAGGCGCCGGTGCTGAAATTTTCTTCGAGGATGGTGCGCAGGTGTGCGAGGTACATCCGTTTCCAGGTCGGGTTGGCCAGCAATTGTTTGATGAGCGGCCGGTTATTATTGGTCGACTGAATCAAGGGGTCCATTTGTTTCATCTGCGCCAGGCTGAGCATACCGCTGCCGCCGGTGTTGAGCAAGGGGAAAGCGCCGAAATTCATGTTCAGGTCCCAGGAAATGGGCACAAAACGATTGTTTTCATCCAGATACAGGTAGTAGTTCTGTGCAAATGCGCCGGTATAGGAATCGAGGTTGACGGTTGTATTGTTGAAGGCCAGCATCCACAAAACCCTGTCCACATCGAGCACCTGTTCGGCGCTGGAGGGATGGTTTTTGAGCGTGTCCATCAGCGCCAGCAATTCGCGCCAGCCGTAATCCGAACGCATATCGTATTTATTGTAATAAAAAGCGCTGTCGGCGCTGGAATACACCAGATCGGGATAATTGCCGCCTGTGCCGGGTCCGGCAAAATCTTCCGGGTTGCATTTCACAAAGGGGTTGTTGCCATCAGTGTAAAAGTGTTTTTTTACAAATCGTTTGTTGATGCTTTCCACATTGGTATACACCCCGAAATACACGCCGTTGAGCCATAGTTTGGCGTGGTTGGCCTGTGGCGCGTCCATATATTGCCGCAATATTTCATACGACAGCGCTTCCCGAATAAATGTAGGGTCGGCAAAACAGTTGGACAGTTTGACGTCCTCATAACCCTGGTAATTCTGGCTTTTCCGCACAAAATCAAGTTCGATGTGCAGCGGATTTTTGGCATTGTCGTCGTTGTACGAACTATTTCCTTTGTATTTCACGCCGCAACTGTCAAACACCTGTCCGTTGATTTCCACCGACTGCACCAGCAAGTAATCGCCCTGGTCAATGGCTTTTAGCGAATCGAGCAGGTGATCCCAGTTGTTTTGATAAAAAGTGACCCTGATTTCCTGAATAGTACCTGCATCATACAGACCCTGGGCCTGCACAATATTTGAACACAACAACAACAGCAAAAAACCTGGAAGACGCATTATTTATAATGATGAATGATAAACGATGAATGATGAATTTTACTCCTTTACTAATTTGACCATCTTTTCAAAACCATCCGCCGTGAATCGCAGAAGGTACATGCCCGATGGCAGGTTTTTCCCGACGTTTTCAAAAAGCAGGGTATGCGGTCCTGCCGGCTGGGCGCTGCCGGATTGATACAAGCCGGATATTTTTTGGCCCGAAATGGCGTATATTTCCAACTGCACGACTGCTTTTTCAGGCAGATCATATTGTACGGTCAGGGCATTTTTGAACACCGAAGGGAAGGCCGTGACGCTTGGGAAAAGGTTTGACCCCGGCTCCTGAACCGGCGAACTGGCAAGTTTGAATTTTGCTACAATGGTATCGGGCGCGCCCTGCACCATAAAAGTAGTGGCCAAATTGGGTGTTACAAAGCTGTTGTTCTGCGCTTCCCATTTGTCAAAAACATAGCCATCGGCAACATTGGGCTGGGCGATGAGTTTGAGCGCTATCCCACCGAAAAACTGGGTGCTGGCCGGAAATTGATTGTATTGCAGGGTGTTTGCCTGCATGGTACCCGCGCCGGGCGGATCGACGAGCAGTACAGTGGGGTAGGGGCCGGTAAGGTCGTAACAACCCGCAAGGCCATCCGGCAATTCATTGCAGCGGATCGCAATAAAATCGCGCAGTTTGTCCACATTTTGCTCCCATTCCTGCATGGAACCTCCCCAGCGCTCGATGTGGCGCGGCATTTCAGGGCCGATCGTATTGACAATAGTATCGAGGTAATTCAACATATTTTCACAACTGAAAACAGTGCTCATCAGGTCGGCTTGCCGGGTGACGTAGTACTGGTCGAACTCCGGATTGAGCCGGAGTTTTTCCAGCAGCCGCATGTGTCCGTTCACATCCGGCCAGGGTTCCACCAGTGTTTCCACATCGCAAGGTTCCGCATAAGGGCTGGTATCTGGAATGCCTGTATAGTTGATGTAATGGCCGAATGTGGCGTCGTTGTCCCACAAAATATAACCCCATTTCCGGTGTCCACCTTCCGGATTGAGGCCCCGCCACCAGCCGGTATTGTAGTTCAGCCAGTCGGAACAAACGGTAAATGCATTGGTGATGACATAATCGGTCAGGCTGCTGATGTCTAATTGATCCGTCAGATTCTGGTAATTGGCGGCATTGTTGAGGTTGCTGCTGTACACGGTATTGTAAAAATTATCCCAGTCGGCAATGGCCTGGTCGCCGCCGTATTCCGCCCAGGTATTTCCCCAGGTCAGCAGATATTGCAGATCAAATTTGCCCTGGCTGTAATAAAAGTCCGTAAAATCGTGGTCGTCGGGTAGTTCGCGGAGGTCGTAAACGCCCCAGTATTTGCCATTGAGGTACACAATGGCCTTCTCGCTGCGGCGCACATCGATATTCAGTTTGCCACGGTCGGCCAGGTTGTGGATATACGCATCCCGGATATGCGCGCTGCCGGAGGTGTTGCTGGCATCGGGGTAGTTGTCGTCGCCGGCGGCGCGCAGGATGATGCGCTGGTAATTATCGCGTTCGGAGCCGCTAAAAATTTTCTTTTTCAGTCCGTTGTTGTAGCCCATTTCATCTCGGGTAATCCAGTCGACACTGCGCTGGTTGTTCACCCAGGAATCCTGGCCGTGGGAATTGAGTTCCCCGTAAGCCCGGGTTTTGCGGTCGCCGTCCGTATCGAAATATTCGATGCTGCCCTGTGGGCGCAGCGATTGATTGCCATTCGCCAGGTCTTCCACCTGGGCTGAGCCGATTGAAACAACGGGTAAATGGTGCGTGTCGTTGATAAAATAGGTATTAAACTGCACAAAACTCCGCAATATCAGGCTGTTGCTGCTGAACGCGACGGCTTTCAATACCGTCGTCTCGGTTATTTTAACAGGCGTCGAGTAGACCTGCGAATTGCTGTTGGGTTCAGAGCCGTCGGTAGTGAAACGGATGGTGGCATTAGGTTCCGAAGTGCTCAGTGCGACAAACACCGAGTCCTGAAAAAATCCGCCATCCTGACTCACTTCCGGCCGCTCGGCATAGGCGATAGCGGAAGTCGCATTGTTGTTGGATGCTCCCGGAGTGGGCGTTGTTATGATGCGCCATGCGCTGCCGCCATCGGTCTGGCGACCCATCGAATGCCCCAGTTTGGTTTTCGACAGTTCTATATCGGCGAGGGTGGCGCCGCCCGGGTTGGTAAAAACAATATGATCGGGGTTGTTTTTACTTTGGGTGAGTTTAAAACTCGTATGCAGGGAACTGTCTGAGGCCTCGTTGCGTCCGGAAGCCCAGATCACCAAGTAGCCATTGCCTTCAATGGTGGCGTCGGCGGGAAACAGCCATTTTTTGGGTTCATCATTGTCGTCGCTGAGGAAATGACCGGCAAGGCTGACCGGCGAGGCTGAGGTATTGTACAGCTCTATCCAGTCTTCATATTTGTTGTAATTATCAGCAAACTGGCTCAGATTGGAACAGGAATATTCATTGACAACAACCTGAGCCGAAATGGCCGGGATCAAGAGCAGGGCAAAGAAGAAGGCGAGTAAACTTGTTTTCATTAATTTGTTATTAGTTTTGATAATCAAGTGTTTGCAAATAATTTAATCCAGAGATTCAAAATTATACGATTCCATTGTAGCAGACGCCCCACAAACCCGTTTTTGTTAGTCTGCGACAGAACGCCCACACACTCCCCGCTCAAAGGGTCGGCGGATTTACGTCGTCTTCATCAAAAAACACACTCACCTGGCGTACGGCTGTTATGGTATTGAGCGCTTTCACCAATGCTTCCGAGTCGCCGTTTTTGAGGGTGACGTGATAGAACGCTTCCATTTCATGCTCATATCCGGTATTTTTAATGTTGACCAATTTTACAGCCCGGCAGAACTTTGAAAAAACCTTATCCAGATCGGCGCTGCCTGCCCGCAAACCGTCGTAGGTAATCTGTAACAGGTGAAAGCGCCGCCGCGGTTGTCCGAAATGGGTGAAGGTGAGCGCCGCAATCACGATCCCCGATACCCCGACGCCGATAAGCGCCACGATATTCAGCCCGACTCCGCAAGCCATGCCGAGCGCCAGCGACAGAAAAATAAAAACCATGTCCATCGTATCGCGCACGGCGGTTCGGAAGCGGATAATACTCATGGCGCCCACCAGCCCGAATGCGCGCGCCAGGTTGTTGCCGATAACCACGATCACCAGGGCTGCTATGAGGGTCAGCAATACCAGCGCATTGACATAACTGACGGAATACGAAGGCCCGCGGTAAGTAGCGCGGTATATCAACGACAACGCAATGCCACATATCAACGCTGACAACAGGTTGGTAAGCACATCGGCTGCCGTGACCGGAAATAAATTGATCGTTTGAAAATCTTCTAACAAAGCGAACTGTCGGTTGAATCGTGAAAAGTGAGTAGTGAGTGGTGAATAGTGAGTGGTGAATTGTGAATTGTGAGTAGTGAGTGGTGAATCGTGAATAGTGGGTGGTGAATAGTGGGTGGTGAATCGTATCGGTCACTGTGAGTGATTATATACTCACTACTCACTACTCACTACTCACAACTCACCACTCACCACTCACCACTCACGATCGGAGGCTGACGCCGCGAAAACGGTTGGCCTGAATCGAGGGCTGGCTGTCTATACACAAAACATATTTGGAGGCCGGCGCTTTTTGCAGTTCCAGCATAGATAAAATGGGTTTCAGCCAGGCAGGGCAATAGTTATTAAATTTGATTTCCAGGATGAACTGTTCTTTCAGTGGGTAGCGCAGGTCGCGTTCGGCAAACAATTCGCTCACCGCCGGGAATGGCACGGAGCGCAGGTTTTTATCCAATGAAATCCGCAGGTTGTTATCCAGATCGATGACCTTGCTGGTAAATGCTTCGCGTTCGTAAATACAGGTCACGACCGGACGAAGCCGCCGGGTGTACAGCTGGTAAAAAAAGCGGCGCACATTGTCGGCCTTGTTTGTTTCCGGCAGGTAAGTATCCACAGAGGCGCCCTGGAAAATGCTTTTGACCGATTCGAAAGGCATGGTGGCGCGGTTTTTAAGGATCGGCCCTTCGTATTTGCGTTTAATTTCAAAAAAAACCGGCGCTGTGTCGCCGCCCAGGTTGTATCCCCGCAAACGCACTTTCATCCGGTGGGCAATGTGTTCGCGCTTGGTATGGTACATTTCCAGGTCGGGCGTATCGAAATAAATACTGCGTACAGTGTAGTGGTGTTCCGGCTGGAGCGCTGCATAACGATCCGGCTGCACAAAAGGAAGCAACATGCTTCGCAGGGTAGCAAGGTGGAAAACAGGTACGTAGTATTTGTATTCGTGTCGCATCAGTTTTTGTTGACAGAAAAATGAAGGATTCGTTTCAAATAAGCCCTGGGCGTCAGCGATCCGCAGTGAATGATACACTTTGCTGAAGTGCCGAGTGCAATACGCTCGCCGGGATACTGCGGCTGGATGATGGCTTGCAAAAAACCGACACTGCGGCCGCCCAGCACCTGCGTCTGGGGTAGTTTGTACAAATAGCGTGCGGTGTAGGTTTGGTTACTCAGCGGGTCGCTGATTTGTACCACTGCACTGTCGCCGATATGGGCCATTTCCTCCGATTTGACGGGGATGGAAAGCACATATTCCGACACTTTTTGCAATATCAACACTTCCCCCGCCTCCCGGATCGGCGCCACAACCCCGTCAAACGGCGACCGAATCACGTATCCGGCATTGCGGCGGCGCAGGAAGTCCAGTTGTTTGCGCAAGGCGCCGATTTCGGAAGCATTCAAGTCTACCGATTCCGTTTTGAGACCGGTACGGGCATTTTCGAGGGCATTTTCGGCCGTTTTTACTTCAATGCGGGCCAGTTCGAGGGCGTTTTCTATTCTGATAAATTCCAGCCGGGCCAGCACCTGGTCGGCGACCAATTGCTGTGCGGCAACGTATTCTTTTTCCCGCAGCGTAAGGGTTTGTTTGGCAAAAGAAAGCCTCGTCTCCGCTTCCTGTACAATGGGCGGCTTTTCACCCGTGACTGCTACCTGCCGTTCCGACTGCTTGATTTTCAACTGATTTTCCAGGTCCAGAATCTGTTGCTGTATCACTGCCGAATACATGCACACCAGCGTATCGCCCAGGCGGATCTGCCCGAATGAATCCCTGGGAATCATTACTTCCATACCCGACAGGTCGCCGCGTTCAAATTGCCAGGATGCCACCCGCTCGACCACACCCGTTTTGAAATTCTGGTGCGTAGCCAGCAGGCCGCCACTGCCATCCTGCATCAGGAGCCATTCCTCTGAAGGGGCAACGTGGCCGACACTTACCAGGTCGTACGGAATTTGGATCGGGGCATACAGCGCCCCTGCCACCAACAGGGTTAGGATAAGAAGGGTAATTCCTCGGTACATCTTTACGGCTTCAATTCAACGGCTTTTAACCCCTGCTTTTGGTATGTTAAGTTTAGGTAAATAAAAGTGGGGACAAGATTAGGCTTTTAACGAGTATGTATTGCTATTTGTATTGGCTAAAATGATCTTTTTAGCGCTAAAACCGGAAAATAGGGTGCTGAATGGTTTTTACCACACAGGACGACCGCCATTCACTTGCCATAGACCTCCTTTGGTATACTCCCAATATGTTTCAAATTGCGTTTTGTTACTTTTGCTACTCATTTTTATTGCAACATAACGACCATGCGCACTTTCCCGATTCTATTTCTGACTGTTCTCCTCTGCATCCAATGCGGTCAAAATGCACCGCAACAAGCCAATTCGGCAGCAGCACCCATGAAAGATTTTATCGAACAGTTTTACCGCGACCGGCTGGCCTTGAACCCGATGGAAGCCACGATGCAGGGCCTGGAGGGTTTTAACGACCAATTGCCGATCACCGTGAGCGAGGACTACCGCCGGCAGGTACGCGCATTTTATTCCCGCACCAAAACCGCCCTGGCGCAGTATAATCCTGAACAGCTCGATGCCAAAGACCGCATCAGTTACGATATCCTTCAATGGGAATGCGACATCGAGTTGGCCGGCCAGCAATTCCCGGATAACTATATGCCTGTCAATCAGTTCTGGAGCCTGCCGCTCACGCTGGGGCAATTCGGTTCCGGTAGCGGCACCCAACCATTTAAAACGGTAGCCGACTACGACAACTGGCTGAAACGCCTGCAAGTTTTTACGGCATGGACGGATTCGGCGATCGTTTATACCCGAAAAGGTATGCAGGCCGGTTATGTGCTGCCCACTTCCCTGATTGTAAAAGTGATTCCGCAATTCAAAGATATGGTGGTAAAAGACCCGGCGAAAAGCCTCTACTACGGCCCGATTCAGGTGATGCCCGCCGATTTTCCCGCCGCTGAAAAGACGCGCCTGACGGAAGCCTACACCAAAATGATAGCGGAACAACTGGTGCCTGCTTTTCAAAAATTAGCCGATTTTTATGAAAAAGAATACCTGCCCAAAGGCCGCGCTACTTCCGGCATTTCAGATGTGCCCGGCGGTCGCGAACGCTACAACTACCTGATTAAATACTGGACGACCACCGACATGAGCGCCGACGAAATTTTTGATCTCGGTCAACGGGAAGTGGCGCGCATTCGCTCTGAAATGGAAAAAGTAAAAGCGCAGGTTGGCTTTAAAGGCGATCTGAAAGCCTTTTTCGACTACGTGCGCACCGACAAAAAATTTATGCCTTTCCAAAAACCGGAAGAGGTGACGGCCTGGTACGCTTCTCTGGAAACAGTGATGAAGCCGCAGTTGAACAAAATGTTTGACCTGACGCCGAAATCAAAATTCGAGGTGCGCCGCACAGAGGCTTTCCGCGAGGCCTCCGCCAGCGCTGAATACAGCCAGGGCACGCCCGATGGCAGCCGTCCGGGCATTTTTTACGTGCCGGTACCTGATGCTGCCAAGCACAATGTTGTGGGTGGCGAAAGTTTGTTTTTACACGAGGCCATCCCCGGCCACCATTACCAGATTTCGCTGCAACAGGAAGATACCACCCTTCCCGCTTTCCGCCGCTTCCTGTGGTACGGCGCTTACGGCGAAGGCTGGGCTTTGTATACCGAAAGCCTGGGCAAGGAACTGGGACTTTACACCGATCCGTACCAGTATTTCGGGATGTTGAGCAGCGAAATGCACCGCGCTATCCGCCTCGTGGTGGATGTGGGCCTGCATACCAAAGGCTGGACGCGCGAGCAGGCCATTCAGTTTTCCAAAGACAATGAAGCCGAGCCGGAAGAAAGTATCATCGCCGAAATAGAGCGCTACATGGCCATTCCCGGCCAGGCGTTGTCCTATAAAATAGGCCAGTTGAAAATCCTGGAACTGCGCAGCAAAGCCGAAAAAGCGCTGGGCGAGAAATTTGACATCAAGGCATTCCACAATGAGGTGCTGGATGCGGGTTGTCTGCCGCTGAAAGTGCTGGAAGCGAAGATTGACAGGTGGATCGCCGGCCGTAGTTAGTGTTTGGTGTTTGGTGTATGGTGTTTGGGGCGCTCCGCCTTTGGCAACCGTGAGTAGTTCAGGCAATGCGCCCCAAACACCAAACACCACACACCAAACACAAAACACCAAACACGGCCAACATGAACTATTTAAATTTTAAACAGTTTTAATGTCAAGACATTTAACTTTGTGTCATGAAACTGGAACTGGAATTAAAAAATACCAAACCTTTACAACCCAGGCAGCGGGCCGTACTCAATATTATGTTTACGGCAAGTTGGCTCGATTGTCTGCTGACCCGGCAGCTGCGTCCGTACGGACTCACCGCGCCGCAGTATAATATCCTGCGGATACTGAACGGCAGTTTTCCAAAAGGTTTGTCTGTGCTGGATATTAAAAGCCGAATGATCGACCGAAGCAGCAATGTGAGCCGATTGGTTGAAAAATTGCGTTTGGCAGGATGGGTAGAGCGCGTTGCACATACCGAAGATCGCCGGATGGTGATCGTAACGATTTCAGAATCAGGTAAAAAGTTGCTTGCAGACATAGAACAAGCCAACTTTGTAAATGGCCCGGGCTCAGCAGGCGGTAAACTCAGCGAAGCAGAAGCCATGGAATTGGCACATTTGTTGGACAAATTCCGGGAGTAAAGTCCTGTAGCCATTCTCCGGCCCATTATCCTTCTACACCTTTGCACACTCGTCCAGCCGACGCGAAACGGCTCTTTCATGTTGATTCTTGATCTTTTTACTCCGAACGATGATGTTCGACCTGTTTTTCTCACCGGTAGCTTCAATGAATGGGCTACCCGTGACGAACGTTTTAAAATGGTCAAACTCAAGGATGGGCATTACCAGTACACCTTTCATGAAATACCTTCCAACGCTGAACCTTTTGAATACAAGTATGTAAAAGGAGGCTGGGAAGCCGAAGAACTGGGCAGGGACGGACACCCGGCTACCAACCGGCGGATCGTAGCGCGCAAGGGTAAAGTGGCCGATGTGGTGCCGCATTGGAAACAACATACTGCCGGCTACGATCCAAATTACTATCCCGATATTCAAATAGTTGCCAAACGATTTAACGTACCGCAGTTGCGCCGGAAGCGGCGTATTTCCGTGCTGTTGCCCTGGAATTACAAACAGACGGACCAGCGTTACCCGGTATTGTACCTACAGGACGGCCAGAATTTATTTGAACACAATGCGCCTTTCGGCACCTGGGGTGTCGATAAAAAACTGGCTTTTATGGCGCAGCATGGCAAGGGTAATTTTATTGTAGTGGCCATCGATCACGGCGGTAAGGATCGTATCCGCGAATTCTCCCCTTACGATACACAAAAATGGGGCGAGGGGCTGGGCCGTGAATATGCGCGGTTTATGGTCGAGACGCTTAAACCCTATATCGACAAACAATTTCGCACGTTGCCCGACCGCGAACATACGGGCGTCGGGGGTAGCAGTATGGGTGGACTGATCAGTATTTATGCAGGCCTGATGTTTCCGCAGGTATATTCCAAATTTATGATCTTTTCCCCTTCGCTGTGGCTCACTCCGCGTATTTATTTTGAACCCATGCACTTTTCCGCCTTTTCCACCCCTACTAAAATTTATTTGTACGGTGGCGGAAAAGAAGGCGGCGGCATGGTGACCAATGCCAAAAAGTTCAAAGATGCAGTAGAAAAACGCGGGATGGCGCCCGGCCTGCTTCAGTTCAGGCTGGAAATTGACCCTGAAGGCAGGCACAATGAAGGCCGGTGGGGGCACGAGTTTCCGAAAGCGGCCGAGTGGCTGTTCACCTAAACACTAATTTTTGAGTATTTGAGTATCTGAGTATTTGAGTATTCGAGTATCTGACTGTTCCCTTAAGCAGTCAGATACTCGAATACTCAAATACTCGAATACTCAGATACTCAAATACTCAGATACTCAAATACTCAAATCTTCAGGTACTCAACATATCGTCGCGCAGCAGCAGCAGTTGTACCCCAAATGGGGTAAAACAATACACAAACCCTGCTTCCCGATTGATTTCCAGCATACGCATCCGGGGTATTTGTTTCAACTGCTCCAGCGTGGCGTCAAAATGGGCAACCCGCACAGCAATACTGCATCCGGGTACTGTGCTTTCGCGCAAAGGATTCAGTCCCTGACCATACACAACCCATTCCCGCAGTTCGATGTGTTGTCCACCCAGGCCAAGCAAACTGGAGCGGCCAACCGCCCGGTCCGGCATGGCATATTGCCGCGTGATACGGTCATCGGAGTCCGACTGTATGGGGCCTTCTTCCGATACTACCTGAAAGCCCAGCCAGGTGGTGAAAAATTGTACCGCTGCGTCCAGATCGGGTACAACGAAGCTACAGTAAGCGAGTCGGGTATTTGCAAGAATAGCCATAAGTAAAAGGGCAAATAAGTGAAAGGACAAAGGGTGTTTGGTGTTTAGGGTTTGGTGTTTGGTGTACTTCGCCTTTGGCCCGTGTTTGGTGTTTGTAGAATCATAAAAGTAGGTGATAGAGCTATAAAAAAAGCGTCCCTGCCGGAAATTTTATCCGGCAGGGACGCTTTAGAAGTGGTGGTGGCAGATTACACTAGGCATTTTGGGTTTTCAGAACCCCGACTTTGCGAACGATATAGATAGCGGCAAGTACAAGGGTGTAAGTGAAGGTTGCGGTCATGGTTATTGTCGTCAGGTGATCGGTTATATGTTTGTAAGACATTTGGATAACGCCCGGCCCCTCACCCAACGCTGCCTGTTTTTGATTTATTTTTTGAAAAAAGTTTTTTTGAAGCCCAAATTTTTTTGTAAACAATTGAATGTGAATTGTTTGTGGGAAATATTATTTTTGAAAATTTCAAGGTGGGCCTTGATGATGAATGATGAGCGATGAATGATGAATGATGAATGATGAATGGCCGAGCGTGATGTCCGACATCACGCTCGGCCATTCATCATTCATCGCTCATCATTCATCGCTCATCATTCCCCGCCACCACCATCACAATCTCGCCTTTCACCTCTTTCGCACTGAAATGCGCTTTTAGTTCCGCCAGAGAAGCCGTTTTGACTTCCTCGTGTTTTTTGCTCAATTCGCGGGCCACACAGGCTTGTCGTTCCGGGCCGCAAAAAGTGCTGAGTTCTTCGAGGCATTTCAGCAAGCGGTGCGGCGACTCGTACAGCACAAAAGTGTGCGGGAGCGCCGACAAATATTTCAGGCGGGTCTGGCGGCCTTTTTTATGCGGTAAAAACCCCTCGAAGTGGAAAGTATCACAAGGCAATCCGCTGGCCACCAAAGCCGGCACAAAAGCCGTTGGGCCGGGCAGGCACTCCACTCGTACGCCCCTGCGCTGGCAAGCCCGGGCCAGCAGGAATCCGGGGTCGCTTATGCCGGGCGTGCCGGCGTCGGAAATGAGGGCCATGGTGATGCCCGATGCCAGATCGTCTACCACCCGCTCGGTCACCGCATGTTCATTGTGCGCATGAAAGGCACGCATGTGCGTCGTGATCCCGTAGTGATCCAGCAACCTGCGACTGGTGCGCGTGTCTTCCGCCATGATGACCGACACCTCTTTCAGGATGCGCAGGGCGCGCAGCGTGATATCTTCGAGGTTGCCGATGGGTGTGGGTACGATGTAGAGCATAAGTGCAAAAGGTGTTTGGTGTTTAGTGTTTAGTGTTTGGGGCGCTCCGCCCTTGGCGACTGTATATATTTTGGCTAAATTACTCGCAGTCGCCAAGGGCGGAGCGCCCCAAACACTAAACACCAAACACCAAACACTACCCTTGAGTAAGCGTGAAATGATACGTTTCCATAATCAGATTAGCCAGCAGTTTCTGGCAGGCGGTCTCTACTTTCTGGCGGGCCTCGGCTTCGTTGTTGGCTTCGAGCGTCATGCTGACGTGGCGACCGATGCGCACATCCGATATACCGGAAAGATGGAGGTGTTTCATGTTATTGACCACCGCTTTGCCTTGCGGATCGAGGAGTTCGCGGTGGGGCATGATGTCAATTTCGGCGATGAATTTCATAGTGGGAAAGGTTGTTGAAGGTTGATGAAGGTTGATGAAGGTTGATGAAGGTTGATATACAGCCACTCGAAAATGAAGCGATTTTACTCTTTTCGAGCGGCTGTATATCAACCTTCATCAACCCTTATCAACCTTCATCAACTTTCTTGTACAATTTTATTTTTTAAAACAATAGACGCTAGGATATAAACAAGAATGATGATTGAAAAGGCCAGTTCTTTCAGGAAAAAAACGAGCAGGACAAACAACAGTAAAAACGCCAGGTTGAACGCATTGCTGCTCCAGTCGAATCGTTTGATTTTCATGCCGAACATCGGGATTTCGCTATTGAGCAGCCAGGACAAAACAGCCACCAATCCGTATAAAAGCCACGGGTTATGCAGCGAATCGGCCAGACCGAAGTAATTGTGGTGCGCCGTCAGCATCAGGCCCAAAACAAACACTGTACAGGCCGGTGTGCTCAGTCCGATGAAATAAGTAGTCTGCCGGGTATCGAGGTTGAAACGCCCCAGCCGCAGCCCCGAACTGGCGGAGAGCACAAAAGCCGGTAATGCCGCAGTACAAATTGCAAAGACCTGTCCTGCCGGAACCATCTGATCCGCATCGCACAAGCCTGTTTTCAGCAATTGGTACAACATAGCGCCCGGAACGACACCGAAACTGATGACATCTGCCAGCGAGTCGAGTTCTTTGCCGAGCGGCGAACTGACGCCCAAAGCCCGTGCTGCCATGCCATCGGCATAATCGCAGAGGAAAGAGCCGAGGGTAAAAAATGCCGCCGTCACCGGGTCGAATGCAAGGGTGTACAACAATGCACAACACCCGAAAAACAGGTTGGCCAGCGTTAACAGATTGGGAATATGTTTCATAAAAAGGGTTTGCATGCAGGGTCTACATGGAAATTGAACATTGATAATTGGGCATTGGACATTTCATTAATCTAAAAATTTAATGTTCTACGTCCAATGTTCAATTACCAATGTTCATGTAGAACCAGCGTCTGCGGCGCAAAAGTAATATTTTCGCCGGGATTGGCATTTTGCTAATTTGCGGCCCGGAAGACTTAGGTTGATGAGGGATGAGGAATGAGGGATGTTTGCATTCGTGAGTGGATAATTCATCCCTCATTCCTCATTCCTCATTCCTCAACCTGCCGGTCCAATCTTTTTTAAGAAAACTTTGACACATTATGCAGCCAACAAAATGCCCTGTTTTTGCGTCTACCTCAAAGTCCATACTGCTGATACGATTCCAAAAGCCGTATTTCAGGGTTATTAACGGATATTTTACCGAATAAAATCAAGCCTGAGATCGAAAACACAACATGATCATGAGAAAACAAGAACTTATTCTGATTATCGCATTGTTCGGGGCGCTTGCCGCAGTGGCACAGCCCTCCAATGACGAGTGTACCAATCCCATTGTGATTCCCAATGTACTGAATTTTTGCAGTGCCAATGCGGCGTTCACCAATGAGAACGCTACACCTTCTACCTACGGCCCTGCCACCTGCTTTGGCGCCACCCAGAATGACGTGTGGTTTGCCTTTACGGCACAAGCCACCGACGTGACCATCACGGTGCGGGGCGCTACGCCGCAGGCGGCTGGAGGAACCCTTCGAAATCCGCAAGTGGCGCTTTATTTCGGCAACTGCGGCGGCACCATCAATCAGCTCGAATGCCAGAGCACTGCGGGTAGTACCCACATTGTGGAGGGCTACCAGGGCGGACTGTTCGTAGGCTCTACCTACCTGATTCGGATACAGGGCAACGCAGGCAGGGTGGGTACCTTCCAGCTGTGTATCAACAACTACAACCCGCCCATCGAACCGACTTCCGACTGCCCGGATGCGGCCATTTTATGCGATAAATCCTCTTTTGTGGTTCAAAATGTAGCCGGAGCAGGCACCAATATCGCCGAACTGACAGATGCTACCTGCTTTTCCAATGGGGCGCCCGGCAACTTTGAAACCAATTCAACCTGGTTTGTTTGGACTTGCTCCCAATCCGGAACACTTGAATTTACGCTCACCCCGCTGAATATTACAGATGACCTCGACTTCGCTTTATACCGGCTGCCGAATGGTATCGGCAATTGCCAGGGCAAACAATTGTTGCGTTGCATGGCCTCCGGAGATTTTAACTTCCCAAGCCCCTGTATGGGTCCCACCGGTTTAAGGGCCGGCGACCCAGACATTAGTGAAGACGCGGGGTGCGCCAATGCAGGTGACGATGGCTGGCTGTCGCCTTTACAGATGGTGGCAGGTGAATCTTATGCGCTGTGCGTCAATAACTTCACATCTACGGGCAATGGTTTCCTGATCGACTTTGGCGGCACGGGGCTGTTTCTCGGCCCAGAAGCGGCATTTACAACCGACCCGCCTGCTGTTTGTCTCGGTACCGCCGTGGACGTGCTGGATGCCTCCACATTTGCGCTGGGCGCCATTACGGCCTGGAAATGGAGTTTCGGCGCCGATGCCGTGCCACAAACCGCAACAGGCCCCGGCCCGCACACCGTACAGTTTAATACCCCCGGACTTCGGCCCGTGGTGCTTACGCTGGAGACCGCACTGGGTTGTAAAGTAACCGACATTCAAACGGTAAATATTTTCCCCGATGTGGAAGTGGATACGCTGATCGCAGCGCCGGACTGCAACGGAACGGCCAACGGAACGGTCACGATCAACAATATTACCAGCGGTACGCCGCCATATTTATATAGTTGGAATGGCGGGCCGTTCGGTACGACGCCCAGCCTGAGCGGATTGGGCGTAGGTGTTTATACCTTGGTCATTCGGGACTCCAATAACTGCGAAACCGATCTTTCCATCGATGTAAAAGAACGGGTACTGACCGCTGAAGCCGTTGTGGACAAACCGCTTTGTTTCGGCGATGACAACGGGGTGATTACCATGAATGTAACAAACGGCGTGCAGCCTATTCAGTTCGATTTTGGCGGCGGCTTTATCAATCAAAATTTTCAGGGCGGTTTTGCAGCGGGCACATACACCATACAGGCCGTCGATGAAGTGCTCTGTAAAGGAACCTTTGAAGTAGATGTAACCGATAATCCGGTGCTGGAACTGGCCGTCGATACCATAGATATTTCCTGCTTTACCGCCAACGACGGCATGGGCATAGCCATTCCTTCCGGCGGCGTGGGCAACTATACTTACCTGTGGTCGGACGGACAAACCACCGACAAAGCCAACGACCTGCCACCCGGCCCGTTTACCGTAACCGTGACGGATGGCAATGGCTGTACTATTACGGGCAGTATTGCGATAATCGAACCGGCGGATGTAGCGGTCGAATTGGTGGATGTGCTGGATTTGCTTTGCAACGGACTGCCTACCGGTGAAATCCGCGTGGAAGGGCAGGGCGGCCGAATGCCCTATACCTTCAGCGCCGACGGGGTCAATTTTGTGCCCTTCGACACACTCAGCAACCTGCCTGCCGGCGATTACTGGATCAAAATTAAAGACGGCGGCGGCTGTATCGACTCCGTTTTTGCCACGATTCTCCAGCCGCCCCCCTTGGAAGTGATGGCAGAACCCGGCGATACGACCCTCGATCTGGGTTTTACAGTGGATATCACGACCGTGACCGCGCCGGCAGGTCGCCCGGTCACTTATGCCTGGTCGCCGCCTTTAGGCGTCAGCGATGTGAATGTTGCGGAACC